>CAYSIY010000074.1:0-9543 GCA_964431215.1 uncultured Limnohabitans sp.
CCTTGATCAGCTCGTCGGGCAGACCGACGTAGTAGTTGCGGAAAAACAGCGTCGTGCTGGGCAGGCCCGCGATGATGTGCACCGCCATCAGGCCCCAGACCGAGCTGGCGATGCCCAGCCAGCCCAGCACCTGGCTCATGGGCAAGAGCACCACCTGCATGGGCATGAACACGCCAAACAGCATGAAGGCAAACAGCGTCTCGCTGCCGCGGAATTTCCACTTTGACAACACATAGCCATTGAGCGCTCCCAGCAGCGTGGACACCAGCACGGCTGGCACCACCATGAGCACCGAGTTCCAGAAGTAGGGTTGCAGTCCACGGCATTCGATGCCGGTGCAGGCGCTGCCCCAAGCCTTGGCCCAGGACACGAGTGTGGGGTCGGTCGGCAGGCTCAAGAGATGGCCGTTGCGCACCTGGTCCGCGTCCTTGAGCGAGGTCACGAGCATGACGTAGAGCGGCGTCAGGAACCAGGCCGCGAACAGCAGCAAGACAGCCCACAGGATCAGGCGATGCAGATTCAGGCGGTTCATCGCTTGCTCCTGAGTTCGGAATACAGGTAGGGCACGACGATGGCGGCCACAGTGGCCAGCATCACGGTCGCGCTGGCGGCGCCCAGACCGATCTGGCCGCGCGTGAAGGCGGTGGCGTACATGAAGGTGGCGGGCAGGTCGGTGGCATAGCCCGGACCCCCGGCCGTGAGCGCCATGACCAGGTCAAAACTCTTGATCGCCAGGTGGGCCACCACCATCAGGGTGCTGAAGAACACCGGCCGCAAGCTCGGCAGGATGATGCTCCAGTAGATTCTGGGCAGACTCGCACCATCGACCTGGGCGGCCTTGATGATCGAATCGTCGATGCCGCGCAGGCCCGCCAGGAACAGCGCCATCACAAAACCTGCGCTTTGCCACACCCCCGCGATCACCACGCAGTAAATGGCCATGTCCTGCTGCACCAGCCAGTCAAAGCGGAAGCCTTCAAAGCCCCACTGGTGCATCAGGTGTTCCAGGCCCAGGCCGGGGTTGAGCATCCATTTCCAGGCGGTGCCGGTGACGATCATCGACACGGCCATGGGGTAGAGGTAGATGGTGCGCAGAACGCCTTCGCCACGCACCTTCTGGTCAAGCAGGATCGCCAGCAGGATGCCCAGAACCATGCTGCTGCCGATGAACAGGACACCAAAGATGCCCATATTGGTCAGAGCCACGCGAAAGCGGTCGCTCTCCCACAGGGTCAGGTATTGCTGCAGGCCGACGAACTCGTAGTTCGGCAAAATGCGCGAGGCCGACAGCGAGAGGTAGCCGTTCCAGGCCATCAGGCCATAGATGAACAGCAGGGACACGATGAAGCTGGGGGCGACCACCAGGCGGGGCAGCCAGTCCACCGGTGCGCGGGGGAGGCGGGGCATAGGGGGGGTTCCGTCAAGAAAAACCGGGCTGCGGCTTGTGGCCGCAGCCCGGCAGGGACCGGCGATTACTTGGTCCGGGCTGCAGCGGCGATCCTGGCCTGTGCGTCGCGGGTGCTCATCTTGTCGTCGTTCCAGAACTGGCTGACGGCGTCCTGGATGGCTCCGGTCGTGGCCGAGGGCACGGCCATCTGGTGCGCGATCGAGGGCACCAGCGAGCCACTCTTGGCGGTGTCAACGAAGTCCCTGGAGGAGAGCTTGGCGCAGTCGTCAAACTTGGCCAGGTTCATGTTGAGGCGAACCGGGATGGAACCTTTGTTCAGGTTGAAGACTTCCTGGAACTCGGTGGACATGATGGCGGCGGCCAGGTCTTTCTGGGCCTTCACATTGGCTTCGTTCTTGAGCTTGAACATGGCAAACGAGTCCACGTTGAAGGTGAAGGACTTGGCGGTGCCCGGAGCGGCCACGCAGCTGAAGTCCTTGCCTGGCACCTTGCCGGCGGCGGCGAATTCGCCTTTGGCCCAGTCGCCCATCATTTGCATGCCGGCTTCGCCCTTGATGACCATGGCGGTGGCCAAGTTCCAGTCGCGGCCTGGCGCGTTCTTGTCGGTGTAGCCCTTGATTTTCTTGAAGGTGTCGAGCACCTTGGTCATGGTCGGGCCATTGAGGCTGGCCGGATCGAGTTGCACCAGGGCTTTTTTGTAGAAATCGGCACCCCCCACGCCCAGGGCCACACTTTCAAAGACGGTGAAGTCCTGCCAGTTCTGGCCGCCATGGGCCACCGGGATGATGCCGGCCTTCTTCAGGGCTTCGGCCGCCACAAAGAACTCGTCCCAATTGGTCGGTACCTTGGCGCCGGCCTTTTTGAAGGCGTCGTTGCTCACCCACAGCCAGTTCACACGGTGCACGTTCACCGGCGCAGCGATGTAATTGCCCTTGTATTTCATGACGTTGGCGACCACGGGCGGCAGCAGGCTGTCCCATTTCTCGGCCTTGGCCACATCGTCGATGTTGGCCAGCACGCCCTCGGCGGCCCATTCCTGCAGCGAGGGGCCCTTGATTTGGGCTGCCGCCGGGGCATTGCCCGAGACCACACGCGACTTGAGCACGGTCATGGCGTTGTCACCGCCGCCACCGGCCACGGCGAAATCCTTCCAGGTGTGGCCTTTGGCCTGCAGTGTGGCCTTGAGCGCAGCAGCGGCCTTGGCTTCGCCGCCGGCGGTCCACCAGTGCAGCACTTCGACTTCACCGGCCTGGCTTGACAGCGCGCTGCTCGCGATCAGGGCCATGGCGGCGCATTGAATCAGGGTTTTTTTCATCTCGGTCTCCTAGAAAATGGCCGCATGCGGCGTGGGTCGGTACGGGGCAAGCCCGAGCGGCGAATATTAATGTGATGTTAATTTATGAATATCAGGTTAAACCCTAGGCAAAACCTGAAGGACAGAGGCTGCACAATCGCGCCTGGGCAAAAGAACGGACTTCTGCCTTGCATGCGGTGTTCATTCATGAAACTTTTACTGGCCGAAGACGATGCCTTGCTGGCCGATGCCCTGGGCACCCAGTTGCGGGGCGCGGGTTTTGAGGTCGAGCACGCCCCCAACGGGGCCGTGGCCGACTTTTTGCTCGCCCGCCAGGAGCACGACATTGCCGTGCTTGACATCGGCCTGCCTCTGGGCGATGGCCTGAGCGTGCTGGGCCAGTTGCGTCAGCGCCAGCCCGACTTGCCGGTGTTGCTGCTGACCGCGCGTGATTCGCTCGATGACCGGGTGGCCGGCCTGCAGGCCGGTGCCGACGATTACGTGACCAAGCCCTTTGACTTTCCTGAACTGCTGGCGCGCCTGCAGGCGCTGCTGCGCCGCAGCCAGCGCCGTCTGGGGGCAACCAGCCAGGCTGCACGCCTGTCGATGGACGAGGGCGCACGACGCGCCCGGGTCGCCGGTGAGCCCCTGGAACTCAGTGGCCGTGAATGGACGCTGCTGTCCCTGCTGGTTCAGCAACAGGGCAAGGTGGTCACCAAGGAGCAGATCCATGCGGCCTGGAGCGAGGAGTCGGGCGAGGTGGGGGCCGGCAATGCCATTGAGGTTTATGTGCACCGCCTGCGCCGCAAGACCGAGGGGGCGGGCGTGAGCATCCGCACCGTTCGCGGCATCGGCTACCTGCTCGAAGCCGATGCCGCCTGAGCCGCACACCCCTGGCAGCCCTGGCCTGACCAGGTCGGCTGCAGCAACGCCGCCGCAAATGCTGCGGGGTCAGGTCCGCAGCTCGCTGGCGCGTCAGCTGCTGCTGTGGCTCTTGATTCCGCAACTGGTGGTCTGGATGGCTGCTGGTGTGGCCACCTACCGACTGGCATCAGGCTATGTCAACCAGGCCATTGACGCGAGTCTGTTGCAGGCCAGCCGGGCGCTGGCGCGTCAGCTCAAGCCCATCGGCAGCGGTCTGCTGATCGATTTTCCACGGGCGGCGCAGGACATTCTGGAGGCCGACCCCAGTGACCGCCTGCTCTACACCGTCAGTTCGCCGCCAGGCCAGTTCATCCTGGGCAACCAGTCCTTGCCTTTGCCCCCGGGGTTTGACCGACTGCCCCTTGGCGAGCCGCACTTCTACAACGGCAACCTGCCGATCCCGCCCGCCGGGACCGAGCCAGGGCAGCCACTGCGCATTGCGGCACTGCGGCTGGCGCCGGGCGAGGTGTCCAACCCTTCGGAGTCGGCACCGGTGATGCTGGTGCAGGTGGCCCGCAGCAGTGCCAACCGCGAAGAGCTGGCACGGCGCATCCTGGTTGACATGCTGCTGCCCATGTCCGCTCTGGTGCTCTTGCTGACCTTGCTGGTGTGGGTCGGCATCCGCGCCGGGCTGGCCCCGCTGCATCGCCTGCGCCTGCAGGTCGAGGGTCGCGCCCCGACCGACCTGGCCCCGCTGCAGCTGGCCGGTGCGCCGCGCGAGCTGTGGTCGCTGGCCAATGCGCTCAACACCTTGCTGGCGGCGGTGCAAAGCAATGTGAGCACGCAAAAACGCTTCATCGGCGATGCCGCGCACCAGTTGCGCACACCATTGGCGGGGCTCAAGAGCCAGACCGAGATTGCGCTGCAATCGGTCACCGATCCGGCACTGCATGCGCGCTTGCAGCGTGTGCACGAAAGCGCCACACGCAGTGCGCACCTGCTCAATCAGTTGCTCACGCTGGCGCGTGCCGAACCCGAATCGATGATGGCGCAGGACCGCCGGCGTTTTGACCTCGGTCGCATGACGCGCGATGTCACGGCCGAATGGGTGCCCCGTGCGCTCAAGCAGCGCATGGATCTGGGCATGGACGAAAGCGAACCGGTCCAGCACGCACCGATCTGGGTCGAAGGCAACGAACTGCTGATTCGCGAGGCCCTCGCCAACCTGATCGACAACGCGGTGCAGTACGCGGGCGAGGGGGCGCAAATCACGGTGCAGGTCCAGGCCAGCGATGGACAGGCCCTGCTGTGCGTCAGTGACAACGGTCCCGGCATCCCCAAGGCCGACCGTGCCCGTGTGATGGAGCGCTTTGTGCGCGGCACCGACAGCGGCAAGGGCTGCGGTCTGGGCCTGGCCATCGTGCGCGAAATCATCGAACGTCATCATGGCCAGGTGCTGCTCGGTGACGCTCGGCCGCAGGGCCTGAGCGTGACCCTGAGCCTGCCACTGGCCTCCTGGAAAGTCAGACCATGAAGACCGAATCCTTTTCCTTCACAGGGCTGGTGGGCGACATCGGCGGTACCCATGCGCGTTTTGCCCTGGTTATGGGCGAAGGCCAGCCGCTGTCTCGTGCGCACACCCTGCCCACCGCCGGTTTTGCCGACCTGGCCGAAGCCGTGCAGGCCTATTTGCAGCAGGCGGGCGTGCAAGCGCCGGTGCAGGCCTGCATCGCCATTGCCAACCCGATCGACGGTGACTGGCTGCGCATGACCAACACCCCTTGGGCGTTTTCCATCGAGCAAACCCGGCAGCGGCTGGGCCTGCAGCGTTTGCGCATGCTCAATGACTGGGAGGCGATGGCGCTGGCCGCACCCACGCTGCAGGCGCATGAGTTGCTTTGTCTGGGCGGGGGTGCGGCGCAGCCCGATGCGCCGCGCGCCCTGCTGGGTGCGGGCACAGGCCTGGGCGTGTCTTCACTGGTGCGCAGCCAGAGCGGCGAATGGGTGCCGATCGCGGGAGAGGGCGGGCATGTCACCCTCAGCCCCGGCAATCAGCGCGAAGTCGACATCCTGCAGCGGCTCTGGCAGCGCTGGCCGCATGTCTCGGCCGAGCGTGTGATTTCGGGCATGGGGCTCGAAAACCTTTACCGTGCGCTGGCCGAACTCCAGGGTGTCCAGGCCCCCGCCCTCGATGCCGCCGGGATCGTGCGGCATGCCCTGGCCGGGCAGGATGCCCTGTGCCAGGAGGCCGTCGAGACCCTGTGCGTGATGCTGGGCCGCGTGGCGGGCAATCTGGCGCTCACATTGGGCGCACGCGGAGGGGTCTACCTGGGCGGCGGTGTGCTGGGGCATTTGCGCGCCTGGCTGCCGCGCTCGGGCTTTCGGGCGGCCTTCGAGGACAAGGGGCGTTTTGCGCCTTACCTGGCACGCATTCCGACCTGGCTGATTCAAGCCGATCAACCCGCCTTGCGCGGTGCCGCCATGGCCTTGGGGGTCCAGGTCAGCACCTGAAGCTCAGGGGGCCAGTGGCGCTTGCTGCAGGGCCTCGATCTGTTCATGCAGCATCCGCACCTGGCTGCGCCAGTAATCGGGCGTGCCGAACCAGGGGAAGTTGATCGGGAAGATCGGGTCTTGCCAGCGCCGGGCCAGCCAGGCGCTGTAATGAATCAGGCGCAAGGTGCGCAGCGCCTCGATCCAGGCCAGCTCGCGCCGATCAAATTCGCGCAATTGTTCATAGCCGTCCAGCAGCGCCGACAGTTGCAGGGTGCGCTGGCGCCGATCGCCTGAGAGCAGCATCCAAAAGTCCTGCACCGCTGGCGCCATGCGGGCATCGTCCAGGTCCACAAAGTGCGGTCCTTCGCCGGGCATGCCAGCGGGTGTCCACAGAATATTGCCCGGATGGCAGTCGCCATGAACCCGGATCGCCCTCTCGCTCAGGCCTTCCAGTGAAGACTGCAACAAGGGCAAGACTGCCTCGAACGCCGTACGCCATTCGCTCTGTACTTCCAGGGGGATGGCTTGCTGGCCCAGCAGCCACTCGGCCGGCTCCTGCGCGAACTGCGCCACGTCCAGCGCGGGCCGGTGCACAAAGCGCCGCGCGGCCCCGGTGTTGTGCAGACGCGCCAGAAAACGGCCGATCCATTCGAGCACCTCCAGGTCCTCCAGCTCGGGCGTGCGGCCACCGCGCAGTGGACTGACGGCGAAGTCAAAACCGGGGGTGTGGTGCAAGCTCGCCCCTTGCAGCACCAGCGGTGCCACCACCGGCACCTCGGCGCTCACGAGTTCGGCCGCGAAATCGTGTTCCTCCTGAATCTGGGCAAAGGTCCAGCGCCCCGGGCGGTAGAACTTGACCACCACGGCGTCCACCGCCGAGTCCGTGCCCTGCACGGATTGATCCAGGTGCACGCGGTAGACCCGGTTTTCGTAGGAGCTCAGCGCCAGCAGTCGGCCATCGGGCCACAGGCCCAGCGCGCTGAGGGCGTCCATCACCCGGTCGGGGGTGAGGGCGGTGTAGGGGGGCTCGGCATCTTGCATGCCTGGAATTGTCGGCGTTTACAACCGGAAAAGCTCAAATCAAGGCCGATACAGGTTGAATTTCACACCTTTCAAATCATAATCAGGCATGGACAAGCTCAAGGCGTTTGAAACCTTTGTCGCCGTGGCCACCCGGGGCAGCCTCACGGCGGCGGCCCGCGCCGAAGGTGTGGCCCCGGCCATCATCGGCCGTCGGCTGGATGCCCTGGAGGAGCACCTGGGCGTCAAATTGCTGGTGCGCACCACGCGCCGCATCACGCTCACGCATGAGGGCAGCGCCTTTCTGGAAGACTGCCAGCGCCTGCTGTCCGATGTGGCCAATGCCGAGGCCAGCGTCTCGGCCGGAGGCGTCAAGGCCAGCGGGCATTTGCGCATCACCGCGCCCGCCGGCTTTGGTCGCCGTCACGTGGCACCGCTGGTGCCGCTCTTCCATGAATTGCACCCGGATGTGACGATTTCGCTGAACCTGAGCGACCGCGTGGTCGACCTGGCGGCCGAGGGTTTTGACTGCGCGGTGCGCGTGGGCGATCTGCCCGACTCCTCGCTGGTGAGTGTGCGCATGGCCGACAACCGCCGTTTGTGTGTGGCCACACCCCAATACCTCGCTCGCCATGGCACGCCCGGCAAGCCTTCGGACCTGCTGCAGCATGCCTGTCTGACCTTGTCCAGCGACGCCTCGCAGACGAGGGGCTGGGCGTTCCGGGTGCCGCAGTCCGCAGGCGGGCATGAAGTCGTGCACCTGCGTCCGGCAGGGCCGCTCGATTGCTCGGATGGTCAGGTCCTGCACGATTGGTGTCTGGCCGGGTACGGCATCGCCTGGCGCAGCACCTGGGAGGTGGAGTCCGAAATCCAGGCCGGGCGCCTGGTGGCGGTGCTGGAAGAATTTGCTGCACCACCCAACGGCATCTATGTGGTGTTTCCGCAGCGCAAGCACCTGCCCCTGCGGGTGCGGCTGTGGATCGAGTACCTCAAGCAGCAGTACGGCAGACCCGCCTTCTGGCAGCGCGGCGGCGGCTGATGCGTTGTCGTCCTCGGGCTTGACCCGAGGACCCAGGCGGCTGGATTGCCCGGGCAAGCCGGGCAATGACACGGGGTGTACCCGCTTTACTTGGATTTCAGGCACTGCGACATGAAGGCCTTGCGCTCCTCGCCCTTGAGGCTTTTGGCCTTGGCGTCGGCGTTGCAGGTCTTCATGCGACTTTGCTGAGTGGGCTTGTCCGCGGGGGCTTTGTCGGTGGCGCTGCCAGCGGCAGGCCACAAGGCGATGCCCATGAGCAAGGCGGTGAGGATGGTTTTCATGTGAAGTCTCCCTGAAAAGTTGAAAAAACCCGCCCGTGCGGTGCGGGCACCGCCAGCGTACGGCATTCCGGGTCTGTGCGCCAGCCCCGTAAAATCGCTCGATGCTCCAAGCCAAACAAGAACTGCTCGCGGCCCTGGCCGCCGAGCTCGAACAAGTCCAGCCCGGTGCCGGTGCACGCGCGGCCTTCGAATCGCCCAAAGTGGCCGCCCATGGCGACCTGGCCTGCACCGCCGCCATGCAGCTGGCCAAAGCCCTCAAGCAAAACCCCCGGCAGCTCGGGGAAGCCCTGCGCGAATCGCTGCTCGCCACCCCTGCCTTTGAGCGCTGGGTGGACGCCATTGAGCTGGCCGGCCCCGGTTTCATCAACATCCGCCTCAAAGATGCGGCCAAACAGGCGGTGGTGGGCGAGGTGTTGCGGGCGGGGGCGGCCTTTGGCCAGCAGCCCGCCACCGGCGAGCGGGTGCTGGTCGAGTTCGTTTCGGCCAATCCGACCGGCCCGCTGCACGTGGGGCACGGACGCCAGGCCGCTCTGGGTGACGCCATCTGCAACCTGCTGGCCACCCAGGGCCTCGATGTGCACCGCGAGTTTTATTACAACGATGCCGGTGTGCAGATCGGCACCCTGGCGCAGTCCACCCAGTTGCGCGCCCAGGGCGTCAAGCCGGGTGACGCGGCCTGGCCCGAGTCGGCCTACAACGGCGACTACATCCAAGACATCGCCAACGACTTTCTGGCGAAAAAAACCGTCAAGGCCGACGACCGCGAGTTCACCGCCAGCGGCGACGTGAACGATCTGGACGGCATCCGCCAGTTTGCTGTGGCCTACCTGCGCCACGAGCAGGATCTGGACCTGCAGGCCTTCGAGGTCAAGTTCGACCACTATTACCTGGAATCGAGCCTCTACACCGATGGCCATGTCGACGCCACGGTGCAGCGCCTGATTGCCAAGGGCAAGACCTACGAACAGGACGGCGCGCTGTGGCTCAAGTCGACCGACTACGGCGACGACAAGGACCGCGTGATGCGCAAGTCCGACGGCAGCTACACCTACTTTGTGCCCGATGTGGCCTACCACATCCAGAAGTTCAAGCGCGGCTTTGCCAAGGTGGTCAACATCCAGGGCACCGACCACCACGGCACCAT
>CAYSIY010000075.1:0-9491 GCA_964431215.1 uncultured Limnohabitans sp.
AAGACCGCCTGCGGTCATTGTGAATGTCTCTTTCCACACGAAACGACGAAGGACCATGAGTCCGGGCACACTGGTCCGAACCTCTTTGACGCCGCGCAGCCAATGCTCTACTACGGCGTGCTTTCAAGTCGAATGAACTTGGATGTTGTAGCCGAATACGAGTTGGCCGCCTTGCGTAGGCGGCTTAAAGTACCGCGCCTCCACGCGGCTGAGCTTGGTGTTGGAAAGCTAGTTTCGGTAGTGCCAGAAGTCGCGCGACTCGTGTCTAGGTTGGACATGCGATTTGATGTCTACCGAGTTGCAAAACCCGATCATGCGGTGATTTGCTTCTTCGATCAGGTGTTTGATCAAGGCGTTAATCCGGCCGTTACATGGACTGGCTACTGGACACCGATGCGGTATGTATTACTTTTGAAGCTGGCCAGTTTGTTTGATGAAGAGTTGGCGAAGAAGGCTTGGGCTGCCCGCATCGAACCAAAAGACCAATTGGCGTTACCTGTTTTGCTGGAAGTGTGTGCGGAGTTGCGTGTGCGAGTGGGGGCGCTGCCGGACGCGCGGTCAAGGCAATTGATTACAGATGCACTTACTTGGGCAGAGAAAAACCCATCAGAGATTTCATACAACGTTGCCAGCAAAAAGGACATGCTGCAAGTCACGCCAAACGTGATCGGATTTCAATCAGTGATGCATGGAATTGCGGGTCGAATTCGGAAAACGGGGAAGCAGGCGGCCCGGATAGTGGTCGATCAACAGTCGCAGTTCAATAAGGCGCAAAAGACATTGGCTGAGTTTTACCAACGTGCCAACGGATTCAAGGCGTCGATGGGGCCTGGCATGCCCGTGGCAGATCACACCAAGATGCCAAAAGTGCCTATTGAATTTTCGTCGAGTGTTGGTAGCGCGGGACTAGAGTTAACTGATTTGCACTTGTGGATTTTTAAAAAGGTGATGGAGCGAACTAATATTCCTCCGGAGCTCTTGTCCCTGGTTCGAGTCCATTGGCGAAGAAGCCAAACTGACGAAATCTCACTGCGGGCTATTGAGGCCCGTTGGTCGCGTTGGTTTGAGCAAATGCCCGAACTGGAAGAAATTTCGACCGAAATGCTTGCTGCTGGTCGCGAAATTATTGCGAGAGATGAGGCACGAAGGATGCGAGCTGTTAATGCAATGAAAGGACAACAGTGACTGTGCCATTTTCTCTCCGCATCTTCGTCGCCGACGGCGACCCCGATGGCCTGCGAATCGTCGAGCGGTCCAACTGGGTGGGCCGTGCGCTGGTGTTTCCGCGTGCGGCCTGGGCGCAGCCCAGCGTGGCCACCCGGCTCGAGCTGCAACAAACGGGCGTGTACCTGCTGCTGGGCCCGCGTGAAGACGGCGAGGGTGACCGTCTCTACATTGGCGAGGGCGACCCGATCAAGCCGCGCCTGGCCTCGCACCACAGCGGCACCGCCCAAAAAGACTTCTGGACGCGGGCGATCTGTTTTGTCTCCATGGGGCAGGGGCTCAACAAGGCGCATGTGCAGTTTTTAGAGGCGAACCTGATCCGCCTGGCCAAGCAGGCCAAGCGCGTGCCTTTGGACAACGCCAACCAGCCCACCGAGCCCACCCTCAGCGAGGCCGACCGTGCCGACATGCAGGTGTTTTTGCAGCACATGCTGGGCATGCTGCCGGTGCTGGGCGTGCATGCGTTTGAGCAGCCCCCCCAGGCCCCCGCCGCCAGCGCTCCCGAGCTGACCTGCAAGGGCAAAGGCCTGCTGGCCCGGGGTTACGAATCCACGCAAGGTTTTGTGGTCAAGGCGGGGTCGCAGGCCATGGCCGATTTGGCACCGTCGCTGCTCAACCATTTCGCAGGCACCGTGGCCAAGCGGCAGGAGCTGATTGACCTGGGCGTGCTGGCGCAGCAGGGCAGCGCCTATGTGTTCACCCAGGACTACGCCTTCAGCTCCCCTAGTCTTGCGTCCAGCGTGGTGCTGGGGCGCAGCTCCAATGGGCGCATGGATTGGAAGGATGCGCAGGGGCGAGCGCTGAAGGTGTTGCAGGAGGATGAAACGTGATGACGGAGTTCAACATTTACGGTGACGAAAGCCGCCACACTTCTGACCCTACGCAGCCTTTCATGGTGATTGGAGCAGTCAAGTGCCCAAGAGAACTCAAGCGCAAGTTGGTTGGGCAGATTCATCGCATGCAGGCCCGCCATAACGCCCATGGTGAGCTGGGCTGGAAGCGTGTATCACCCAATAGAGCAGACTTTTACAAAGAGCTATTGGACTTTTTTGCCAACCAGCAGGGGTTGAGTTTTCGTTGCTTGGTGGTGGACCGTAATCAGCTGGACCATGAGCGGTTCAACGGTGGGGACGCTGAGCTGGGCTTCTACAAGCTCTACTACCAGATGCTTCTTCCGTGGCTGACCGAGGGGAACCGATACCACATCTATCTGGATTGGCAGCACAACCGTGCGCAGAGCCGTTTTCATGACCTTTCTGCGGTGTTGGCGGCCAAACTTGGCAGCAAGTCTGAAGTGGCATGCCTAGAGCCTGTGACTTCGTCGAATTTGCCTCTGCTTGGTTTGGCCGATGTGTTGATCGGCGCCGTCGGCTATGCATGGAATGGCTTGCACGGCAGTGCTTTCAAGCAGGAGCTGTGTCAGCGTTTGGCTGAGGTGGGGGGCTTCCAGAGCTTGGAGGTCAGCACCACCAAAAGTGCCTACAAAGTGAACATCTTTCACTTTGACGGGAGTGCGAGTGGCTGATCCCGAATGGCCCTTGTGCGAGCCTGTTGCAGAGTGTGACGCTGATCGATGGGCCTTGTACCGGCAGATTTACCTTGCGGAGTACGTCAAGGCTGACGTGCGTGATTGGGCCGGGCGGCGCGTTGTGTTTCATGCACCGTCGTTTGAGCATGCTTTTTCCGAGGCCAGCAACTATCGGTTATCAGCAGGCGTCCATGACGTTCCCTATTCAGAGGAGCGGCTCAAACGCATTCATTGGATCAAGCTTGCTCTGGCGGGTGCTGGCATCAATCTGGAGGTGATTGCACAGACTCGCAAGGACAGCCGGGGCCGCGACAAAAAGCGCAGGACGCTGATCGTGCTGGACAACTGCTATGTGGTGGTGCTGGAGCCAGCCCCAATGCCAGATGACAAAAGCCGTATGGAATTCGTCACTGCTTTTCCTGCGCAGCAGGCTTATTTGGATCGCTTGCGCCGTGGTGCGCAGGTGGTCGAAAGGCGACAGCACAAATAAAAATGCCCCAGTCTTATGGCGACTGAGGCGCTGCCACAACCCAAGGCCTTAGGCGAAGGATAGGCTGCCATTGTAACCAATTCAGCGCCCAATGCACTTTGCCCAATGCACTTTTCTGCACTTCTTTGCGTCATGTCTGAGAATGCAGTAAAGTAATGAATCTTTACTTTCGGATGGTTGCCATGCTTGCCAAAATCACCGCCAAAAACCAGCTCACCCTGCCCAAGAGCCTGACGCAGGCTGTGGGCGCGACTGAATACTTTGATGTGGAGGCCCGTGACGGGCAGCTCATTTTGACGCCCGTGCGCATTCAGCGTGGCGATGCGGTGCGCGCCAAATTGGCCGAGTTGGATCTGACGCAAGATGACATGGCTGCAGCCGTGGCATGGGCCAGAGCGCCTTCAACCAGCAAAAAAGCCAAGCCCACAGCATGAGCGCCGCTGTTCGCGTGGTGCTGGACACCAATGTGGTTTTGTCTGCGCTGGTGTTTCGCGGTGGTGCAGCCGGGCAGGTGCGGCAGGCTTGGCAACGTGGGCTGGTGTTCCCGCTGGCCAGCACAGCCACGGTGCAACAGTTGGTGCGTGTGTTGGCTTACCCCAAGTTCCGTTTGTCGCATGCCGAACAAGACGAGTTGTTGGCCGACTACCTGCCGTATACCGAAACCGTGCGCGTACCGCAGCCGCCACCCACCGTGCCCGATTGCCGCGATGCGCTGGATTTGCCGTTCATGCACCTGGCGGTAGCTGGCAAAGCGCAGGTGCTGGTCTCTGGCGACCGCGATTTGCTGGCCATTGCCGCTGACTTTGAGCGGGCCAGCTCGTGCCCGATCATGGTCTTGGACGTTTTTTGCCAAACCTACTGTGCTCAGGGGGAATCGCAGTCATGAGTCGGCCACACCAGCGCTTCTGGACCGGCTATTGCGTGTGGGCTAACTCCCCCCAATTGGCTGAGGACTCCCGTCATTTGCGGGGTAACTCCCCCCAATGCTCCCCCCAATTGCGGCCTGACTCCCGTCATTTGGTCTGGGACTCCCGTCATTTGACGGGGGACTCCCCTCATTAGAGCCTCGAACTCCTGTCATTGGCAGTGTCAGTAACTGGCAAGTTAAGAATTTGAATAAATTAGATTACCCATGAACACCACCACCCACACCCTCGTCCAGAAGCTCTGGAACTACTGCAGCGTGCTGCGCGACGATGGCATGAGCTACGGCGACTATGTGGAGCAGCTCACCTATTTGCTGTTCCTCAAGATGGCCGATGAGCGCAGCCAGCCGCCTTACAACCAGGCCAGCATCGTGCCCGCCGCCTATGCCTGGCCCACGCTGTTGGGGCGCGATGGCGATGCGTTGTTTGAACACTACCGCCACGCGCTCGAAAAGCTGGGGCAAGAAAAGGGCACCCTGGGCCTGATCTTTGCCAAGGCGCAAAACAAGTTTCAAGACCCGGCCAAGCTGCGCCGCGTGATCGTGGACCTGATCGACGCCGAAACCTGGACGGTGCTGGGTGCCGACGTGAAGGGCGACGCCTACGAGGGCCTGCTGGAGAAGAACGCGCAAGACACCAAGAGCGGGGCAGGGCAGTATTTCACGCCGCGTGCCTTGATCGCGGCCATGGTCGAGTGCATTGACCCCAAGCCCGCCGAGCGCGTGTGCGACCCGGCCTGCGGCACAGGCGGCTTTTTGTTCAGCGCGCACCAGCACATCGTGGCGCACCACCCCAACCTGACCAAGGACGAAAAAAAGCACCTGAAGGAAAGCGCCTTTGTGGGCTTTGAGCTGGTGCAGGCCACCGCCCGCGTGTGCGCCATGAACCTGCTGCTTCACGGCATTGGGTCTGAGAAGTCGGTGCCGGTGCGCGTGGGCGACGCGCTGGGCGCAGACCCCGGTGAACGCTTTGAGGTGGTGCTGGCCAACCCGCCGTTTGGCAAAAAGAGCAGCACCGTGATCGTGGGTGAAGACGGCCGCGTGTCCAGCGAGAAAGACACCATCGAGCGCGATGACTTCTGGGCCACCACCAGCAACAAGCAGCTCAACTTTGTGCAGCACATCAAGACGTTGCTGGCCATTCATGGCCGCGCCGCCGTCGTGTTGCCCGACAACGTGCTGTTTGAGGGCGGCGCGGGTGAGACCATCCGCAAAAAGCTGCTGCACGAGTGCGACTTGCACACGCTGCTGCGCCTGCCCACGGGCTTGTTCTATGCGCAGGGCGTCAAGGCCAACGTGTTGTTCTTCGACAAAAAACCCGCATCCGAGAAGCCCTGGACGCAAAAGCTCTGGATTTACGACCTGCGCACCAACCAGCATTTCACGCTCAAGACCAACCCGCTGCGCCGCGAAGACCTGGACGAGTTTGTGCAGCTCTACAAGGTGGGCAAGCGCCACGAGCGAGCCGAGACCTGGAGCGCCGAGAACCCCAATGGCCGTTGGCGTGCCTACAGCTATGACGATCTGGTGGCCCGCGACAAGACCAGCCTGGATATTTTCTGGCTCAAGGACGAGAGCCTGGCCGACAGTGACAACTTGCCACCGCCTGCCGTGATCGCGCAGGAGATCGTGGAAGACCTTCAGGCCGCTCTCGAACAGTTCAGGCTGATGGCCGTTGACCTGGGCGCTGACCTGGCCGAGGCCCGCTGAAGACCGTTTCTCTATTGAATCAACAACCATGACAGACCGCTATGCCGTGATCGGCAACCCCATCGAACAGAGCAAGTCCCCCTTCATCCACACGGCCTTTGCGCGAGCCACCGGGCAGGACATCGACTACGGCAAGGTGCTGGGGCCTTTGGGCGGCTTTGTCCAGGCGGTGGACGCTTTTCGGGCGGCGGGAGGACGGGGCCTGAACGTGACGGCCCCCTTCAAGCTCGATGCCTTTGCCTACGCCACTGACCTCGCAGCCAGTGCGCAGATGGCCGGCGCGGTGAATGCGCTGAAGTTCGAGGGCGGGCGCGTTTACGCCGAAAACTTTGACGGCATGGGCCTGGTGCGGGATGTGGTGCACAACCTGGCTTGCCCCTTGCGCGGCAAGCGCGTGCTGGTGCTGGGGGCGGGTGGGGCCACGCGCGGCGCCTTGCTGCCCTTGCTGGCCGAGCAGCCTGCCGAGCTGGTCATCGTCAACCGTACGGTGGCCAAGGCGCAGGACCTGGCCGCCCTGGCGCTTGAGCACCAGCGGGGGGCTGTGCCGGTGCAAGGGCTCGGCTATGACCAGCTTCAGGGCCGGCAGTTTGATGTGGTGTTCAACGCCAGCTCGTCGAGCCTCACGGCCGAGCTGCCCCCCATCACGGCGGCGGTGTTTGCAGCCGGGGCATTGGCCTATGACCTGACCTACGGCAAAGGCCTCACGCCTTTCCTGCGGCTGGCGCAGCAGGCCGGCCTGACCCATCTTGCCGATGGCGTGGGCATGCTGGCCGAGCAGGCGGCCGAGGCCTTTGTGTGGTGGCGTGGTGTGCGCCCGGACACCCAGGACGTGATCGGGCAACTGAGGGTGCCGCTGGTGTGAGCGCATGGCCTTGTGCGCACCTATACTCCCGGGCATGAACCAGTTGGTACATTCTTCGGGCGCAGAGACGGCTGCGGGCACAGGCCGCACCAACGACCCGGCCCGCACCATGGCCGAAATCCTGGATGTGGCCACCCACGAGTTTGCCGACAAGGGGCTCGCCGGGGCGCGCATTGACGAGATCGCCGCCGCCACCCGCACCAGCAAGCGGATGATCTACTACTACTTCGGCAGCAAGGACGGCTTGTACCTGGCGGTGCTCGAAGAGGCCTACCGGCGCATGCGCAGCATCGAATCGGATCTCCAGCTCGATGACCTTGAGCCTGTCGCGGCGCTGCGCAAGCTGGTGGAGTTCACCTACGACCACCATCGCGACAATGAGGACTTCATTCGTCTGGTGATGAGCGAGAACATCCACCGTGCCGACTACCTGCGCCAGAGCAAGAGCATCCGTCAACTCAACGTCAAGGCCATCGACTCGATCCGGGGGGTCTATGACCGGGGCGTGGCCCAGGGGGTCTTCAGGCCAGGCCTGGACCCGCTGGACATCCATGCGGTGATCTCCGCGCTCACCGTCTTCAATGTGTCCAACCGCTACACCTTTGGCACCATCTTTGACCGCAACGATCCGCAAGCCAAGGCGGCCACCCTGGCCCGGGAGCACGTGGTTCAGCTCCTGCTGCGCTTTGTTGGTTATGCCAAAAACGAATAGCAGACAGTGAAAGAAAGACGCCTGGATCAGGGTAAATCCTGAATCGAGAAAACTAACCAGTTCGTACATTAGTCCCAGGAACAAGAGGAGAGCGACCATGCTCGACAAACTGATCACGGGCTATTGCAGGTTGCTGGGCCTGCTCATTGCCGCCAGCCTGGCCCTGATGGTGGTGCTGGTGTTTGGCAACGTGGTGCTGCGCTACGGCTTCAATTCGGGCATCACGGTGTCCGAAGAGCTCTCGCGCTGGCTGTTCGTCTGGCTGACTTTTCTGGGCGCGATCGTGGCCCTGAAGGAAGGGGCCCATCTGGGTTCAGACACGCTGGTCTCCCGCATGCCGTTGCCGGTCAAGAAGCTGTTTTTTCTCGTGGGCCACGGTCTGATGCTGTTCGTCTGCTGGCTGCTTTTCAAGGGCGCGCTGGACCAGGCCATCATCAATCTGGAAACCACCAGCGCCGTGATGGAAGCCTCGATGGCGCTCTTCTATGGCTGCGGCGTGGTCACGGCCGTCTCCATGGCGCTCATCCTCGTGCACCGGGTCTGGCGCATGGTCTCGGGCCAGCTCTCCGAGGCCGAGCTCATTGGCGTGCGCGAATCGGAAGAAGAGCCGATCGACGTGCCCGCCCCCCTCAAATAAGACCCGGCAGGAATACCCATGACGATTGCCGTTTTTCTCGGTGCCCTGCTCGGGGCCATGGCGCTGGGCATCCCCATTTCGTTCGCCTTGCTTTTGTGCGGTGCCGCGCTTATGTGGCACATGGACATGTTCGATGCCCAGATCCTGGCGCAGAACGTGATTGAAGGTGCCAACAGCTTCCCGCTGCTGGCCGTGCCTTTCTTCATGCTGGCCGGTGAGATCATGAACGCTGGCGGCCTCTCGCGCCGCATCGTGGACTTTGCGATGGCGCTGGTCGGCCACATCCGTGGCGGCTTGGGTTATGTGACGATCCTGGCCGCCTGCCTGCTGTCGGCCCTGTCGGGCTCGGCTGTGGCCGATGCAGCGGCACTCACGGCCTTGCTGCTGCCCATGATGGTCAAGGCCGGGCACGACAAAGCGCGCAGCGGCGGCCTGATCGCCGCCTGTGGCGTGATCGGACCGATCATTCCGCCCTCCATCGGTTTCGTGATTTTTGGTGTGGCGGCCAATGTCTCGATTTCCAAGCTCTTTTTGGCCGGCATTTTTCCGGGCCTGTTGCTGGGGGCCGGCCTGTGGATCACCTGGTGGTGGCTGACCCGCAAGGAGCAGCTCTCGCCTCCGCCACGCCGCCCCCTGAGCGAGGTGATGACCGCGCTGCGCCGCGCCACCTGGGCGCTGATGCTGCCCGTCATCATCCTGGTGGGGCTGCGCATGGGCGTGTTCACGCCGACCGAAGCGGCCGTGGTGGCCGCGGTGTACGCCCTCTTCGTGGCGGGTGTGGTCTACCGCGAGCTGAGCTTCAAGCAACTGTTCGAGGTCTTCGTGGCCTCGGCCAGGACCACCGCCGTCGTCATGTTCCTGGTGGCGGCCGCCATGGTTTCGGCCTGGATGATCACCGTGGCCAATCTGCCCGATCAGGTCATCACCTTGCTCCAGCCCCTGCTCGACAACCCCAAGTTGCTGATGTTCGCCATCATGGTGCTGTGCATCATCGTGGGCACCGCCATGGACATGACGCCCACCATCCTGATCCTGACCCCGGTGCTCATGCCCTTGGTCAAGGCGGCGGGCATTGACCCGGTGTATTTCGGGGTGCTCTTCATCATCAACAACTCCATCGGCCTGGTCACGCCGCCGGTGGGCACGGTGCTCAATGTGGTGGCAGGGGTGGGGCGCATGCGCATGGACGACGTGACCCGGGGGGTCATGCCCTTCATGGCGGTGCAGTTCCTGGTCATGTTCCTGATGGTCCTGTTCCCCGAGATCGTCATGGTGCCGGCGCGCTGGCTGTACTGATTTCTTGCGCTGGCATCCGCCCGGGTACGCCGGGTGCCAGCGGTTCTGGTTGGCGTACGTCCTTCAATTCGGAGACAAGCATGAAACGCATCTTCATCAAGACCCTG
>CAYSIY010000076.1:0-9357 GCA_964431215.1 uncultured Limnohabitans sp.
CAGTGGCTCAAAATTCGACATGATCACTGGCTCAGTTTGGGTGATGAATCAACAATCGGCGGCAATTCAGCACTGGTTTCGCCATGTGAACATTCACGCATCAACTCGCGCTTTGGCGGGGGTTATGCAGACCCTCCATAGAGCAAATAATCTAGGCATGCAGTAGCCAGATTCGCCATTTCAGAAATAAAGCCTGCCCCTTGCGGGTAGAACTGTTGCCCTGAGCAGGCTTCATTTCTTGGGCTAAATAGATGATTTCTTTCCATCTATCTTTCAACGGCATATTTTATAACTATTCGCACACCATGGACCTCACATCACTTCATCAAGCCGCCCCACCAAATCCTCAGCCCTCAGGTGTGTGTACCGCCGCAGCATCTGCATGCTCTTGTGGCCGCTGATGGCGGCGACTTCCTGGTCGCTTAGGCCCAGCTCCACCAAACGGCTGACAGCCTCGTGACGCAGGTCATGAAAGTGCAGTTCCTGTAGCCCCAACTGGCGGCGGATGCGCTGCCAAGTCTTCCAGAATTCATTGGGTCCGCGCTGGCCGTCTTTGCCGGGCTCCCCAAAAAAGACCAATGGCGTGTCCTTGGGTCGGGCCGGGTTGGCCAGGGCCAGCCTGAACACCTCAGTGGCCCGTTGGTTGAGCGGCACCGTGCGCTGACTGTTGTTTTTGGTATCGCTCAGGCGCACCACGCGCCGCGTCAGTTCCACTTGGCCGCAATGCAGGTGCATGATTTCGGATCGGCGCATGCCGGTTTCTATGGCAATGCGCACGATCCAGCCCAGCATGGGGTTGCTGTGGGCGTCCACGGCGGCCAGCAAGCGCTGCTGCTCGTCCCCGCTCAGACGGCGGGTGCGGCCCGCGCCAGGGTTGGGCTTGCGGATCATGGCCACGGGGTTCATGGGCAAGCCCAGATGCCATTCCTTGATGGCGGTGCTGAACAAGTGCCCCAGCAAGGCCAGTTCCAGCCGAGCGGTATTGTTGGACTTGCCTTGGCCCAGCCGGTAATCACGAAAGCGCGCCACCAGTTCAGGGCTGACGGCCAGCAGGGCATACCGGCCAAAAAAGGCCTTGAGTTCGCGGATGCGTGGGCCTTCGCGTTCTTGGGTGCTGGGTTTCTTGAGCGGGACGATTTCGCGGGCGTAGCGGTCCAGCGCGTCGCTCAAGGTCAGGCTTTCGGGCAGGTGTCGGCGGATGTAGACGCCGCGCACCATTTCATCTTCGGTGCGGCGTGCCCAATCCTCCGCATCGCGTTTGGTGCGGAAGGTCTTGACGGTGGTGGGCCAGCCTTGGCGGCGGATCAGCGCCTTCCAGGTGCCAGCGGGTGTTTTAACGAGTGTCGCCATGTGCGCTCCATGCGCGGCGCACTGTACCGACGGTGTACCGAAGGGTGGGGCTCAAGAAAAAAGGCTTTTGGCGTCACCACCAAAAGCCTTTGATTTCATTGATTTTTTTGGCTCCCCGACCTGGGCTCGAACCAGGGACCTACGGATTAACAGTCCGGCGCTCTACCGACTGAGCTATCGGGGAATAGACCGCAATTATAGACCGTCTGGGCGTGCCCTTTTGCCGGGGCTTGGGGGGCCGGCCAGGCGGTCCATGAAGCGCCGGGCCTGCGCTGCCGGGTCGTTGGCGGCCACCAGGGCGCGCACCACGGCCACCGACCCCACGCCGCTGGGCAGCACCTCGTCCAGGCGCGCCAGGTCGATGCCGCCAATGGCCACCAGCGGGCGGTGCCGCATCAGGCGGGCATAGGCGGCCAGACGGCCTGGCCCTTGCGGCGCGGTGGCCATGCGCTTGAGGGTGGTGGCATAGACCGCGCCCAGCGCCAGGTAGCTGGGGGCCACGCTTTCGGCCCGCAGCAGTTCGGCGTAGCCGTGGGTGCTCAGGCCCAGGCGCAGGCCGGCGCTGCGGATGCTGTGCAGATGCTCGCGCGCGCCCTCCAGGTCTTCCTGGCCCAGGTGCACGCCGTAAGCGCCAGCCTCGATCGCTTCGCGCCAATGGTCGTTGATGAAGAGCAGGCTGCCGGTGCCTTGCACGGCGCGCACGGCTGCGGCCACTTCGCGGGCCACTGCGGCGCGGTCGTCCGACTTGAAGCGCAGTTGCAGTGTGGGCACACCGGCCTCGGCCATGCGGGCCACCCAGGCGGCATCGGGCAGCACCGCGTACAGGCCCAGTTGCTGCGGGCAGGGCGCAAAGGCGTCGGCGCGGTGCCCGGTGTTGACGCCAAAGTCCCGCGCATCGTCGGGCCAGGCGGCCGCGTCAAAGCGACCCATGCGCACGGCCTGGTTTGCCCAGGCACGGGCGAGCAGTTGCGCGTCGTCTTCGACAAAGCCCATGCTGCGGCAGGCGGCCAGCACGCTGGCGGCGTCCCCGTCGTGTGCGGCGTCTTCGGGGCGCACGCAGTCGGCCAGGGGGCGGGGCAGGCCCGTCTGCAGTTGTGCGGCGTGCAGCGCCAGGATGTCCTGTGCAAGCTCAAGGTTCATGGGTGTGCCCGTGTTCAGCTCTGGTGCCAGAAGGGGGTGCCCAGCACCGGGGTGCTGGGTTGGGCCACGTCCTGCGCCGTCATGGCGCCTGCATGGTGGGCGGCGCGCCCGGCGCGTACCGCGTCGGCAAACGCCTCTGCCATGGCGGGCGGGTCCTGCGCCAGGGCCACAGCGGTGTTGAGCAGCACGCCGTCGTAGCCCCATTCCATGACCTGGCAGGCGTGCGAAGGCAGGCCCAGACCCGCGTCCACGATCAGCGGCACGTCCAGCCGTTCGCGCAGGGTTTGCAGGGCATGGGGGTTGACCGGGCCTTTGCCGGTGCCGATGGGGGCGGCCCAGGGCATGACGGCCTGGCAGCCCACGTCCACCAGGCGTTGGCACAGCACCAGGTCGTCGGTGCTGTATGGCAACACCTTGAAGCCCATGCGCAGCAGACGGTCGGCGCAGTCCACCAGGTTGAGCGTGTCCGGCTGCAGGGTGTAGTCGTCGCCAATCAGTTCGAGCTTGAGCCAGTCGGTCTCGAACACTTCACGGGCCATCTCGGCGGTGGTCAGCACTTCCTGGATGCTGTGGCAACCAGCGGTGTTGGGCAGCACCGGCACGCCGCACTGGCGCAGCAGGTCCCAGAAGCCGCTGTGGCTGTCGCCACCGGCCGTCTGCCTGCGTAGCGAGGCCGTCAGCATGCCGGGGCGGCTGCGTTCGATGGCGCGGGCCAGCACGGCGGGCGAGGGGTAGCGCGAGGTGCCCAGCAGCAAGCGGCTTTGCAGGCGTTCGCCGTAGAGGATGAAGTCGTCCGGGTTGTTCATGGGGCTTAGCCTCCGGTGACGGGGGAGATCAGTTCCACCTGGTCGCCCGCCTGCAGCGGGGTCTGGGCGTACTGGGTGCGGGGGACGAACTGCAGGTTCACGGCGGCGGCAAAAGGCGGCTGCACGCCGCTGGCGGCGGCGGCGTCGGCCAGGCTCGCGCCCTCGGGCAAGGCCAGTGTCTGTCCATTGAGTGTGATGGTGATGGTCGGCATGTCGGTGTTCACAGCAGCGCCCATTGTCGCGCCAAGGGGCTGTCGCCCGTGGCCAGCCATTGCAGGGCGGCGTCCAGCACCGCCGGAGAAATCAGGTAGCCATGCCGGTACAGGCCATTGATCTGCAACACCCCCTGGGCCAGAGGGCGCAGGGCGGGCAGGTTGTCGGGCAGGGTGGGGCGGGCCTGGGTGGTGATCTCGAGGATGCGTGCTTCGGCAAACCCGCTGTCGACCGTGTAGGCCGCACTGAGCAGTTCGAGCGTGGAGCGCACGCTGGCGGGCGAGAGGTCTTCGGTCTCGATCTCGGTGGCACCGATCACGAACAGGTCATTTTCTTTGGGGGCAATGTAGATCGGGTAACGCGGGTGGATCAGCCGGGTCGGCCTTTGCAGCCGCACGCCCGGGGCGTGCAGGCGCAGCACCTCGCCGCGCACACCGCGCAGCTCGTGCCAGGCCACGCGCGCGCCCAGGCCTCGGCAGTCCACGATCTGCCCCGCCTGCGGGAAGGCAGTGCGCAGTTGGGTGGCGTCATGGCCCTCGACCGGGCTGTGCCAGTGCAGCTCGACGCCCGCAGCCTGCAGCCCCAGGTGCAAGGCATCGAGCAACTGTCGGTTGTCCAGTTGGGCTTCGCCGGGCAGGTACAGGCCCTGGGCAAAACGGCCGCTCACGGCCGGTTCCAGCTCGGCCAGCGCATGCGCGTCGAGCGATTGCGGCGCAGGCACCTGCGGCAATTGCTGGTGGGTGCGGCGCACCAGGCCCTCAAAGCGCCGGGCCTCGGCCTGGTCCTGGCGGTGCCAGAGGATCAGGGTTCCGTTTTGCTGAAAGAACACCGGCGCGGGCAAGCGGGCCAGCAGTTCGGGCCAGCGGCTCAGGCCGTGCAGGCCCATCTGCACCACCGGCAGTTCGGTGATGGCCGATTCGGCCAGCGGCGCGAGCATGGCGGCTGCCGCGCGGGCGGCCGAGTGGGTGGCCTCGGGCCCGTGTGCATCGTGCAGTTGCACCCGGGCGCCTTGTTGCGCCAGCGACAGCGCCAGCAGGCGACCCATCAGGCCGGCACCAATCACCACCACGTCCTGGTTCATGCGCCCGCTCCCCGATAATCGCGGCCATGCAAGCACAGACCCCTTCCACCCACCTGCGCTACGTGCGCGTGCTCACCATCGCCGGCTCCGACAGCGGTGGGGGTGCGGGCATCCAGGCCGACCTCAAGACCTTTGCCGCACTCGGCTGCTATGGCATGACGGCCATCACCGCGCTGACCGCACAAAACACGGTGGGCGTGCAGGCCATCCACGCGGTGCCGCCGGAGTTTTTGCGGGCGCAGTTGCAGTCGGTGCTGGAGGACATTGGCGTGGACGCCGTCAAGATCGGCATGCTGCACACGCCCGAAGTGGTGCGCACCGTGGCCTGGGCGATCGGCCACTATGGCCTGCAGCGGGTGGTGCTCGATCCGGTCATGGTCGCCACCAGCGGCGACCGCTTGATCGCCGATGAAACGGTCGAGGTGCTGGTGCGCGAGCTGTTTCCGCTGGCCAGCGTGGTCACGCCCAACCTGGACGAAGCGGCCTTGCTGATTGGTCGTCCGATCGACGGAGCACACGCGCTGGAGGACGCGGGCCGCAGCCTGCTGGCCATGGGGGCCCGTGCGGCCCTGGTCAAGGGCGGGCATCTGGCGGGTGACGAAGTGGTGGATCTGCTGGTGCAGCCCGGCCAGCCCAGCCTGCGGCTGGCTTCGCAGCGCATTGCCAGCCGCAATGTGCATGGCACCGGCTGCACGCTGTCTTCGGCCATTGCCGCGCACCTGGCCCAAGGCCTGCCGCTCGACGCTGCGGTGCAGCGGGGCCGGGAGTACATCCTGGGCGCGATTGCCCAAGGGGCGGCGGTGCAGACCGGTCAGGGCCATGGGCCCCTCAACCACGGCCATGCGCCGCTGCCGGCACATCGGCTGGGCGGATGAGCGCGGCTAGCACAAAGGTCAATCCCAGCGTGACCAGCGCTGCACCCCACTGCGGTGCCAGCCGTTCAACCGTGTGGTAAAGCGCAATGCCCAGCACCCACAGTAGCACCGCCGAGCGGTCGACGCGGGTGCGGTCCGGGCGGGCCGCCTGGCCCAGCCCCAGACGGCCAAGAATCACGCCATAGAGAGGAACGAAGACCGAGCTGAGCATCAGCAGGAAGGGCTCGAGGCTGTGCATCGGCAGCACCATGGCCAGGCCGGTGCAAGCCAGCGCGATGCCCACGCCCCAGCGCCGCAGCGACCCGGGGCGAAGGCTGCTGCTGGAGACCGCGGCCGAATGCACATCGCCGTAGGCGTTGTCCAGCTCGTCGAGCAAGATGAGACCCAGCGCCAGCAGACCGCCCTGGGCCAGCAGCAAGGCCGTGACCAGATCGGTGCCGGGCTCGCTCACGCTGGCCACCAGCACCCCCAGGCCGTAGCACCAGGCATTGGCCAGGGTGTAGCCCAGCCAGGTGCCTCCCAGCGTGCTGGCGCTGCTGCGGCCGTGACGCGCGTAGTCGGCCACCAGCGGCAGCCAGGACACCGGCATGGCCATCACCAGACCCACCGCCGAGAGCATGCCCATGGTGCCGTTGCCGGGGCGGTTCATGAAGGCTTCCACGCCCTTGTCCTGCAGCACGCCCACAAAGTGCCAGCTCAGCCACAGCAGCGACAGCACCACCAGCGGCAGGCCCACGCGCGAAACAAAGCGCCGCACCAGGGTGAGCATGGAGCCGGTCATGAGCAGGGCCAGGATGCCGCCCCACAGCAGGGTGGCCAGCACCAGGCCCAGGGTGCCGCCTTGCAGTCCGAAAGCCTGTTTGACGATGGCCAGGGTGCCGTCGCGCATGACGACGAGTTCAAAAGTGGTCCAGCCAAAAAGTTGAACGATGTTGAGCACCACCGGCAGGCGGGCAAAGGCGCTGCCGTAGGTGGCGTGCATCAGGCCGGCGCTCGACAGACCGGTGCGGGTGCCCACGGTGGCCGTCCAGCCCAGCAGGCCGGCACCGATCACGGAGCCCAGCACAATCGCCCACAGCGCATCGCGTGTGCCCACGGCGGGCACCAGGTAGGCGCCGACCTGCATGACCAGCAGGCCCACGCCGAGGCTGAACCACAGCGAGAGGTGGGATGAAAAACCGAAAACGCGCGCTTCAGGCGCGACAGGAGACAGGGCCGAGGTCGGCGGGGTGGCGTTGGACATGGTCCATGCTCTTTCTGCACATTGGCATCAAAGCAGTGGAGGACTGGCGATGGCACATGGCGGGTAAAAGGACCCGTGTCCATCCGTCAGGCTTCCCTGCGCGAGGATTACCTCAATCAGGTTCAAAGGGACTTTCTCAGTCGGCACTGTGGACAGTGCCAACACCCCTAGCGGACGCTGCAGCCAGGCCGCAGCAGGCGCGATTTTAGATCAGGCCGAGTCGCCGGTGCAGCGTGGTCGAGGTGGTTGTGTACTGCAGCAGGGTTTTGTCATCCGGCCACAGGTGGGCGGCCGCGCCGAAGGCGGCCAGGGTGGCCTCGTGGAAGCCGCAGAGGATGAGTTTTTTCTTGCCCGGGTAGGTGTTGATGTCGCCCACCGCAAAGATGCCTGGCGCGCTGGTGGCAAAGGTCTCGGTGTTGACCACCAATTGCTTGCGTTCGATCTGCAGCCCCCATTGCGCCACCGGCCCCAGCTTGGGCGACAGGCCCAGGGCCATGACCAGATGGTCGCAGGGCAGGCGCACTTCGTTGCCTTCGCTGTCCAGATACTGCAGTCCGCTCAGGCGTTGCCCATCCAGCACCAGGGCGGTGGGCTGGCCGGGCACAAAACGCAGGTGGCCTGAAGCCCGTGCCGCCTCGAAGGCCTGCAGGCGTGCAGGCTCGGCGGTCAATTGTTCGCGCCGGTGCATCAGCGTCACGCTGGCGGCGCGGGGCACAGCATCCAGGCAGGTCTGCAAGGCGCTGTCGCTGTCACCGGTCACCAGCAGGTGCTGGCCGGCAAAGTCCGGCAGCGGTGAAGAGGCAAACCAGATGCGCTGCCCCATGTGCGGTGCCAGGCCTTCGATGGCCAGGCTGCGGGGCACAAAGGCACCGACGCCGGCCGCGATGAACACGGTTTTGGCGATCCAGCCGGTGCCCGCATCGGTCGTGACCGCCCAGCGGCCGTCCTCGGTGCCCTCCAGGCTCTGCACGGTTTGCCCCAGATGCAGTGTGGGCTTGAAGGGCGCGATCTGTTGCTGCAGCCGCTCGATCAGTTCACGCCCGGTGCAGACCGGAAGGCCCGGAATGTCGTAGATGGGTTTGTCGGCGTAGAGTTCGGCGCATTGGCCGCCCACATGGGGCAAGGCGTCAATGATGTGGCAGGCAATGCCCTGCAGACCGAGCTGGAAAGCCTGGAACAGGCCCACCGGGCCGGCCCCGATCACCAGGGCATCGGTCTCGATCGGGGTGGCCATGAAAACGATCAGCGGACCAGTTCGGCGAGCTTGCCGGTCTTGTCTTTCCAGTCGTCGGCGTCCGGCAGGGGGGCTTTGCGCTTGGTGATGCTCTTCCAGCCGGGCAACCGGGCCAGTTCGGCATTGAGCGCGATCATGTGCTGCTGGTCGGCGGGCAGGTCTTCCTCGGCATAGATGGCGTTGACCGGGCACTCGGGGATGCACACGGCGCAATCGATGCACTCATCGGGGTCAATGGTCAGGAAGTTGGGGCCTTCGCGGAAGCAGTCGACTGGGCAGACATCCACGCAGTCGGTGTATTTGCAGCGGATACAGGATTCAGAAACAACGTGGGTCATGACAATTTGAAAGGGCTAGGGCGTTAATGGGCTCAATGGGTTGCGAGCCCGAAAATGGGGATTTTAAGGCAGTTAAGGGCCTTGTCTTAATTCACCAACACTGCGCCTGAGGTCTTATGGCTGGCGGTGTCCACCAAAATGAGTGCACCCAAGATGCGGGATTGCTCAAAAGGCAAGATCATCAGGGGCTCTTGAAAGGCCAAAGTGACATGGCCTACCGCGTTGGCGGGCAGCTCTGTGGCTTCTTCTTCGGCAAGGGTGTTGATGTTTAAACGGTGCACCACGCGCTGAACCTTGGCCTTGACCCAACGGTGACCGTGCAAGGCCCAGTAAAGGCGGCCCGCCACCAAGGGCTCGTCGTCCATCCAGGCCACTGTAGCGTCTATTTGTCGTTGGCCTTCTAGACCAGCGTCTGCCGCCACCACCCAATCACCCCGTGACACATCGACTTCGCGATCGAGGACCAAGCCAGCACTTTGGCCTGTGACACTGGATTTGTCTTGGCGAGTGGCCGACAGTACTTGCGCAACTGTGGCTGTTTGGCCGCTGGGGAACACTTTGACGCTTTGACCAACGCTTAAAGTGCCGGTGGCCACACGCCCCCAAAACACGCGACGTCCTTGGTGCGTCACGTTGGAGTCGTGGAATTTTTCAACCCATTGCACCGGAAAGCTCATGGCGACATCGGCTTCAGCAGGGGTATTGGGCAATGTTTCCAAAATTTGCAACAGACTAGGGCCGTTGTAGCCGCACCAGTTGACATGACTGTCCACCACGTTCCAGCCCTTCAGTGCAGAGACAGGCACCCATGCTTTGACGCTGATGCTGGCTTCGGAGGCAAATTTGGCCAAAGCGCCTTGAATGTTGTGATAAGCCAAGGAGGCGTCTGCAACTGCATCCAACTTGTTGATGGCAAACACCACTGAAGGCACACGCAGCAACTTTAAGAGCAAGCTGTGGCGGCGGGTTTGTGGCAAAAGGCTAAGTTGGGCATCTTGCCAATCGAGTTTGGTGGCGTCGACCAACACCACAGCGGCATCGGCGCTCGATGCCGCTGTCACCATATTGCGGGTGTAT
>CAYSIY010000077.1:0-9219 GCA_964431215.1 uncultured Limnohabitans sp.
CGGCAAAAGCGCGCATGTACTTGAGGTTGCGGGGCGAAAACCCCTTCATCTCCGGAAAGGCCGTGCGCAAGTCGTGCGCCAGCCGTTCAATGACCTTGGCGCCCCAGCCCTGCTCGGCCTGCCGTGCCAAGATGTCGCGGCCAATCTGCCAATACAGCCACACCAACTCGCGGTTAACCGCCAGCGTGGCGCGCTGCTGGGCGCTGTGAATGCGGGTCTTCAAGTCCAACAGCCAATCGGCATAACCGATTGGTGTGGGGATGAGGGAGGCGGGTTGGTCGGTCATTTCAGTGCTTCCTCAACCCAATCCCAGCGCTTATCTTTGACCATCACGAATCGGCAACGCCCATCTGAAAAATTGGCCCACAAGTCAGCGATCAAACGGTCATCCACAGCATCGTTCCAGAGGTTGGCCCCCTTGTACTCCACGGCCAAAACAGGGCCGGGATGCCCGTCTTTTCCTGGCAACTGGCAAATGAAGTCGGGATAAAAACGCCCGTCTGCTTTTTGCAAAAAGAACGAGCATCCCTCCCGGCGAACGAGGTTGCGCACCCAAAAATCAATACGCCCCTGTTGCGCCAAAGTGTCAAGCTGGCATGCGCATTCAAATTCTTCTTTGCTGTCAAAGTCGCCCAAGCGTCCGTAAAAGTGCTTGCGGAAATCAAATTGGCCAAAACGCCCGTCGTAATCACGGCTGGGCGCGTAGGCTTGGGCGTGAAACTCGAAAACGTATTGATCACTGACCGCCACACGCGCGTTTGCATCGTCACCAAACATCACCTGCTGGTATGCCCGTCCAATAGCCCTCTTGCGCAAATCACGGATGCGAGCCTCGATCAAATTGCGAATCAAGAACTTTTGGAGAGTTGCACGTGCCAGCGTGAAATTCTCTCGGCGCAAGAGGTCAGACAGCCAAGCAGCAACAAACGCCTGTTTGCTGGCATGCGTGAGCGCAGGTTCTGGCAGGTTGCGACACAACCAGGTGGCCAAGCGCACCAGATCCCAATGCTCGGGTTGGTAAACCAGCCCCAAATCGCGCTGCAATTCGGGCAAAAAGCGCGACACCACATGCCCGCCATCATCCACATCAATTTCACCACCTTGAGACACCTTCAGACCCAGTCCCAATGCCGTCAGGTCCTCGCTGGTGGGCGCGGCGTCGTAAGGAGACAGATCCCAGGGGTACTCCAACACCTCCGGGTCGTCAAACAGGGTCAACTCGCCCTGCACACGGACAGCCAACTGTGGCACCCGCAAACGGTGCCCCAACTCCGCAGGGGTTTGAAAAAATTCAATTGCCGAGGTGCGACTGACCTCGGCCCCCTGCACGATCGCCGCTGCTGCGGTTTCACTGGAAACCGACGCCGTCAGCGCTTGCGCTTCATCCTCCGTCAGTGGCGTGTGGATGGTCAGCGTGTTGAGCTTGCCATCCCAGCTGACTTTGTCGCGCACCGGCTTGGGCACATTTTTGAGATCGGGTTTCTCGGACAAAGTGATGGGCACTGGACGCACGATCACACGCCCGGCATGCCCCTCTAGATCCAAGCGCGCCTGCTCCGGCAGCGCTGCAGTCACGAAAGCCGTGACCTCGCGCCGCTCAAAACCTGCGCCACTGACCAGCCGATCGCGCAAGGCCCCAGCAGTTTCGGCAAAGTTGCGCGACACCACAAACGCATACGACCGGTTCAAAGCCTTGGCTTGTCGGTGGCTGGCCCCTGGCTGGCGCAACACCCGCCCGAGCAACTGTTCCACCGCCGTGGCCGACGACAAAGACGCCATGCTCACCAGAATGTAGGCGAAAGGACAATCCCAGCCCTCGGCCAGCGCCTTTTGCGTGATGATGTACTTCACCGGACAAGCCGGATCGGCGATGCCCAGCTTGTACTCGGCATCGATGTGTTCAAGCCCTTTTTCATCCCCAGTGGCCACCACAATCTCGTTGGCCGGGATGCCGTGGTTGGTGATCAACTCGTTTTTCACCCGCTCAAAATCCAGCGTCTCGACACCGGCACGGCGGGGTTCAGACTGAATCAGCACCAAAGGGCGCAGGTAAGGTGCACCTGCACGGCACTCTTCATCAGCCAATGTGTGCAGGGCGTCACGACGGTCTTTCGCCAGGGCCAAACAGTGTTGCCAGTTCGGCTCGGTTTCGAGCACCACCGGCAGCTTGATCATTTCTTCGGCTTTCAACTCGGCGGCCGAGACGCTGTGCAGCACATTGCTGGGCGTGCGCTCCAGATCCGGTGTGGCCGTCAGCTCCATCACGCCACTGGGGCGAAACCGTGCCAACATGTCAAAGGCCAGCGGTGTTCGAGCATTGTGTGCCTCGTCCACCACCACAAACGGACGGCGCAAACGCAACACGTTGGCCAGCGAATACGGCACGGTGCGTTCGCTGCCCTGGCCCTCAACCAGCAAAGCATCGCGCTGGCTGGGTGACAGGTTGTCGAAGTGGTGCATCAAAGCGCCGCTGGACTGGTACACCTTGCGGCACTCCTCTTCTTCCACCTGAAAAGCCTGCCGCGTGGCGACGATGATGGTGGTCGAGGTGTCCAACGTGGCTCGGGTCACGCTTTTGGCCTCCTCCAGATCCAGCACTGTGATGTTTCCCGCTTCACGCAGTGCAGCGTGGTAAGGGTGGCCGCGGTCTTTCAGGGCCTGAATGGTCTGCTCGCGAATGGGCCTGCTGGGCACCAGCCACAAAATCACGCTGTGCTCGGTGCGCAGCAAATGCGTGTTGACCCGTTGCACACTTTTAGCAGCCAGCCAGGTTTTGCCTCCGCCCGTGGGCACACGCAGGCAAAAATACGGCATGTCGGGTGGAAAACCCGACAAGGCGTTGTAGGGGTTCCCCCGCCCCCACAAGCGTTCTGTGGTGGCCGTGAAAGCAATCGAAGGCGACGGCAATTCGTGGCAGGCCTTGAAATACGCATCCACGCTTTCGAGCACCTGTTGTTGATAGCTTTTGGGTGCAAAGGCGTTCATCGCGCACCTTCCTGCCAAGGCTGTCCACGCAGGTACAGGGTGTCCGGTGACAAATCGATCTCTTCCGTCCAGGCCACCGTGCCGTGCGCCACACGGGCACGCTCAAACAATGCCTTGTCACGCAGGGGTGAAAACGCGGGGAACTGCAAATAGTCGCGCATGTCAAACAGGCGCCATTCACCCGTTTCAAATTGGGCCAACAGCGCGTAGTCGGGCATGGCCCTGACTTGAATCACATCGGGAGTCATCAGCTCTCTCCTTACCGCAGTGGGTCAATTTTGAAGGGTGTTTGTCCGGTGCTGGCCAAGTGCCAGTCGGCCATCAAATCATCGCGGTGGATTTCAATCCACGCCTGCAGCAGCTTCATTTGCCTGGGCGGCAAGTGCCCGTCCAGCACTTCACCGTCCGGAATCCGAATGACTGTTTTGAACTCGTTGTAGCGTACATGGATGTGCGGGTGATGGTGCCGATCCGTGTCCAGCACGTACATCGCAACCAAGATTCCATAAAACATGCTGATGGTCGGCATCTTCACATCTCCAGCGCATAAGGGGTTTGCTTGAAAGTGATGCCTTCTCGCGCTGCACGGGCACCCAGCCGCGAGGCGGCGGCGTAAATCACTTTGGGGCCATTGAATTTGGGCAGCACATCGAACACCGGGCCGGTGAGCACATTGCCACCGGCCACGGATTTGTCTTTCAGAATGCCGTTGTAGAGCAAATAAATTGCCCGCCCTTCGTGCACGCCCAGCAAAGGCGAATCGGCTTGGCCCGTAAAGCCGGTTCCGGTTTCAGCGAACCAGACGAACTCGGCCAATTGGGCGAATTTCACATCTGCGCGGATTTGACCATCGGCATCAAACAAGGGCTCGGCAGAAAGGCGGCAAAACTGAAAGCCCCCGCCCAGCCCTTCCACCGCCTGCCCCTTGGTATTGGTGTAGCCAGCAGCCACGCGCTGGACCCGCTCACGGGTGACGTTCTGGGCGATGCTGGCATCCATTTCAACCAGAATGAAACGGCGGTTTCCACCGTCTTCGGCGTTTTGCTTGAGCACTGCGTGTCCAGTGGTTCCAGAGCCTGCGAAGCTGTCGAGGATGAGGGAGTTAGCATCTGTGAACGCTTGAACGAATTTCTCCAACAATCCTGGGGGTTTTGGAAAATCGAACGTTTTGCCATCGCCAAATATGGACTTCAGTTCGTTTGTACCTTGTTGCGTATATATCGATTCAATAAGCGAGTAAAGCTTAGATCCGCGTTCATCTCCATCTGCATCGCGCAAATACTGCTTGTAGTTCACCGACCACCTACCACGAATCCTCTTGATAACCAATTCATCGGCAGCTAATGCTGCAAGCGCTCGCTCTCTTGACCATTGCCATTGTTTTTCCGGCCAAATTTCTTCTCCTTCAAATAAAATTGAATACCGGAGATTCGGACGAGCATCCATGCTGTTAGTAGCGAGCGGTTGTAATCGGAATGGGCCTCTAGTTTTGTATTTATCGTCTTGAAATTTGTAATAGCGCTTCACGTCCTCACTGGGCGGCAATTCAATTTCTCCCAAGCGCTCTTTGTTAAGTGCAAAACAAAGAACATATTCATGTAAGTTGACAACTTGCTTGGATTTCGCACCTCCCCCATAACTCTTTTTCCAAATAAATGTCTCAACTCGATTTGAAACTCCAAATATCTCATCGAGTAATAACTCGGCGTAGCGGTGCTCATTGCCGTCAAGCGACATGAGCAAAACTCCGTCCTCCCGTAAAAACTGTTTTAACAAAACCAGCCTCGGGTACATCATGCACAGCCAGCGGTCGTGCCGGTCCAGGGTCTCGCCTTCTTTGCCTACCACCTCACCGAGCCATTTGCGGATCTCCGGGCTGTTGACGTTGTCGTTGTAGACCCAGCCCTCATTGCCGGTGTTGTACGGGGGGTCGATGTAGATGCATTTCACCTTTCCGGCGTAACGCGGCAACAGGGCTTTGAGCGCGTGCAGGTTGTCGCCCTGCACGATCAGGTTGCCCGCGTCCGCCGGGCCGCAGGACAGTTCGGGCACGGGCTCCAGCAGGCGAAATGGCACTTCTTTGTGGTGTTTCACAACGGCTTCTTTGCCGATCCAGTTCAATGTGGGCATGGGGCCGTTTCTTTCATCAATGGGCAATGGCAGGGGGCCAGCTCGGTGTTGATCTGCATGTTCGTTTGTATTTGCATGTGCATTTGCGTGTGACAGGCAGCTTGTCTGCACATGCGTGCCAGTTTGCCGTGTGGGACAGTGAAAAATGGAGTTACCCTGTTCATCCCGAGCCCACCATCCAGTCCTCAACCACCAACCCCGTAACCCCCTCGAAGTGGCGCGTGTTGTGGGTCACCAAAATGAGTTTCTCGCTCAGGGCGTGGGCGGCGATTTGGGTGTCCAGCTCGCCAATGGGGCGGCCTTGAACTTTCAGGCTGTGTTTGAGGATGCCGTAGCGGTCCGCCACCTCGCTGCACCATTCCAGCGTGGGCAATTGCTGAATAAATCCATCAATCAGCGGACGACGGCGGTCTTGCAAAGGCAAGCCCATTTGCCCGAATCGGAGTTCGGCGCGGGTGACCGCAGAAATGGCCACCGTGCGCCGCATGATCTCCGCATTCATTCGCAGCTCCAGTTCGGACGATGCCCGTCGCAAGTAATAACTGACGATATTGGTGTCGAGCAGGTAGCGGGTCATGCGGGCCAGCCCTCGAATGGACTGGCACGCGGGGCATCATCGCGCTCTGGCAGGAATTCCTCGCTGGGCGGTGTGGCCTGCAATTCATCCAGAAATGCCTTTAACTGGTCTGGCTTGGGTTTGGGCTGAATGGTGAGCATGCCATTGCTGGATTTGCTGATCCAGACCTCATCGGTATCGAGCCTGTAAGCCTTGGGCAGGCGAATGGCCTGGCTGTTGCCCGTGGTGAAAATTTTGGCGGTGGCGGTCATGCTGGCACCCATTAGGATATACAGAAACGTAGATACTTTACCAGCAGGCCGGTACCAAGGTCAAAGCCGATTGTGCCGTTCAGGGCACGTCCGATGGCTTCAATGCCGCCTGCGCTACCCACGCCAGCCCCGCCCCACCCAGACAACACCCCACCGTGAACAGCGGCGTGAGCTGCCAGCCGCCCGCATGCACGGCCAAGCCTGCCGTGACTGGCGGGCCGATGAACTGACCCAGGGCCGAGAGTTGCTGCACCCAGCCCACGGTGGCCACCACTTGCTGCTCGCCCGGGGCCAGCCGAACCGCCAGGGTGAACAAGGTGCCCGGCACCAGCCCCCCCAAGCCCGAGAACAGCAGCACCCCCGCAAAGCGCAGCCAGGGCCAGCCCTCGGTGAACGCCACAAACGCCAGCGTGCTGCCCAAGGCCATGGCGCCAAAACCCAGCCACAGCGTGGAGCGAGGGGCCCAGCCACGCTGCAGCAGACGCCCTGCAGCCATATTGCCCCCCATGTTGACGGCAGCCGCCAGCGCCGTGAGCACGCCCAGCAGCGCACCGCCCACGCCCGCCTGTGCATAGATGGAGGGCAGAAAGCCCACCACCGCCAGCCACTGGCCCGAATACAGGCCAAAGCACAGCGCGACCAGCCAGGGGCCTCGCGCACGCAGGGTGCGCGCCAGACGCTGCAGCATGCCCGCACTGGCCCGAGCCACTTCTGGCGGGTCGGCAGGCACCCCCCGCGCCACCCACAGCGCCATGCCCAGCGACACGGCAGCAAACAGCCCCCACCAGGCACTCCAGCCCCAGGCCGGGATGAACAGTGGCCCCGCCAGCAAGGCCAGTGCGGTGCCGGTGGGCATGTAGGCCCCCCACACCCCCAGCATGCCGGGCAGTTGCTGCGCTGGCAGCAGGCGGCGAATCAGGGCAGGTGCAGGCAGGGCCACCAACAGCAGGCCCAGGCCTTCGAGCGCACGGCAGGCCAGCAACACCGGCACCGAAGTGGACAGCCCCCCTGCCCCGCTGGTCAGCGCCAGCAACAACAGGCCACGCACCATGCTGCGCTTGAGCCCCATGCCATCGGCCAGCAGGCCCATGAAGACGGCCAGCGTCAGCCCGGCGAGCTGCACCATCGACAGCAGAAAGCCCGACTGCACCAGGGAGAGGCCCAGCTCGGCCTGCAGGGCAGGCAGGGCCGGTGGCAGCTTGCCCACCTGCAGCGCGGCCACGCCGCCTGCCGCCACCACCAGCCAGGCAGCACGCAGACCGGGGCTGAGTGCTGCGCTCAAAGCAGGCGCTTTCCGGTCAGGCGCTCGTGTTCGCGCAAGGCAAAGCGGTCGGTCATGCCGGCGATGTAGTCGGCCACGGCGCGGTGGCGGTCAGCACGGGCGGCAAATTCGGGGCGCATGGCTTGGGGCTGATCGAGGTAGGCCGCAAACAATTCACGCACCGCCTGCTGTGCCTGGCCGGTGGTGTGCATCACCTGCGGATGACGGTACAGGCGGGCGAACAGGAATTTCTTGAGCTGGCCGCTTTGCGTGTGCATGTCCTGCGAAAACCGCACCAGCGGCCCGGCCAGGCGCACCTCGTCGGCGGTTCGGACGCCAGCAGCCGCAATCGCCGCGCGGGTGGTGTCGATCACGTCATACACCTGCTCGCTGAGCATGCGGCGCGTGCTCTCATACAACCAGCGGCGGGGCTTGTCAGCGAGCTGCGGGTGCTCGGCCAGCACTTGCCGACGGTAGCGGTCAAACAGCGGCACCTCCTGCATCTGCTCCAGCGAGAGCAGGCCCGAGCGCACGCCGTCGTCAATATCGTGCGCGTTGTAGGCAATCGCGTCGGCCAGGTTACAGAGCTGCGCCTCCAGGCTGGGCTGGCTGCGGTCCAGAAAGCGCCGCGCCACACCGCCGGGCTCCAGCGCTTCGATGGCCTCGGCATTGCTGCGCGAGCAGTGCTTGAGGATGCCCTCACGGGTTTCAAAGCTCAGATTCAGGCCATCAAATTCGGGGTAACGCTCTTCGAGGCTGTCCACCACACGCAGGCTTTGCAGGTTGTGCTCAAAGCCACCGTGCTGCGCCATGCATTCGTGCAGCGCGTCCTGTCCGGCATGGCCAAAGGGCGTGTGGCCCAGGTCGTGCGCCAGCGCAATGGCTTCCACCAGATCTTCGTTGAGCCCCAGCGCGCGGGCAATGGAACGGCCCAGTTGCGCCACTTCGAGCGAGTGGGTGAGCCGGGTGCGAAACAGGTCGCCCTCGTGGTTGAGGAACACCTGCGTCTTGTAGACCAGACGGCGGAAGGCGGTGGAGTGAACGATGCGGTCGCGATCGCGTTGAAAAGCGTCGCGGGTGGGCGCGGGCGGTTCCGGGTGGCGACGACCACGGGACTGCGAGGGGTGACTGGCCCAGGGAGCCAGGCCGCTGGAATGGGGGCGCTCAGGCACAGCAAGCGTCGATCACATCGCGCACCACCGCATCGGGTGCGCCCAGGGTGCGCGCCTGGCCCGGCGGGTCGATGACGACAAACTGGATGTCACCACCCACCGCCTTCTTGTCCAGGCGCATGTGTTCGATGTAGTCCAGCGCATTGTCGGTGGCGCTGAGCACCGGCCCGCGCACCGGCAAGCCGGCACGCTCGATGAGGGCCTTCAGACGCGCCACAAAAGCGGCATCGACCTTGCCCAGCCTCTGCGAGAGTTCGGCCGCCATGACCATGCCGCAGCCCACCGCCTCGCCATGCAGCCAGACGCCAAAGCCCAGCCCCGCCTCGATGGCGTGGCCGAAGGTGTGACCGAAGTTGAGGATGGCGCGCAGGCCCGATTCGCGTTCATCCTGCCCAACCACCCAGGCCTTGATCTCGCAGCTGCGCTGGACGGCATGCGCCAGTACAGCGGGCTCGCGTGCCATGAGGGCTGCAATGTTCGCCTCGATCCAGGCCAGGAAGTCCATGTCGGCAATCGGCCCGTATTTGATGACCTCGGCCAGGCCGGCGCTGAGTTCGCGCCCGGGCAAGGTCTTGAGGGTGTCCAGGTCACACACCACGCGCACCGGCTGGTAAAACGCACCGATCATGTTCTTGCCCAGCGGGTGGTTGATGGCGGTCTTGCCGCCCACCGACGAGTCCACCTGCGACAGCAGCGTGGTGGGCACCTGCACAAAGGGCACGCCGCGCATATAGCTGGCGGCGGCAAAGCCGGTCATGTCACCGATGACCCCTCCGCCAAGGGCAAAGAGCACCGTCTTGCGGTCGCAGCCCTTGGCCAGCAGGGCGTCAAAAATCAGGTTCA
>CAYSIY010000078.1:0-9202 GCA_964431215.1 uncultured Limnohabitans sp.
AGTAAGATCGCTGCATGCGACAAATCTTCCTGGACACCGAAACCACCGGCCTGTCGGCCGAGACCGGCGACCGCATCATCGAGCTCGGCTGCGTGGAGCTGGTCAATCGCAAACTGACCGGCAACAACCTGCATTTCTACTTCAATCCCGGCCGCGACAGCCACGAAGACGCGCTGCGCGTGCACGGCATCAGCAACGAATTCCTGCGCGACAAGCCGCGGTTCGCCGATCTGGCCGAGGAGATCCTGGCCTACGTCGAAGGGGCCGAAGTCATCATCCACAACGCGCCTTTCGACCTGGGCTTCCTCAACAAGGAGCTGGAGCTGCTGGGCAAGCCCCCGTTCAAGTCCTTTGTGAGTGGCGTGATCGATTCGATGGTGATGGCCAAGGAGATGTTTCCTGGCAAGCGCAACAGCCTGGACGCCCTGTGCGATCGTCTGGAGGTGGACAACTCCGGCCGCACCTTGCACGGTGCCTTGCTCGATGCCGAGCTGCTGGCCGAGGTTTACATCAACATGACCCGTGGGCAGGAAACCCTGCTGATGGAAGCCGCTGACACCAGTCTGGCAGGCGCGGTGTCGACCCGCATCGACCTCAGCCGCCTGGTCCTGCCGGTGCTGGCGGCCAACGAGCAGGAGCTGTCTGCCCACGAGGATGTGCTGGGCCAACTGGACAAGGCCAGTGGCGGCAAGACCGTCTGGCGACACCTGTCAGGCCCGGCCGCCTGAAAAACTGTGGCATAATTTCGGTCTTCGCTGCAACGCAGTGAGGGGTGATTAGCTCAGCGGTAGAGCACTGCCTTCACACGGCAGGGGTCACATGTTCGATCCATGTATCACCCACCAATACAAAACCCTGCAAGATCAAGCACTTGCGGGGTTTTTTCTTTTCTGCGTCCGATGAGCGATGTGCTCAGGCCTGGCCCCCATCGTGCAGGAGTTGCGCCACATCGGCCTGGCCCAGCAACTGGATGCCGTGTTCACGGGCGAAGTCCAGAGCGGCCGGGCTGAAGCTGCCCAGGGCCAGGCAACTGCACGAGGCGGCTTCTGCACTCTCGCGCGCGGCCTGCAGTTCGCGCAGGTGTTCTGCGCCCACGGTGGCCGCCTTCCAGCGTTTGGCACTGAGCAACACGGCGCGGCCCTGCCGCTCGATGCGGAAATCGGCGGGGCCAGCGGGCAGCGGCGTCACCTCAAAGCCCTGCTGGCGCAGGGCGCGCTCGATCCGCGCGGCGAAGTCGCGCCAGGCCATGCTGCGGGCCTCTTGCACCAGCCCCTCGATGCGCCCGGCCGGGATGGCGTTGCGCTGGCGCCAGGCGGCCATGACACCGATCACGAAAAAGGGGAAGGCCCCCAGCATGCCCGGAACCTTGTAGGCCTCGGGCAAGAGGGCACCGGCCAGCAGGGCGACCACCGCCATCACCACAAAGCTGACCCACCACGGGGCGCGCAACAGGGTTGCAAACAGTGATCGCTCGGACATTTTGAATTTCATGGCGGGGCAGCGGGTCTGAAAAGAAGGCACGAAGTGTAGAACGGACGAGCGGCACGCGCAGCTTCGGCCAGCGCCGGGCCTCGGTTGCGCGGGGGCTCACTCGGGGGCAAGGCGGTGGTCTGCATGGCCCAGCCGGGCGGCCCAGAGGGCTTGCAGCCAGAGTGCTGCGCACAAGAAGCCCGCCAGCGCCCACAGATGGTGGGTCAATGGCCAGCCCAGCAGGGGCGGCAGCAGCAAGAGCAAAGCCTGCACCGCGTTCATGGCCAGGCACTGGTGGGTGTAGCGGGCAGCGCGGCCGTGCTGAAAGGGCCGATGCGAGACCGCTGCCATGGTGCTGGCCGCCATTTGCCACAGCGCGACCGGCCACAGGTAGTCTTGCAGACCTGACCAGCTGCCCGGCAGCCTGTCGGTCTGCAGGGCCACCTGGACCAGCAGCGCCACGGCGGCCACCGCCATCACTGCCATCAGGGCCGCCCACGCCGACGACGGTCGCCGGTCCAGCGGGCGGCTGAGCACCACCTGGGCCCAGGCGGTGCCGACCAGCGCCGGGATGAAGCCCAGCACCCGCAGCAGGATGAGCAGGCAGCCGGCCTGCGCCGCGCCGTAGACCGCTGTCCAGTGCACGGCCAGCGCGGTGGCGACCACGACATCGCTGAGGGTGTGGATGAACTTGAGCCGATCGCTGCGCGGATCGCCCGCAGAGGCGTGCGCAAGGGGGGTGCTCTCCAGTGCCGCTCGGCTGCGCAGTGCCGGCAGCAGCCAGAGCGCGCCGACCGCATAGCCCAGCAGTGCAGCGATGGTCAGCGCAGAGCTGCTGCGCCAGTCCATGGCCAGCGCCGCCGCTGCGGCCAGGGCGGCGGCAATGACCGGCGGCAACAGACGCACCACCGCGATGGACCCCGGGGCTTGCAGGCGAAGCGTCAGGCTTTGCGCCAGCAGCCAGGCCATTTGGGCCAGGGCGATGGCTGCGGCCCAGGCCAGTGGCACTGCCCAGACGGGTGCCTCGGGCGCTGAAGAGACGGATGGGGCGGACCACCCTACGGCCAGCGCCGCAGGCGGGGCAAGCCAGAGCCAACGGCGCAGGCTGCTGTGCCAGGCCTGCCGGGCGGCAGGCAGGGCGGGCAGGTGCTGGTTGGCCAGCAGGCTGACCGGGCTCTGCGCCAGGGCCAGCGTGGCCCAGCCAAAGGCGATTTGCGCCACCACCGAAAACACGCCGACCGCTTGCGGTTCGAACAGGCCCAGCAGGAACAGCGCCATGGCGGCCTGCGCGCCCAGCGAGACCAGGCTGCCCAGGGCAGCCGGCCTGGTGCCGCTGCGCAGCAGGTCCGGGCGTGTCATGTCATGGCCCCCGACAAGCCCAGCGCCGCCCAGACCGGCAGGGCTGCCAGGCGTGCGGACCAGGTCCAGGTTTGGCATGCTGAGCGGTCGGTGCATCGGGGGGGCAATGCGGCAAAGGCTTGTGCCCAGCGCTCGGGCACCAGCAGGTCCTGCACCAGGTGCACGCGTGAGGGGTGTTCGGCAGCGCTCATGCGAGCCCAGACGTAGTCGTTGCTGAGCACCGGCAGGCCCACGGCCAGGTATTCCAGCACCTTGGTCGAGGTCTGCATCGTCAGCGGCAGGCGCTCGGGCATGAGGTTGAGGCCGGCGCGTGCGCGCAGCAGTTGGGCCGGCACCTCGGTCTGGGCGATGCGCCCGGTGGATTGCACCCCCGGGGTCAGTCGCAAGAAACCCTCCAGGTCTGCGGGCACCTGCCCCACCAGCAGGAGCCGCAGGCCTGCTTGCGAGATGGCCTGCAAGGCCGGCAGGAAATGGCGCAGGCGGCCCATCTCGCCCAGGTAGACCAGGTCGTGGTCAATGGGCAGTGTCGGCTCGGCTTGCAAAAAGGCCTCGGGCACGCCCATGTCGCGCAGGCTGTAGTGCACGCCATCGGCAAAGCCCATGCGCTCGCGCACCCATTCATTGAGGAAAATGCGGTGGTCGGGCCGGGGGTGTTGCCAGCGCTTGAGCCGGTCCTTGAGGGCGGGCAGCCGACCGACGCTGGCCGAGGCGTATTCGTGCACCTGCAGGCTGCGCCGAAGCCGGTGGCTGTGGTGGCCGCTGACGCGGCCGCAGATCCACCAGACGATGTCGGCGTCCAGCGGCACGGTGGCGGGGTGGCTATGGCGCTCGCAGTGGTGCCCCCAGGCCCTCAGGTGGGCTTCGTAGGCGCTGAGTTCGGGCATGCAGGCCGAGCCGGTGTGCACAAAGTGCACCGATTTGCGGCCACGACGGGGCTCGCGGCTGCTGCGCAGCAGTTGCTCATGCCACTGCCGGCCAAAGGTCTCGGCAGGGTGCCGCCGGGCGAGCGCCAGCGCCTGTTCGCGCCGCTGCACCGCCGGTGCCCGCAGGGCCTGCTGCACCGCTTCGGCCAGGCTGCGCGGCTCGTCATCGGCGGCCAGCCAGTGGGGGGCTTGCGGCCCCAGCAGTTCCTGCAGCGCAGGCAGGGGCGTGGCAATGCACGGGACACCGGCCGCCAGTGATTCAAGCGCCACCATCGGGTAGCCCTCGTAGGCCGAACACAGCAGCGTGGCTTGCCAGGCCTGGTAGGTCTGCGCGCTCACCTGTTGCCCGCCCGCAAAGTGCACGCGTGCGCCTCGCCCGTCCTGGCCAAGCAGGCCCATGCTGGCCGCCTGCGCTTGCAGGGTGTCAAGCAAGGGGCCGTCGCCGACCAGGGTCAGGTGGTGGTTGGCGGGCAGATGCAGCAGCATCTGCAACATCCGTTCAGGACGTTTTTCTGCCGACAGGCGACCGACAAAGCCCAGTGCCACGCCGCCCGATGCGCCAGACCCCGCCGTGCTTATGGGGAGGGGTAGGGGTGGGGGTGGCATCGGGGGGGCGGGGTTGTGGATGACCGCCTGCAAGGGCAGCTCGGCGGGGCTGAGCACCTGGTGCAGACTGGCTTGCGAAGTGCGGGAAGCGAACACCAGCAGTTCGGCCATGTGGCAGGTCCAGCGCATGAGCTGGCGCTTGAGCCAGGACACCGGTTGCTGGCGCAGCACCTCGGCCAGCGGGCCGTGCACCCAGACCACGCTGGGCCGCTGGCTTAGCAGGCCCAGCAGCACCGCCCAGTAGGCCGGGCTGAAATTGTTGGAGGCCAGCAGCACCCGGGCCTGTCGCGCTTGTCGCAACAGATCCAGAAAGGCCGGCCGCTGCTCGCGCACATTCACGGTTTGCACCGTCCAGCCTTGGGCGCTCAGGGCCGCCTGCAGCACACCGAGCAGGGTGTGAACGCCGCCAGGGCCTTGTTCTTCGGTCAGCAGCAGCAGGCGGCGTTCCATGGGCATTCGGGTTCAGCGTGCGCCATGGCCGGTGAGCACCGTGCGCAGGGTTTTGGCAAGGATCAGCAGGTCCATGGCCAGACTGTAATGGGTGACGTAATACAGGTCGTAGCTGAGCTTGACCGCCGTCTCCCCGGTGCTGGCGGCGTAGCCCTGCTGCACCTGCGCCCAGCCGGTCAGACCGGGGCGCACCAGGTGGCGGTAAGGGTAGCTGGGGATCTCGTGCGCGAACCGCGCCACGAAGGCGGTCTGTTCGGGGCGCGGTCCGATCAGGCTCATGTCGCCACGCAGCACGTTCCACAGTTGCGGGATTTCGTCGAGCCGGGTCTTGCGCAAAAAAGCGCCCAGACGGGTGATGCGCGGGTCTTGCGCGCTGGCAAACCGGGGTGTGTCGTCCTGGCTGTGGCGCATGCTGCGGAACTTGTGCAGCCGAAAGGCCTGTCCGTGCAAACCGGTGCGCCACTGGCCAAACAGGGCCGGACCCGCGCTGTCGATGCGGATCGCCACGGCCACCAGCATGGCCAGGGGCAGCGTGAGCGGCAAGGTGATCAGCACCACCGCAACGTCGAGCGTGCGTTTGAGCAGGTCGTAGGCGGGGTTGCCATCGGGTTGCCACAGTTCGCTGCTCAGCACACTGCCGGGCACCCGCCCTGACAAGGCTTCTGCCACCGCCTCCGCGCTGTAGAGCCGCACATGGTGAAGTTTGAGTGTGGTGAGGATCGCCCGTCGGCTCGGTGGTGCGTCTGCTTCGGCCAGGGTGTCGCCCGCAGCGTCGCTGAGCGCGCCTTGCACGGCGAGTGCGGGGGGGCAGAGTGTCGGATCGGCCTGCCAGTGCGCCGGCCAGCGCACCAGGCGCAGGCGTTGGCGGGCAGCGGCCTGTGCCTCGGGGCCCAGAGCGGCCAGCAGCGTTTGCAGATGACGCGCCTGCCCATCGTGCCAGTACAGCAGGCGCAGTGCGCGGGGCGCCATCAGCCAGCGGTCGCCCAGCCAGAACCACAGGGTGGTCAGCCCATAGCACAGCAGCAAGGCGCTGCGCGAATAGGGCACTTGCAGCAGCGCAAAACCCAGGGGCGTGAGCACAAACGGGGCCGCCGTGGTCACCAGCAGCAGCCCGCCGCGCTCGGCTGCGGGCAGGTGCGCGCCACGGTAGAGCAGGTGGGCCACCACCGCGTAGGGCAGCAGGCTGGCCAGCACGGTGCGGCTGAAGTCCACCGTGACCCAGCCCAGATCGCGCCACCACAGGCCCAGTGCCCAGGCCAGGGCCAGACACGAGGTGCCCAGCAGGGACCACAGCAGCTGACTGTGCTGGTGACGAGCCCGCTCCGAGGCCAGCGCCGCCGGATGCCGCCTGGGCAAGGTCATGGGCCAGGTGGCCACCGGCAGCAAGGGGGCCTCCTGGTACACCTGCAGCACCTGGGCGGCCATGGCCTCGGGGCGGTGCCGCGCCTCGTAGCGTTGCCGTGCGGCGCGGGCCAGGCGCTGGCGCAGGGGGGCGTCGGTCAGCAGGCGCTCCAGCGCGTGTTGCACTTCGGCGGGGTCGTTGGCCACCAGCAGGGCGCTCTCGCCGTCGACCAGCAATTCCTCTACGCCGGGCAGCCGGCTGGCCACAATCGCCATGCCCGCACGCATGGCTTCGATCAGCGAAATCGGCAGGCCCTCGTGGTCCGACAGCAGCACAAAGACCGGGTGCCGGGCCAGTTGCCCGGCCACGTTGTGCACATCACCGCAGAACTGCACATGGGGCAGGTCAAGAACCGTGGCCCGTTGCTCATGCATGGCGCGTTGCGGCCCATCGCCCAGCAAGCGCACAAGGGGGCGAAGGTCTTTGGCCGCCAGCAGGGCCAGGGCCTGCAGCAGCAGGTCGTGGCGTTTGGGAGGGGCCATGCGCGCCACCATGACGATGCTGGGCTTGTCCTCATGCGGCTCGCGGGGCCCTGCAAGGTCGGCAATGGCGTTGGGAATCACGCTGACGCGGGCCGGGTCCATGGGCAGACGCCCGGCCAGGGTCTTCTCGTGGCCGGAGACGCAGATCATGCGCGTGGTCCAGGCGGCCAGCACGGCTTCGGCCAGCCAGGCGTTGAGCCGAACGAGCCTGGGCGCCTGTGGCTTGAAGCCGAACCCGTGTACCGTGTAAACCACCGGGGTCTGGCTGAGCTTGCCGGCCAGCCGGGCCACCATGCCGGCCACGGCGCTGTGCGCGTGGATCAGGTCCACCGGCCCGGCGCGCAGATGTGCGAGCAGGCTGCGCACCGAGGCCAGCAGGCGCACCGGATTGAGCGAATTGCGCAGCGTTGGCAGGGCAGTGGTCTGAACGCCCAGCTCATGCAGGGCCTGGGCCAGGAAGGTGCCGCCCTCGCCGCCGATCACGGCCGTGAACCGGACCTGGCCGCGCAAGGCGCGGCAGAGCTCGATCACATGGGTCTGGGCGCCGCCGATCTCGCCCTTGGTGATGACCAGCAGGACACGCAGTGGTTCACTGGATCCCCCGGTCAAGCCCGAGGATGACAGTGGGCTGCTCATTCCTGCACCCCCATCGTCATTCCCGCGAAAGCGGGAATCCATGACTTACGCGTAGCCATCCGGGTTGCCGGATTGCCAGCGCCAGGCGTCACGGCACATGCGCTCCACGTCCAGACGGGCTGTCCAGCCGAGTGCTTGCCGGGCCAGCGTGGTGTCGGCACACAGGATGGCCACATCACCCGCACGACGGGGGGCGAAACGGTAAGGAATGGGCACACCATTGACCTTGGCAAAGGTGTCGGCCAGTGCCTTGACGCTGACCCCCCGACCCGTGCCCAGATTGACCGTGATGCTTTGCTGGTGCTCCTGCAGGTAACGCAGCGCGGCCAGATGACCCTGGGCCAGATCAACCACATGGATGTAGTCGCGCACGCCTGTCCCGTCGTCGGTGGGGTAGTCCTGGCCGAAGATGCTCAGGAACTCGCGCTTGCCCACGGCCACCTGGCTGATGAAGGGCATCAGGTTGTTCGGAATGCCGTTCGGGTGTTCGCCGATCAGGCCGCTTTCGTGGGCGCCCACCGGGTTGAAGTAGCGCAGGATGGCGACCTGCCAGCGCGGGTCGGCGGCCTGCAGGTCGCGCAGGATGTCTTCGCACATCAGCTTGGTGCGGCCATAGGGGTTGGTGACCTGCAGCTTGCTGGACTCGGGGATCGGCACGGCCTCGGGGTCACCGTAGACGGTGGCCGAGGAGCTGAAGACGATGCGCCGCACGTTGGCCCGGTCCATGGCTTGCAGCAAGGTCAGGGTGCTGCCGACGTTGTTGTCAAGGTAGCGCAGCGGCTGAGCCACCGATTCACCCACGGCCTTGAGTCCGGCAAAGTGGATGACGCCGCTGATTTCGTGCTCGGTCAGGATGCGGTCCAGGGCAGCAGCGTTGCGCACATCGGCGTTCACAAAGCTGAACCTGGGGCCGCAGAGCGTGTCCAGACGTTCAAGCACCCGGATGCTGCTGTTGACCAGGTTGTCCACGATGACTACTTCGTGGTCCGCGTTCATGAGTTCGACGGCGGTGTGCGAGCCGATGTAGCCGGCACCGCCAGTGATGAGAATTTTGGAGGGCATGGCCCGGGATTGTAGATACCGGTCTCTGACCGCGATGGGGTGTTTGGCAAGGCCATCGCGGTCGCAGACCGCTCCTACAGGGGATAATGCGAGGTTGTTTGCCTGTTCCAGGCTTTCCAAGGTTTCCAAATGGCTCAATACGTTTTTTCGATGAACCGGGTCGGCAAGACCGTCCCGCCCAAGCGTCAGATCCTCAAGGACATTTCGCTCTCGTTTTTCCCCGGGGCCAAGATCGGTGTGCTGGGTCTGAACGGCTCGGGCAAATCCACCTTGCTCAAGATCATGGCCGGCATCGACAAGGAGATCGAGGGCGAGGCCATTCCGATGCCCGGTCTGAAGATCGGATACCTGCCCCAGGAGCCCCAACTCGACCCCGAGCACACCGTGCGTCAGTCGGTCGAAAGCGGCATGGGCGAGGTGGCTGCGGCCAAGCAACGCCTGGAAGAGGTCTACGCCGCCTACGCCGAAGAAGACGCCGACTTTGACGCCCTGGCCGCCGAGCAGGCCCGACTCGAAGCCATCATTTCGGCCGCAGGGGCCGAAGGCGACTCCGAGCACCTGCTCGAAATCGCTGCCGACGCGCTGCGCCTGCCCGCCTGGGACGCCACCATCAAGAACCTGTCCGGCGGTGAAAAACGCCGCGTGGCCCTGTGCCGCCTGCTGCTGTCCAAGCCCGACATGCTGCTGCTCGACGAACCCACCAACCACCTGGATGCGGAAAGTGTGGACTGGCTCGAGCAGTTTTTGCAGCGCTTCCCGGGCACGGTGGTGGCCATCACCCACGACCGCTACTTCCTGGACAACGCCGCCGA
>CAYSIY010000079.1:0-9189 GCA_964431215.1 uncultured Limnohabitans sp.
AGCTCGATTTCCTTGGCCACGGACACACCGTCCTTGGTCACGGTGGGGGCGCCGAAAGAGCGCTCGAGCACCACGTTGCGGCCCTTGGGGCCGAGGGTCACTTTGACGGCATTGGCCAGGATGTTCACACCTTCGACCATGCGTGCGCGGGCTTCACCGCCGAAAACTACGTCTTTTGCTGCCATTTGATTAGCTCCTGATTGAAATTGTCATTCCCGCGAAAGCGGGAATCCATGAGGCTTGGGTTGTGGGTCCCCGCCTTCGCGGGGATGACCCACAAGGGGTCATTTATTCGACTACAGCGAACAGGTCGTCTTCCTTCATGACCAGCAGCTCGTCGCCGTCGACCTTGACGGTCTGGCCCGAGTACTTGCCGAACAGGACGCGGTCGCCGACCTTGACGGTCAGGGCCTTGGTTTCGCCTTTGTCGTTGGTTTTGCCCGGGCCGACGGCCAGCACTTCACCTTGATCAGGTTTTTCAGCAGCGGCGTCGGGAATCACGATGCCCGAGGCGGTTTTGGTTTCGCTTTCAACGCGCTTGACGATCACGCGGTCGCCGAGAGGACGAAGTTTCATTGCATCTCCTGGATTTGAAACAAGGTTGACAAACAAGAGCACCAGAAGTTGGCACTCGTTAACTTTGAAGGGTGGTCTGTTAGCACTCAGCCCTTTCGAGTGCTAATCATAAGGCCTTTTGCACCGGTTTCAAGACCGGCTTGTGCCAAGGGGGGTCCCTGGCGGTTGGCCTGGGGGGGTGGCAGAAGGCGGTGGCCATCCGTCCATGCCAAGCAGGAGCCCGGCCACCAGGTCGGTGCTGATGTCGCCCGGATAGAGCCGGGCGTAGGGCACCACGGCCTGGTGCTGCAACGGCGACAGGTCGGCGCTGTTGTAGACGATGAAGCGGGCATCGGGGGCCAGGCTCAAGGGGCGCTGCAGATCGGTCCAGTCCAGCCAGGCCACATGGGCGTCCATCAGGAAGACGGTAAGGTCTCCGCGCAGACCGGCCAGTTCCAGCGGATGGCTCACCAGCATGACACGCTCCAGCCGGTCCAGTGCCTGCCTGACCGGGGCGGGCAGGTGGCTGTCGTGCACGATGCACAGGCGGGCGTTGGCATTTGGCACCTGCGCCATCGGCACACCCTTGCTCAGGCAGTACTGGTGAACCGACGAGGCCAGAATGCGACGGTGCCCCCCCTGGGTGGTGTAGGCCTGCAGCACGCCGGATGCGACCATGCGCTGGACGGTGCCCACGGACAGCCCCAGCATCTGGGCGGTTTGTCGGGTGCTGAAGTAGCTTGGGCTGGGGTGCATGAAAAAGACCTGAAACCCCGGGTCGGGCCCATGGGGGCATGGAGCGGCAGGCCATCGAGTGTCGGTCAGCCTCTGGCGCTTGCCATTCCTGCCGAACGGGTAAGGCGCTTACCCGGATTCGGTCAGCCCGAAGCATGTGATGGAAACGGGCAAAATCACGCCCCATGCAATCCGGCTTCCGATTTCTCCGTCACTGGCCCCTGTGGGCGCTGCATGCCCTGGGGCATGTCGCTGGCTGGCTGGCCTGGCTGCTGTCGCCGGTGTACCGACGCCGTTTCATGGACAACGCGCACCAGGCTGGTCTGCGTTGGCGACAGGTGGCACCGGCCATCGGTCATGCGGGGGCCATGTCGCTCGAATTGCCTCGCCTGTGGTTCGGTGCTCCGGCCCCGGTGCAATGGGCCGATGACCGTGCCGCGGTGCAGGCCTACGCCAGCGGCCGGGGGGTGCTGTTTCTCACGCCTCATCTGGGCTGCTTCGAGATCACTGCCCAGGCGCTGGCGCAGCGCTTTGCGGCCGAACATGGTGACTTGACGGTGCTCTACCGGCCTGCCCGCGAGGCGGGATTGGCGCAGGTGATGGAGAACGCGCGCAATCGCCCGGGCCTGGAGGCCGTGCCGACCACGCTGGCCGGTGTGCGGCAGATGATCAAGGCCCTGCGCGCTGGCCGTGCGGTGGGCTTGCTGCCCGATCAGGTGCCGCCCGAGGGCATGGGCCAGTGGGCCCCCTTTTTCGGCAAGCCTGCCTACACCATGACCCTGGCCGCGCGACTGGCCATCCAGACCGGTGCCTGCGTGGTCCTGATTTGGGGCGAGCGCCTGTCCTGGGGCCGTGGTTACCGCCTGCACACCCGCACGCTGGGGCACGAACTCTCTGCCGATCTGGACGTGGCCGTGGTGCAGATCAACCAGGCCATGGAGCGGCTGGTGCTGCAGCGGCCCGGCCAGTACCTTTGGGGCTACGCCCGTTACAAAGGGCCGCGCGCCGTTTGAATGAACCCATCCGAGGTCCGATTTGGCTGAGTTGCTGATTGCTTTCATGCGCCTGATCGCGCGCTGGCCGCTGCCGGTGGTGCGTGCTCTGGGGGCCTTGCTGGGTGCCTTGCTGTGGTTGGGAGCGGGTCGCCGCCGGCACATTGTCAACACCAATCTGCGACTGTGTTTTCCGGACTGGAATGAGGCCTTGCGCCGTCGCATGGTGTGGCGGCACTTCATCGCATTTGGCCAGTCGGTGCTGGACCGCGCCTGGCTTTGGCATGCGCCCGAGAGCGTGCTGTCCCGGCGGCTGCAATGGGCGGGGCCGGTGCACCATGTGACGGATCCCGGGCCGCTGCTCATGTTCGCTCCGCATTTTGTTGGCCTCGATGCCGGCGGCATGGCGGTGGCGATGCGGGTACGGCCCTCGCCCGTGGCCTTCATTTTTGTTGCCCAGTCGAACCGGGTGATCGAAGACTGGGTGCGGGCGGGTCGAGAACGCCTGGGCAACACACGCCCTTATTTCCGGCACGAAGGCATGCGCAAGATCCTGGCGGGCCTCAAGCGCGGCGATGCGCTGCACCTCTCGCCCGACATGGATTTCAACCGCGAGGAGTCGATCTTTGTGCCCTTCATGGGGGTGCAGGCGGCGACTGTGCCCTCTCTGTCACGCCTGGCCCGTGTGGCGGGCGCCCGGGTGGTGCCGGTGGTCACGCGCATGACGCCTGCGGGCTACACCATCGAGGCGCATGCGCCGATCGACGCTTTTCCGTCCGATGACCTGGTGGCCGACACGGCGCGCATGAACGAGCTGCTGGCCGGGTACATCCGCACCATGCCCGAGCAATACCACTGGGTGCACCGCCGATTCAAGACCCGGCCCGAGGGCGAGCCCGGGGTTTACTGAACATTCAGGAACGCTTCGATTTCGGCGATCACCCGCTGGGGCTGCTCGTGCACCACCCAGTGCGTGGCCCGCGACAGTGGCACCAGCTTCAGGTCCGGCACATGCGCCTGCAGGCCATCGCACAGGGCGGGCAGCAGGGCCACATCATCCTGTGCCCAGAGCACCAGCGTGGGCACCTCGACCCGCACGGCCTGCGGCGGCAACTCCACGGCATGGGCGGCGGGATCGCTGGGCGTGCCAGGTCGAAGCGGCGAGGCACGGTAGTAATTCAGGCCACCTTCCAGCCCATGTGCCCAGACGGCGCGGTACTGTGCGCGGACGGTCTCGGTCAGCCAGTCCGCCCTTCCAAAAAAGCCGAACAGCCGTGCATGGTCCTGGGCTGCCAGCAGGGCCGCCGCATCGGGACGGATCAGGAAATTCATGTAGGCACTGGCCGCCTGCTGGGCCGGGTTGCCTTGCAGCTCACGCAAAAATGTGCCCGGGTGCGGTGAGTTGATGATGACCAGCTTGTGCAGGCTTTGCGGATGCTGGTTGGCCAGGTTCCAGGCGACGGCACCGCCCCAGTCGTGCGCCACCAGCGCGGCCAGCGGTGCGCCGCCGGTTTCCTGTGCGATCAGGGCGACGATGTCCTGCACCAGGTGCTTGGGCCGGTAGTCCTTGACTTCGGGCGGTGCGCTCGATCGTTCAAAGCCGCGCAGGTTGGGGGCCACGCAACGAAAGCCGCCGTGCTCGGGGCGGGCAAAGTGGCCCAGCAGTTCGTCCCAGATGAAGGCGGCTTCCGGGAAGCCGTGCAGGAACATCAGTACGGGCCGGCCACGCTCGCCGCAGGCGCGGCAGCTCAGGGTGATGCCGTGTGGCAGGTCTTGTTGCCAGGTTTCGATCATGGTCGGGCTCCTTGGGCATCACTGGGTGACTGGCCGCTGCAGGGCGCATGAAAAATGAAGAACCCCCACTGTCATGGCTGCGCAGCCCAGTCATGACGGCGCAGCGAGCTCATCCGGTCATGGCGCTGGCGGGTGCGTCCAGTCCCACAGCAGTTGGGCCACTTCTTCGAGGCCCTGTTTTTTCAGGGCCGAAAACAGTCTGACCTCGCCGCCGCCGGCCTGCAGTCGCGCAATCGACAAGGCCTTGGCCTGTTCGGCGCGGGTGAGCTTGTCGGCCTTGGTCAGCACAATCAGAAACTTCAGGCCTTGCTCGACGCGCGGCCGGATGATGTCGAGCAAGGCGTCATCGAGTTCGGTCAGGCCGTGGCGCGGGTCGCAGAGCATGACCACCCCCAGCAGGTTGGGGCGGCTGACCAGGTAATTGGCCATGACCTGCTGCCACCGGGCCTTGTCCATCTTGGCCACGGCGGCATAGCCATAGCCCGGCAGGTCGGCCAGAACCGCATCGGTGATGCCCTGCTTGCCCAGAGAAAACAGGTTGATGTGCTGGGTGCGCCCCGGCTTTTTGGAGGCAAAGGCCAGCTGCTTTTGCTGCGTCAGGGTGTTGATGCAGGTGGATTTGCCCGCATTGGAGCGGCCCACGAAAGCAATTTCGGGCAGGTCGTGGTCGGGCAGGTGGTGCAGCTGGGCCGCCGTGGTCAGAAAGCGCGCGGTGTGCATCCAGCCCAGGGGAGTGACGGGGGTGGGGGCCACGGGGGTGGCGGATGGTGGGGGGCTGGATGTCATGAAGGGGCTCGTGGGACCGTCAGGAAACGGACATTCCCGGCATTGTAGAATCCTCGGGTTTTGCGCCAGTTCCCGGACCCATCCCAACGGATACAAGACCATGAAGTCGATTGCCTCTTCCCTGATCACCGCTGCGGCCGCTGCCCTCCTGGCAGGATCTGCCCTTGCTGCCGCTCCTGCCGCTTCCCCCAAGCCCGATCTGGCCAAGGGCGAAGCCATTTTCGGGGCAGCCTGCGCCGCTTGCCATGCGGCCGATGGCAATTCCAGCACGCCGGCCAATCCCAAGCTGGCCCAGCAGCATCCCGAATACCTGCTCAAACAACTGCAGGAATACAAATCGGGCAAGCGCGCCAATGCCATCATGAGCGGCATGGTGGCGGCCCTGAGCGACGAAGACATGCGCAACATCGCCTTCTGGCTGGCCAGCAAGCAGGCCAAGCCCGGTTTTGCCAAGGACAAGGACACGGTCGCCCTGGGCGAACGCATTTACCGCGGTGGCATTCCTGACCGTCAGGTGGCCGCCTGTGCAGGTTGCCATGCGCCCAATGGTGTGGGCATTCCCGCCCAGTACCCGCGTCTGTCGGGGCAGCACGCCGACTACACCGCAGCCCAACTGATCGCCTTCCGTGATGGTGTTCGCAAGAACAACGCCCAGATGACCGGCGTGGCCGCCAAGATGAATGACCGCGAGATCAAGGCGGTGGCCGACTACATTGCCGGCCTGCGTTGAGAGGCGGGCCCCGGCTTGACCCTTGGCGTTCAGGGTTGATCGCTGCAGGATCCCCGAATCTGTGAAAATCCAGGGGCTGCCATGCGCAGCTTCCGCCTCCGGAAAAAGCGGGCCAGTGCCCGCTTTTTTGTGTCCCGGAAAGCCTTGCTGAATTTCAGGATCCCATGACCTCTGCAGCTTCCCCTTCCGAGCATCACCCGACGGCCAGCCGCTGGCGGCCTTGGGTGGAGCTGCTGTCTTCGATGCGTTTTGCGATCGCTTTGCTGACGGTCATCTGCATCGCTTCGGTCATCGGCACGGTGCTCAAGCAGCACGAACCTCTGTCCAACTACGTCAACCAGTTCGGGCCTTTCTGGGCCGAGGTGTTTGCCGCGCTGAACCTCTACAGCGTCTACAGCGCCTGGTGGTTTCTGCTGATCCTGGCCTTTCTGGTCACCAGCACCAGCCTGTGCATCGCCCGCAATACCCCCAAGATCCTGGCCGACCTCAAGGTCTACAAGGAAAACATCCGCGAACAAAGCCTCAAGGCTTTTCACCACAAGGCAGAGGCCACGCTGAGCGATCCCCCCGAGCTGGCCGCCCGGCGCATGGGCCAGCTGCTGGCCACCGGCGGCTGGAAGGTCAAGCTGCAGGCGCGTCAAACCCCGCAGGGCAGTGGCTGGATGGTGGCGGCCAAGGCGGGTGCGGCCAACAAGCTGGGCTACATCGCGGCCCACTCGGCCATCGTGCTGGTCTGCCTGGGCGGTCTGCTCGACGGAGATCTGATTGTCCGCGCGCAGATGTGGCTTGGTGGCAAGAGCACCTACAGTGGCGGCGGCCTGATTGCCGATGTGCCCGCCCAGCACCGTCTTTCCGAACGCAACCCGACTTTCCGTGGCAACCTGCTGGTGGCCGAGAACACCGTCTCCAGCACCGCCATCCTCAACCAGTCCGATGGCATCCTGCTGCAGGAACTGCCTTTTGCCATCGAGCTCAAGAAGTTCATCGTCGAGTACTACTCGACCGGCATGCCCAAGCTGTTTGCCAGCGAGATCGTGATCCACGACAAGGCCACGGGCGAAACCCGCGAGGCCAGGGTGGAGGTCAACAAACCGGCCAGCTTCAAGGGCATCGAGATTTACCAGTCCAGCTTCGATGACGGCGGCTCGAGCGTCAAGCTGCGTGCCCTGCCCATGACGGCAGCGGGCAAGCCTTTCGAAGTCGAGGGCGTGATCGGCAGCAGCACGGATCTGAGCAATGGCCAGGAGAAATTGCGTCTGGAATTCACCGGCCTGCGCACCATCAATGTCGAGAATTTCGCTGACCGTCCGGACAGCGCGACCGACGTGCGTGCGGTCGATCTGCGGCAAAGCATCGAAAGCCGTCTGGGCGCGGGCCACAAGACCGTCACCAAAAAAGAGTTGCGCAACATCGGCCCGAGCGTGAGCTACAAGCTGCGCGATGCGGCCGGGCAGGCCCGCGAATACAACAATTACATGTTGCCGGTGGACATGGGTGATGGCCATCCGGTGTTCCTGCTGGGCATGCGTGACAACCCGGTCGATCCTTTCCGTTACCTGCGCCTGCCGGCCGATGAAAACGGGGACCTGGACGGCTTCGTGCGCCTGCGGGCAGCGCTCGAATCGGCCAGCATGCGGCAGCAGGCCGTGCAGCGCTACGCCCGTCTGGCGGTCGATCCCAAACGCCCTGAACTCACCGCGCAGCTGGCCGAATCGGCGGCCCGTGCGATCAACCTGTTTGCCGGGCTCGAAGAGATCCATGGCAAACCCGTGGCCGGTCTGCAGGCGATTGCCGACTTCATGGAAGCCAACGTGCCCGAAGCCGAGCGCAGCCGTGCGGGCGAAATGCTGGTGCGTATCCTCAATGGCGTGCTGTTCGAACTCGATGCGCTGGCCCGTGAACAGGCGGGTGCCAAGCCGATGCCCCAGGACCAGGTTCAGGCTTTCATGTCCCTGGCCGTGCTGGGACTCAGCGACGCGCCCCTGTATTCGGCCCCCATGATGCTGATGCTCAAGGACTTCACCCAGGTGCAGGCCAGCGTGTTTCAGGTGGCCAGAGCCCCCGGCAAAACCGTGGTTTACCTGGGCTGTCTCCTGTTGATTTTGGGCATATTTGCGATGCTCTATGTCCGTGAACGCCGTCTGTGGGTCTGGCTGGCCCCCGTTGCGGCCGGATCCGCCGCTTCCATGGCCCTGTCTTCCAACCGTCGGGCCATGGACATCGACCGTGAATTCGAACAGCTCAAGGCAAGATTGCTCACTCCCGAGGAGTCCCGCGCATGAACACCACCACACTGACCCTCCACCCTGGTTTTTTTGCCCGTCGCACCTGGCTCGATTGGGGCTTTGCCCTGCTGGCGCTGATCGGTACCCTGGTCTCGTTTGGCCTTTATCACCATGCGATGGATGGTTATGAAAAAGCCATTCTGGTCGGTACCTTGCCTGCGCTCATCTGGCTGGCCTGGTTCTGGGCACCGCTGCGCAACCTGATGCTGGTGGTGGCGGCCATCTCGCTGCTGGCCATCCAGTCCTATGGCGGTGACCTCGCCCGGGCCGATCAGGTGTTCTGGCTCAAGTACTTCATTTCCAGCCAGTCGGCCATCCTGTGGATGAGCATGCTGTTCTTCATCAGCACCGCGTTTTACTGGGCGGGCATGTTCATCAAGGGCCAGGGCGACACCATGGAGCTGCTGGGCACCCGCATGGCCTGGGTGGCGGTCACGATGGCGCTGGTGGGCACCCTGGTGCGCTGGTATGAAAGCCACCAGATCGGTCCGGACATCGGCCATATTCCGGTCAGCAACCTCTATGAAGTGTTTGTGCTGTTCTGCTGGATGACGGCCTTGTTTTATCTGTACTACGAGGCGCAATACAAGACCCGTGCCCTCGGTGCCTTCGTGATGCTGGTGGTCAGTGCGGCGGTGGGCTTTCTGCTGTGGTACACGCTGGTGCGCGAGGCCCATGAAATCCAGCCCCTGGTGCCGGCCCTCAAGAGCTGGTGGATGAAGCTGCATGTGCCCGCCAACTTTGTCGGCTACGGCACCTTTGCCCTGGCGGCGATGGTGGCTTTTGCCTACCTGATCAAGCAGCAGGCGACCGAAACGCGCTGGTACAAGCTGGCCCCGCTGTGGTTGCTGGGCATCGTGCTGTGCTTTGAACCTCTGGTGTTCCGCAAGAGCCCGGACGGCGGCATGAGCAATTACTGGGCCGTTTATTTCGGCATTTCAGCGCTCATCGTCGGAGGCATCCTGCTGGCGCGGCGTCGCATTGCCGAGCGTCTGCCTTCCTTCGAGGTGCTCGACGATGTGATGTACAAGTCCATTGCGGTCGGCTTTGCCTTTTTCACCATCGCCACCGTGCTCGGCGCGCTGTGGGCGGCCGAGGCCTGGGGGGGCTACTGGAGCTGGGACCCCAAGGAAACCTGGGCCCTGATCGTCTGGCTCAACTACGCGGCCTGGCTGCACATGCGGTTGATGAAGGGCTTGCGCGGCGCGGTTTCGTCGTGGTGGGTGCTGGCGGGCCTGGGTGTGACCACCTTTGCCTTTATCGGCGTGAACATGTTTCTGAGCGGCTTGCACAGTTACGGGACCTTGTGAAA
>CAYSIY010000080.1:0-9182 GCA_964431215.1 uncultured Limnohabitans sp.
ATTTCAAAGTACGACATGCGTCTGGTATTTGCGGGTACGCCCGAATTTGCGCGCGAAGCCTTGGTGGCACTGCACGCCGCCGGCCACGAAGTCGCTCTTGTCCTCACCCAGCCCGACCGCCCCGCAGGCCGTGGCATGAAGCTGCAGGCCTCGCCCGTCAAGCAGTGGGCGCTGGCGCATGGCGTGCCGGTGGCCCAGCCCCGCAGCCTGCGCCTGGACGGCAAATACCCTGACGACGCAGCGGCGGCCCGCGAGACCTTGCTGGCTGCGAATGCCCAATGCATGGTGGTGGCGGCCTATGGCCTGATCCTGCCGCAGTGGGTGCTGGACCTGATGAGCGGCGCCGGGCCGTCCCAAGCCGCGAAGGCCCCCTCGGGGGGCAGCGCAGCACACGACGTGGCCAGCGTGGGGGCATCCGTTCACCGGGGCTGCCTGAACATCCACGCCTCCATCCTGCCGCGCTGGCGGGGCGCGGCACCGATCCACCGCGCCATCGAGGCCGGAGATGCCGTGACCGGCATCACCATCATGCAGATGGATGCGGGCCTGGACACGGGCGACATGCTGCTCGTGCGCACCCTGCCGATCGCACCTGAGGCCACCACCGCCACGCTGCACGACCAGCTTGCCGCGCTGGGCGGCGAGTGCATCGTGCAGGCGCTGGCCCATCCCGATGCCCTCCAGCGCACGCCGCAGCCGACCGAGGGCATCAGCTACGCCCACAAGATCGACAAGGCCGAGGCCGCGCTGGACTGGCGCCTGAGCGCCGAGGTGCTGGCCCGGCGCATTCGGGCCTTTGACCCTTTTCCGGGCATGACGGTGCCGCTGGTGCACAGCGGCGGCACCGAGACGCTCAAGCTCTGGGCGGCCACGGCCGAAGCACGGGCGCAGCCCGCTGCGCCCGGCACCGTGGTCAGCGCCGACGCCAGCGGCGTGCGTGTGGCCTGCGGCCAGGGCCAGCTCTGCCTGACGCAGTTGCAGCGCCCGGGGGGCAAGCGCCTGACTGCAGCCGAGTTTCTGCGCGGCTGCCCGCTGCAAGCGGGCCAGAGTCTGAAAGCCGCCTGATGTTTTTTTTGCCGCATCTCTACCGTCACCCCGCCTTTCGGGAGGGCCTGCGCGAGGTCTCGCCACAGGCACCGGGCATTGCGGCCTGGGGCCTGATGACCGGGGTGGCCATGGTCAAGTCGGGCATGAGCGTATTCGAGTCGGTGGTCATGACGCTGCTCGTGTACGCGGGCAGTTCGCAACTGGCGGCGCTGCCCCTGATCATCGCAGGCGCACCGGCCTGGGTGATTCTGGCCACCGGCTTTTGCGTGAACCTGCGTTTTGTGGTGTTCAGCCTGCACCTGAGGCCCTATCTGATGCACCTGCCGCTGTGGCAGCGGCTGGGCCACGGCTACCTGACGACCGACATCAGCTATGTGCTGTTTACCCGGCGCTTTGTGCAGCCGGGCCAGACGCCCGAAGAAAGGCTGCAACAGGAGGCTTACCTGGCCGGCAATGACGGTCTGAACTGGCTGAGCTGGATGGTGGCCAGTCTGCTGGGCATCGCACTGGCCCACATGATCCCGCCGTCCTGGGGTCTGGGCTTTGCCGGCATTCTGTGTCTGCTGGGCATCCAGTGCTCGCTGGCGAGCTCGCGCCTGCGCATCCTGTCGGCGGCGGTGGCCGGGGTGACGGCGGTCGTGGCTTATGCCTTGCCCCTCAAGCTCAACATCGTCTTGGCCATCGCGGTGGCGGTCATCTTGTGTCTGACGGTGGAGCGCCTGCGGCCCGCCTCTGCCGGAGGCCAGGCATGAACGGCACTGAGCTGTGGACCCTGGGCGTCATTGTGGGTCTGGCGGCGGTGACGGTGCTCACCCGCAGCTTTTTCTTCATGTCCAGCAAGCCTTGGCACTTGCCCGCCTGGGCTCAGCGCGGCCTGCAATATGCGCCCATTGCAGCCCTGTCGGCGGTGGTGGTGCCCGAGATCGTCATGGTGCAAGGCGAATTCATCAGCACCTGGCAGGACGCCCGCCTGTTTGCGGCCGCCACAGGCGCCGCCACTTATTTCTGGCGTCGCAATGTGCTGCTGACCATTGTGCTGGGCATGGCGGTGTACCTGCCGCTGCATCTGGGTCTGGGCTGGTGAACCGGTTTGTTGCAGCGGCCAACGACCTTCGGGGTCGGTAGGAGCGGTCTCCGACCGCGATGGTTGTCCAGCGCCCAATCGCGGTCAGAGACCGCTCCCACAGGGAGACCGCTCCTACAGCGGCAGCAGGGTCTGTGCGGCGGCGGCGGCTTTGGTTTGCTGGTGGTGTTCGGCCGCCCGTTCGGCATAGCGGTTAAAGCGCCACGATGTCCCTTCGAGCGTGATGCGCCGCCACACCGCCCGTTTTTCGCCGGCGCTCATTTCGGTCCACAACTGCACCTCCTCGAAGCTGCGGCCGCAACCCTTGCAGGCGGCGTCGCCCTGGCTGGTTGAGCAGATCGCGATGCAGGGCGTGTCCGGCGTGGTGGCGTACCAGTCCTGGAAGGCTTCGGCCGCATCACGCGGCAGCGTGAATTCGTCGGCCAGGTCCTGTTTGTAAAACACCATCAGCGCGTACACCTCGGCCAACGCACGCAATTCGCGCGGCAAGGTCACCCCGTCGGGGGAGGGGTTTTTGAGCCGCCAGTGGTTGATGGCGGCTTCGATGTCGGTGATGTGGATTCCGGCCATGGTCTGAACAACAGGGAGGCGATCATAGCCGCACAATCACCCCCCCTGTCGGAGCCCCCCTGTGGGGGCTCAGTCAGTGCCCGGGCTGGCGGCTGGCATTGCGCACGCTCAGCCACATGGTCAGGGCCAGGATGCCCACCACCACACCCAGGGAAGCCAGCACCGGAATCTTGAACACGTCGATCAGGACCATCTTGGTGCCAATGAAGACCAGGATCACCGCCAGACCGTAGCTGAGCAGGTGGAACTTGCCCGCCACGGCGGCCAGCAGGAAGTACATGGCACGCAAGCCCAGGATGGCAAACACATTGCTGGTCAGCACGATGAAGGGGTCGCTGGTGATGGCAAAAATGGCCGGGATCGAATCCACCGCAAAGATCACATCGGTGAGCGCCACCAGACAGATCACCATGAACAGGGGCGTGGCGATTTTCTTGCCGTTTTCCAGGGTGAAGAATTTCTCGCCATCGTAGCTCTGGCTCACCGGCATGAGCTTGCGCAGCAGCTTGAGCGCAGGGTTGTCGTCCAGGGTTTGTTCCTGTCCGGCGGCGATCCACATCTTCACGCCAGTCAGGATCAGGAAGGCACCGAAGACGTAAAGAATCCAGTGGAACTGCGCCAACAGCCAGCCGCCCACCAGGATCATGATGGTGCGCAGCACGATGGCCCCGATGATGCCGATCATCAGCACCCGCTTCTGGAAAGCCGGCGGCACCGCGAAGTAGGTGAAGATCATCAGGAAGACAAAAATATTGTCGACCGCCAGACTCTTTTCGATCAGGTAACCGGTGAGAAATTCGAGCGAGCGTGTGTTGGCTTCAGCCGTGGAGCCGGTGGAGTCCTTGACCGCCCACCAGAACAGGCCATTGAAGACAAAACTCACGACCACCCAGATGATCGACCAATGCAGGGCTTCCTTGAAGCCCACTTCGTGGGCCCCTTGCTTGCGCAAGACCACAAAGTCAATGAACAGGGCCACGACCACAATGGCCACAAAAGTCACCCACAGCCAGGCGGGTGCGACGGTTTGAAACAGGTTTTCCATGGTTGAACCTTGTTGAGGAATGGACAGAACATTCTCAAAAGGTCTTGCGGGAGCATGTGGGTCACATGTCTGCGGCTCCGGCGATCCTTGAAGGATCGCGTACTGACGGATACCGGGCTTCACACGCGGGTGTGAATCGCTACTCCCCTTTTGGGAACGCAGATTGTGCCTGCTGGCAAGAAACCCCGAAATGGCGGGGATTTAGCCCATGGGTTCGCTCAGCGCTCGAGCTGCATCTCGCGCAGACGGGCCTGGACTTCCCGCACCCGGGTGTCGACGATCGAAGCCTCGATGTGCTCACCCGCCTGCAGGGTGTTGTGGCGAGCCACATCCTGGGCGGCCCTGAAGCGGTCGAGCGCGCCCTGCAGATCCATGCGCGCCAGCTGCGCTTCCCCGTCGGCCCGCAGAGACCCCAGCTTTTGTCCCTGGCCGGCCATCAGGGTCGCCAGCAGGTTCCAGGCCTGTGCGTCATGCGGCGTGTCCTGCACCTGCTGGCGTAACTGTTGCACCACCTGCGCCACCGCCGGATGGCCCGGCAGCCGCGCGAGCGATTCGGCCAGCGCAACCAGTTCCGGCCGGGGCCAGCGACTGACCATGACCGAGGGCAAGAGGTCCTGTACCGCCTGGGCATGTTCGCCCCGCGCTGCCAGCAATTGCGCACCCAGCAGCCGTGAAAGCCGCGCTGCCGCGCTGTGGCCGGCGGTCAGGGACTGCAGGCGCTGCCATTGCTGTCGGGCCTGCTCGGGCTCGCGCAGCATCTGGTGGGCCATGGCGGCAGCGTAGAGGCTGCCGGCCAGTTGCGCCGTGGTGGCCTGGGCAGGCAGGTTGAGCGGCAAGCGGGTCCAGGCGCGCAGGCTGTCAACCTGCGACTGTGAAATGACCCGGGCGCGGGCCGAAACCATGGCCTGCTCCAGGTCCTGCGGGGGGGCCGAGCCGACCGTATGGACCGCATCGGTGTGCAGGCGGCTTTGCATGTCGGCGATGCGTTCGGTGGTCAGGGGATGGCTGCGCAGGTAGGGAAATGCGCCGTTGTCATTGACCCCGGCGGCTTGCTGCAGTTTGCCAAACATGGTCACAAAGCCGCGCGGGTCGTAGCCGGCATCGCTGAGCACGCCAAAGCCGATGCGGTCGGCTTCGCGTTCCATCTCGCGTGAATAGCTCAGTTGGGACTGCATCGCCGCCGCCTGTCCGCCCACGATCAGGGCCTGGGTGGCTTGCGGACTCTTGCTGGCCGCCAGCGCGCCCAGAATCAGTGAGCCGATGACCCAGGGGGTCATGCGGCCCTGTGCCTCGATCTGCCGGGCAATGTGGCGCTGCGTCACGTGGCTCAGTTCGTGCGCCAGCACCGATGCGAGTTCATCGCGCGAGGTCACCACCGCAATCAGACCCAGATGCACCCCGAGGTAACCGCCGGGCAGGGCGAAGGCGTTGACCGAGCGGTCCCGCCCGAGCAGGATGCGCCAGGCAAAGCGCTCGCGCAACTCTGGCGAAAGCTCGCCGCGCGCGGACGCCGCGTTCACCAGGGGTGTCCACAGCCGCAGGATGTAATCGTCCAGGATCGCGTCTTCCAGGTAGTCCGGGTCGCGGTAGAGCTCGCGGATGATGCGGTCGCCGAGTTGCCGCTCGGCGGCCAGCGAGATGGCCTCACCTTCACCCAAAGAGGGCAAGGCATTGCGCTGGGGAAAAGCGGGCACGGCGCACAGGCTCCAGGCCAGCACACCCAGCCCCAGTCGGGCGGGCCAGCGCGGCCGGGGGGCGGGCTTTGTCGGAATGGCTTTCAAGGTCGGCGTTCAGGTCGGCAAGTGATTGACCGTATCATGCGCCATTGTCGTCAACCTTCTGTAAACCCCTGATTGCAGCGGCCCCATGCGCACGAATGCTTCCCCCCTGACCCACTTCGATGCCCAAGGCCAGGCCCACATGGTTGACGTGGGGGCCAAGGCCAGCACCCACCGCACGGCGGTGGCCACAGGTCGCATCCGCATGCAGGCGGCCACCTTGTCCCTGATCCAGTCAGGCACCGCCAAAAAAGGCGACGTGCTCGGCATCGCGCGGCTGGCGGGCATCATGGGGGCCAAAAAAACCAGCGACCTGATCCCGCTGTGCCATCCGATCGCCCTCACCCGGGTGGCGGTCGAATTTGAAATCCTGCCCGAAGCCCGCGAAATCGTGTGCACCGCCACCGCCGAAACCGTCGGCCAGACCGGCGTCGAAATGGAAGCCCTGACGGCCGTGCAGGTCGCCCTGCTGACGATTTACGACATGTGCAAGGCCGCCGACCGCGGCATGGTCATCACCGATGTGAAGCTGCTGGAAAAGCACGGGGGCAAGAGCGGCAGCTGGGTGGCGTGAGGGTTGCCCTTCAGCGAGGGCTCTGCCCGTAGACGGCCGCTTTCTGTGCCTCGTGCCAGCGGGCCAGTCCGTCCTGCCGGGTCAGCCGTGCGCTGGCGATCAGTGGGTCGATCACGCGGGGTTCGGGTGAATAGTGCAGCAAGGCCAGGCTGGCCTGCAGCATGGCTGGGGCATTGTCGGCTGTGACCGGGGTGGTCGTCACCTGGGCAAAGCGCACCGCCCCAGTGAAGAACAAGGAGCGGTCCGCCGCCGCCCAGGGGTCATCGGCCCAGAGGGCCCAGCGCTCGCTTTGGGGCAGGTAGAGCTGGCGTGCACGCTGGTAGTCCAGCCCGATGAGCGCGATCAGGCACAGCAGGACGGCCGCCAAAGTGCGCCAGTGCGCGCCCTGCCAGGCGATTGCAGCGGCGATACGCGGGCACAGCAGCAGCACCGAAGCGAGCACGGCCACTTGGAAAGGACCGTACCAGAGCGGGTATTCGAGCAGGCTGTGCAGCCCGACCATGACCAACGCGCCCCAGGCCAGGCTGTCTGTCGGCCGCTGCAGCCGCCAGGGCCTGGCGCTCAGCACCCACCCCAGCAGGGCCAGCAGGCCCGCTGCCGCCACTGGCACACCGAAAGCGAAAGCCAGGTGCAGCGGCAGATTGTGGGCGTTGCCCAGAATGTCGCAAAAACGGGGGCCGGGGTAGCTGGCCATGTAGTGCGCGTATTTGAGCTCGCCCCAGCCCCAGCCGGTCCAGGGCCGCTGCCCAATCAGATGCAGCACATTGCTCCAGAGCACCGTACGGGAGCCGCAGCCCGTCAAATCGGCCATACGTGCCACGGCGCTGCTCACGCCGGTGCCCGACCATGCCTGGAGTGCGCTGGGCAAGGCCAGGGTGGCCAAGAAGTACACCGCCAGCGCCCAGCCCAGCAGGCGCCAGGACCAGGGCGGCCGGCGTCCGCGCTGGCCGCCTTGCCACATCAGCAGCAACAGGGGCAGCAGCAGCCATTGCAGCAGGCCAGTGCGCGAGCCGGTGGCGGCATTGCCCGCCGCCATCAAGGCCAGCATCCACAGCGCATGGCCCGCCGCCAGCCCCTGGCTGCGCCACCAGAGCACCGCCAGCGCGCCCAGGCTGGTCAGGGTGGCGAGCTGGTTGCGCTGGCGCAGATTGCCGAGCGCCTCGCCCAGATAAGCGGGCACATGCACCCAGCCGCCCAGCCGTGCTGCCTCGCCGAAATACTGCAACAGCCCCATGGCGCTGCTCAGCAGCGCCGCCCCGGCCCAGGCCTGCGCGAGTTGATGCGCCGTGGGCCAGCGGCCCAGGGCCAGCAGCAACGCTGCCGAGGCCCAGCTCACGAGCAGGGGCACGGTGTTCGACTCCGGCCCGGGTGCCCAGGGTTGGACCCAGGGCAAGACCAGCAGCAGCACGACCGCCAGGTTGGGCTTGCGGTCCAGGGGGTGAGGGTCAAGGCCTGGTGTGCGCATCAAAGCAAAGCGCAGCCCGCAGGCTGCGCTTGTTCAGGGTGGAGGCCGCGTTCAGGAGGCTTTGCACGACGCGGGCAGGAACTTGGCCGGCAGCGGATTGCTGCTGGCCGGGCCGCAGCGCCAGCTGCTGACGCTCTTGCCGCCGTCGGCGCTGCCGTTGATGGCCGTGTCGCCGGTTTGCAGCGGGGTCAAGGCGATCGCATTGGCCGAAGCGCTGGTGCTGCCGCGCAAGGCTTCGTGGTTGCCCGTGACCGTGATCACGCCATTGGCGTCGACGGCAATACCGCTCACGTATTTGGACGTCTGATTCTCGCAAGCCCTGGGCAGGACTGCGGAGACATCGGCCCCCGAGGCCGAGCTGATGGCCTCGGTCACGGCCGTTTTGCAGCCGTTGGCGGCCAGCAGCATTTCAGACACCTTGGCCCGGATCGTGTAGTCCTGGTAGGCCGGTAGCGCCAGCGCCCCCAGGATGCCGATGACCGCAATCACGATCATCAGTTCGATCAGGGTCAGGCCTTTTTGCAGCTGTGCATTCATGTCATCCTCCCTTGGATGTTGTTGTTGGGAGGGTCATGGTAAGCCAAGACCCTCCCAAAAACCAAGGGGTTCAGCTTGCGGTGGCGGCCTTTTGTCTGCCCAGGACCTTGCCAATGACCAGCACCAGCAGCGCACCGGCGATGCCCAGACCGTAGTTCCAGACCTTGTCCTGGGGGATGTAGCTGACCAGGCCCGGATCGGTGTGGATCATGGTGCCGGCGATCCAGCCCAGCAGCATGCCGCCGAGGGTGATGATCAGCGGGAAGCGGTCCATCAGCTTGAGCACCAGTTGGCTGCCCCAGATGATGATGGGGATGCTGACCAGCAGGCCAAAGATGACCAGCGGCATCTGGTGTTGCTCGCCAGCGCCCTGGGCAGCCCCGGCAATGGCGATCACGTTGTCGATGGACATGACCAGATCGGCCACGATCACCGTCTTGACCGCACCCCAGAGCTTGTCGCTGGCCTGGATGTTGCCGTGCTCGTCCTCGTCCTGTGGCATCAGCAGCTTGACGCCGATCCAGACCAGCAGAACACCGCCCACCAGCTTGAGGTAAGGAATGGCCAGCAGGGTCAGGGCGAAGGCGATCAGCACCACGCGCAGGACAATGGCACCGGCAGTGCCCCAGAGAATGCCTTTGGTGCGCTGGGCTTCGGGCAGAGAGCGGCAGGCCAGGGCGATCACGACGGCGTTGTCGCCGCCGAGCAGGATGTCGATCAGGATGATCTGCCCGACGGCGACCCAAAAGTGGGCGGTGAGAAATTCTTCCACGTTGTTCCTTGTTTTGTCAGGCAGCCACACTGCCCTTGGTCAGAAAAAAGCGAAGCCGGATTGTCCAGCAGGACATCCGGCTTGCATATTGTGGCTAACCACAGCGCCTGACCCGTGGGTGACAGGGCTAAAGGTTCATCCCCGGGCTTGATCAGTTGGGGACAGAGCTGAAGATCTGTCCCGCAAAGTCACTTGGAAAGCTGGGCCTTGAGCAGCTTGCCCAGCTCGGAGGGGTTGCGTGTGACCACGAAACCACACTCTTCCATGATGGCCAGCTTGGCATCGGCCGTGTCGGCACCGCCAGAGATCA
>CAYSIY010000081.1:0-9144 GCA_964431215.1 uncultured Limnohabitans sp.
TAACTCATGGCCAGGGTGCGCGGGATGGGGGTGGCGCTCATCATCAGCAGATGCGGCTCCATGCCGCCCTCCTGCATCTTGCCGCGCAGCGCCAGCCTCTGGGCCACACCAAAGCGGTGCTGCTCGTCGATCACCGCCAGCGCAAGGTTTTTGAACTTCACCTGCTCCTGGATAACCGCATGGGTACCGACCACCAGCGCCGCTTGGCCGGACTCGATCAGCGCCAGCATTTCGGCGCGTTGCTTCTTTTTCTGGCTGCCGGTCAGCCAAGCCACCTTGACCCCCAGCGGCTGCAGCCATCCGACCAGCTTGCCAAAGTGCTGGCCCGCCAGGATCTCGGTCGGTGCCATCAGGGCGCATTGCCAGCCCGCGTCAATGGCCACCATCGCAGCCAGCGCGGCCACCACCGTCTTGCCTGCGCCCACATCGCCCTGCAGCAGACGGTGCATCGGGACCGGGCGGGCCAGGTCAGCGGCAATTTCATGGCCCACGCGCTGCTGGGCCGCTGTCAGCGCAAAAGGCAGGCTGGCGAGCAGGCGCACATGCAGGCCCCCGGGCTGGAGCTGCAGCACCGGCGCACGCAGCAGATCCCGTTCACGCTTGGCCGTCAACTGCGACAACTGCTGCGCCAGCAGCTCCTCGCATTTGAGGCGGATCCAGGCCGGATGCGTCTTGTCTTCGAGCGTGCTCAACGCCACATCGGGCGTCGGGTGGTGCAAAAACTGCAGGGCCTCGCGCAGCGTCATTGCACCGCGCCGATCCGGCCAGTCCACATCCAGGGGCAGGGTTTCACTCAGATCGGCATGGGCCAGACCGTTGACCACCGCCCGTCTCAAGTAGGGCTGGGGCAAGCCGGCCGTGGTTGGATAGACCGGGGTCAGCGCCTGCGCCAGCTCGCCGCCGGCAGGCTTGAAGCCGGGATGCATCATCGTCAGCCCCATGAATCCGCCGCGCACCTCACCCCGGATGCGCAAGCGCTTACCCACGGCCAGGGCCTTCTGGTGCGAAGGGTAGAAGGTAAAAAAGCGCAAGGTGCAGGTGTCCGAGCCGTCATCCACCGTCACCAGCAACTGGCGGCGCGGCTTGAAGGCCACCTCACAGGCCGTGACGCTGGCCTCGATCTGCACCGTGTCCCCATCGCGGGCGTCGCTCAGCTTGACGATACGGGTTTCGTCTTCGTAACGCAGGGGCAGATGCAGCGCCAGGTCGATGTCTCGCACCAGACCGAGCTTGCGCAGGGCTTTTTGAGGGACAGAGAGAGGGGCTGAGTCGGGCATGAAGTCATTTTGCCTTGGCAGGGAATGCCCGCCCCGCGACCACGGCACGCGAAGGCCAGGATCATTTTCTGGGCTGATGCGCCGCAGCCACTGCCATGGCGGTCACCACTTCCCGCACGGTTTTGCGGTCCGACTTGGAAAGCGTCAGATAACGCTTGAGCATTTCCCGGTCGGCCATGTCCATTTGCCCGAACTCGGGGTCGGCTTCGGCCAGACGCAGACCGAAAGAGGTCTTGCCGAAACGCAACTCATCGGGACTCACCTGCAGCCAGTCCGCCAGCACCACCAGCTTGTCCTGTGTGGGCAAGGCCTGCCCCAGCAACCAGTTGCGTGCTGTGTGGGGCGTGATGCTGCGGCCCCAATAACGCAGATTGAACTCGTTGGCCACGACAGTGGGTGATGGCCGCACACCCATGGCTTCGAGCGCCTTGCGCAAGCGCTCGGAAAAAGCCTGTGATTCGAGGAAGCGATCCATGCGGCAAAGTTACGCCCCCACCGCTTTTCGAGTGTGATTCCTTATTACATTGTTTGTTATTTGATGCACACAACGGCCCGGATCAAGGCCCGCATAGAGGCCCGCATAGAGGCCCGCAACAGGAACAACGGGACCCGCTAAGATGCGCAGCGACTGACACCACTCCAGCAAAGAAGGACCCAATGAATATCCAGACCGTAGGCATCATCGGCGCCGGCACCATGGGCAATGGCATTGCGCAAGCGTGCGCCGTTTCGGGCGTGAACGTCGTCATGGTCGACATTTCCGAGGCCGCCGTGGCCAAGGGCATTTCCACCGTCTCGGGCAGTCTGGACCGACTGGTCAAGAAGGAAAAGATTCCGGAAGCCGACAAGACTGCCGCACTCGCCCGCATCCAGGGCAGCACCCGCTACGACGACCTTACAGGTGCCCAGCTGGTGATCGAGGCCGCGACCGAAAACCACGATCTCAAGGTCAGGATCCTCCAGCAGCTCGATGGCCTGCTGGCCCCGCACGTCATCATCGCGTCCAACACCTCGTCGATCTCCATCACCCAGCTCGCGGCCGCCACACGGCGTGCCGACCGTTTCATTGGCATGCACTTTTTCAACCCGGTGCCCATGATGGCGCTGGTGGAGATCATCCGCGGCCTGCAGACCAGCGACGAGACGCATGACGCCGTGCACGCGCTGGCGCTGGCACTGGGCAAGACGCCGATCACCGTCAAGAACGCGCCGGGCTTTGTGGTCAACCGCATCCTGGTGCCCATGATCAACGAGGCTTTCTTTGTGCTGGGTGAGGGTCTGGCCGAGGCCGAGGCGATCGACGCCGGCATGAAGCTCGGCTGCAACCAGCCCATCGGCCCGCTGGCCCTGGCCGACATGATCGGTCTGGACGTGTGTCTGGCCGTGATGGAGGTCTATCTCAAGGAATTTGGCGACAGCAAATACCGCCCCAGCCCCCTGCTCAAGGAAATGGTGGCGGCCGGCCGTCTGGGCCGCAAGACCGGACAAGGCGTCTACACCTACTGAGCCTGTCGTTGACTGAGCCTGTCGTTTCACACCGCTCAGGCTGAGCCAGGTCAAGCCCTTCGCGCTGCTCAGGGCGAGCGCTTGGAGTGGGTGTGCAAGAGGCGCACCTCTTCGCGCAGGGCGCCGAGCTCCTCGTGCAGAACCTTGATTTCGCGCAACAGATCGTGTTCGATCTGCCGGTCTTCGGCCTCGACCTCCTGTTCGACAAAGATGGCCGAGAGCGATGCGGTGACCAGGGACAGCACCGCCAGTCCGAGCAAGACCACCAGCACCGAAAACAGCCTGGAGGCGCTGGTGTGCGGAATCACATCGCCATAGCCCACCGTGGCCGCCGTGGTGAAGGCCAGCCAGAGGCCATCGCCAAAGCTCTCGATGCGAGGATCGATCAGCCAGAAGCCCAGACCGCCCAGACCCAGAATGCCCAGGGCCAGCAACAAGGAATAGACCAGTCCCTGGCGGATCAGGCCCTGGACGCGTTTTTTTCGCAGCTTCATGGCTGGATTGTCCACCGCCGTGCTGTCCGCCGATCTTGATCCCCGTCAATTTGGCTGATCTTCGGAAATTGCAAGCTTGCCATCAGCCAGCGGGACGAAGATGCGGCAGGAAAGGAATCCGCCATGAAATGGGCCTTGCTGTCCGACATCCACGCCAACATCCAGGCTCTGAACGCCTGCGAAGCCCATGCCCGCAGCCAGGGGGCTGAGCGCTGGGCCGTGCTGGGCGACCTGGTGGGTTACGGCGGCGACCCGCTGCCCGTGGTGGAGCGGATCATGCGCTGGCATGCCGACAAGGCCTGCGTGCTGCAGGGCAACCACGATGCGATGGCCATCACACCACCGCAAGTCGAGGGCAGTCTGGGCGCCATGACCGCCGCCTGGACCTACCAGCAACTGCCGCCTCACTGCCGCCGGTTTCTGGCCCAACTGCCGCTGTCCCAGCGGTTTGAGCACATGCTGCTGGTGCATGCCAGCGCCCACCAGCCCGGCGAGTGGCGCTATGTGGACAGCGAGCGTGCAGCGCGCCAATGCCTGGACGCGGCCTTGCAGGGCGAACAAGCCAGCCATGTGTTTGTGGGCCATGTGCATGAGCAGACGCTGTACTACCAAGGCAGTGGGCAGAACCTGATGCCCTTTACCCCCACCGCCGGGGTGCCCGTGCCCCTGCCCAAGCACCGGGCCTGGGTGGCTACCGTGGGCTCGGTGGGCCAGCCGCGCGATGGTGACCCGCGAGCCATGTACGCCCTCTATGACGATGAGGCCGACCGCTTGACTTTCCACCGGGTGCCCTACGACCACTCGGCCGCGGCGGCGGCCGTGCGGCGCGCCGGTTTGCCCGAATTCTTCGCCACGCGGCTGGAGGAGGGGCGTTGAAGCTGCTGGAGCCGGGCACCCTGATCGACGGTTTCGAGGTCGGTCGCTGCATCCACGCCGGTGGCATGGCGCACATCTATGAGGTGTTGCATGCACCCGCAACGGACGGCACACGGCGACAGGCCGAATTCCCGATGGCCATGAAGATCCCGCGCATGAGCGCGGGTGACGGTGCCGAAACCATTCTCAGCTTTGAAGTGGAGCTGATGATTCTGCCCACGCTGACCGGACCGCATGTTCCGCGCTTTGTGGCCGCAGGCGACCTCAGCCGCCTGCCCTACCTGGTGATGGAGTACATCGAGGGCCAGACCCTGGAGCACTGGCTCGAACTCAAGACGCCGCTGGACCCGCTGCAAATTGCCCGGCTGGGCGCCGCCGTGGCCCGTGCCGCCCACAGCCTGCACAGGCAAAACGTCTGCCACCTGGACATCAAACCCGCGAATGTGCTGATCCGCCCGGACGGCCGTGCGGTGTTTCTGGACTTCGGACTCTCGTGCCACGCGCACTATCCCGACCTGCTGGCCGAGGAATTCCGCAAGGCGGTGGGTTCGCCCATCTGGATTGCCCCCGAGCAGGTGGTGGGTGTGCGCGGAGACCCGCGCAGCGATGTGTTCGCCATTGGCGTGATGCTCTACCAGCTGGCCACCGGCGAAACCCCCTTCGGTGAACCGGCCACGGCGGCGGGCATGCGCCAGCGCCTGTGGATGGACCCCGTACCGCCACGCCAGCGCCGGCCCGATCTGCCCGAATGGTTGCAGGAGATCATCCTGCACTGTCTGGCGCCCGAAGCCGGGCAACGCTACGCCTCGGCGTCGCTGCTGGCGTTTGACCTGGACCACCCGGAGCAAGTCACCATCGGTGCCCGTGGCCGACAAAGCAAGGGCACCGGCTTCTGGGTGCACTTCAAGCGCTGGTTGCGTGCTGCGGGTCAGCATTACCAGCCTTCACCGCTGCCCTCGCGCCGGATCGAGGAGGTGCCGATTGTGATGGTCGCCATTCCTCACCACGACGTCAGCGACGTCACTCTTTATTCACTGCGCCAGGCGACAGGCCGTTCGTTGGGCATCCGGCCCGGGGCCCGGCTGGCCTGCGTCACCGTGATTTCTCCCGGCGAGGCCAGCAGCACCGACAGCGAGCGCAGCGAGACCGCTCTGCGCCGCCAGCACATCACCCGCATGCAGCAATGGGCACAAGGGCTGGACCTGAGCCAGCACCAGGCTTCTTTCCATGTGCTCGAATCGGGCGACGTGGCCCAGGCCCTGCTCCACTACGCCCAGGCCAACCACGTCAACATGATCATCATGGGCGCTGCGACGCACGGCCTGCAAATGCAGCGCTTTGTGGCCACCGTCCCGATCAAGGTCGCGATGCAGGCCCCCTGCACCGTCATCCTGGTCAAGCAGGGCCTGCCTTTCGAGGCCTTGCTCTAGGGATGCGGTCAGAAAGCGCTCCCGCAGTATGCTGCCCGCATGCACCTCACCCCACTGATTCCGACCCGCCACCCTCTGATCCAGGCTCCGATGGCCGGCGCCCAGGGCTCTGCGCTGGCACTGGCCGTCTGCGCGGCCGGTGGACTGGGTAGCCTGCCCGCTGCCATGCTTTCACCCCAGGCCTTGCAGGCCGAGCTGGAGATCCTGCACCAGCAGGCCACAGGCCCCTGGAATGTCAATTTTTTTTGCCACGACCCGCCCAAGCCCGATGCCGAGGCTGAGGCCCTCTGGCGCGAGGCGCTGCGGCCGTTTTATGCCGAAGCCGGCATCGACCCCGGCAGCGTGCCCACAGGCGCTGGCCGGGTGCCGTTTTCGCACGCTGTGGCCGATGGGGTCGAGCCTTTTGCGCCGCCGGTGGTGAGTTTCCACTTCGGCTTGCCGGCTCCGGACCTGCTGGCCCGCGTCAAAAGCTGGGGCAGCGTGGTGCTGTCCTCGGCCACCACAGTCGAGGAGGCGCTGTGGCTGCAGGCCCATGGCGCAGACGCGATCATTGCCCAGGGACTCGAGGCCGGAGGCCACCGCGGCATGTTCCTGACGTCCGACCTCAGCACGCAGATGGGCAGCTTCGCTTTGTTGCCGCAAATCGCCGCAGCCGTCCGCTTGCCGGTCATCGCGGCCGGCGGCATCGCCAGCGCCGAAGGCGTGCGCGCCGCCATGGCACTGGGGGCGGCAGGCGTGCAGATCGGCAGCGCCTTTCTGTGCTGCCCCGAGGCCAGCACGAGCCCCCTGCACCGCCAGGCACTGATGAACGCGGCGGCCCGACATACCGCACTGACGACCCTCTTTAGCGGCCGACCGGCACGGGGCATCATCAACCGCCTGATGCGTGAGCTCGGACCGCTGCACCCGGCGGCTCCCGCCTTTCCCCTGGCCACTGCCGCCGTGGCCCCCTTGCGCGCCCATTTTGAGGCGCTGGGCCGTGCCGATTGCACGCCACTGTGGGCCGGGCAGAACGCCTCGGGCTGCAAGCCCCTGCCGGCCGCCGACATCATCGCCGAGCTGGCGCAAGGCTTCGCATCGTCCTGCGGGTCAGAGGCAAGGGGTGGCAAACGGCACAATCCTGGCCATGGCCAAGGAAAAAACCCTCTACACCTGTAACGAATGCGGCGGCACCACGCCGCGCTGGCTCGGCAAATGCCCCGGCTGCGGCGTCTGGAACAGCCTGGTCGAATCGGTCGCCGAACCCGTCGGTGGCAAGAACCGCTTTGGCAGTGCGCTGGCACAAGGGCTGGCCCCGGCATCCGAAGTGAAGCCCTTGTCGCAGATCGAAGCCACCGATGTGGACCGGCATCCCACCGGACAGGAAGAGCTGGACCGGGTCCTGGGTGGCGGCATCGTCGAAGGCGGTGTGGTGCTGATCGGCGGCGATCCGGGCATCGGCAAATCGACGCTGCTCTTGCAGGCGGTGGATTCGCTCGAGCGTACCGGACTGGAGACGCTCTATGTCACGGGCGAGGAAAGCGGCGCGCAGGTCGCACTGCGCTCGCGTCGGCTGGGCCTGGCGGGCTCGCAGGTGCCGGTGCTGGCCGAAATCCAGCTCGAAAAAATCCTGGCCACGCTGCAGGCCCGTCAGCCCAAAGTGGCCATCATCGACTCGATCCAGACGGTGTATTCAGACCAGCTCACCAGTGCCCCCGGCTCGGTCGCCCAGGTGCGCGAATGCGCCGCGCACCTGACCCGCGCAGCCAAAGCGAGCGGCACGGCCATCGTGCTGGTCGGTCATGTGACCAAGGAGGGCGCGCTGGCCGGTCCGCGCGTGCTCGAACACATGGTGGACACCGTGCTCTACTTTGAAGGCGACACGCATTCGAGCTTTCGATTGATCCGCGCCATCAAGAACCGGTTTGGCGCCGTCAACGAGATCGGCGTCTTTGCCATGACCGAAAAAGGCCTCAAGGGCGTGACCAACCCGAGCGCCATCTTCCTGAGCCAGCACAGCGAACCGGTGCCCGGCAGTTGCGTGCTGGTCACGCTCGAAGGTACGCGGCCCATGCTGGTGGAGATTCAGGCCCTGGTCGATTCGGGCGGCCCCAGCCCGCGCCGCCTTTCGGTGGGCCTGGAGCGCGACCGCCTGGCCATGCTGCTGGCCGTGCTGCACCGCCACGCGGGCGTGGCCTGCATGGACCAGGACGTGTTTGTCAACGCCGTGGGCGGTGTGCACATCCGCGAACCGGCTGCCGACCTGGCCGTCATGCTGGCCATCACCAGCAGCCTGCGCGGAAAAGCCCTGCCCAAGGGCTTCATGGCCTTTGGCGAAGTCGGCCTGGCCGGTGAGGTGCGTCCTGCACCCCGAGGGCAAGAGCGGCTGAAAGAAGCTGCCAAACTGGGGTTCACCACCGCCGTGGTGCCCAAAGCCAACCTGCCCAAAAAAGGCGACAAGGCCTATGCGGGCCTGACCATCCACGGGGTGGAACGCATCGAAGAAGCCATGCAGGTGGTGCGGGGGCTGGTCTGACGGGCACAATCACGACCCCATGAACTTCAACAAAATTCTTGTTCCCGTTGCCGTCATCGTGCTCACCCTCGGCGCCTGGCGGCAGTTTGGCTGGCCCGGCATCGCCATGGCTGCCGGTGGTGTGGTCATGTGGGTCCTGCTGCACTTCACGCGCTTGATGCACATCCTCAAAAAGGCCGCTGAGCGGCCGATTGGCCATGTGGCGAGCGCGGTGATGCTCCATGCCAAGCTGAAAAAGGGCATGACACTGATGCACGTGATCGCCATGACCCGGTCGCTGGGCGCACTTCAGACGCCCAAGGACGAGCAGCCCGAGGTGTTCCACTGGACCGACAGCGGCCAGTCCGTGGTCGCATGCACGTTTGTGGGCGGAAAATTGCAAACCTGGACACTCTCCAGACCTGAACACGAAGTACCACCGGCATCGGTCCAGGAAACCGCCTTGCCGGACGTAAAATGACCGTTTCACTCCCGCAGGCGGAGTGCTTCTGAGGTAACTGAAGGAATTTTCATGACCCCCGTGATCCCCTCGATGTCCGACCGTGACGGCAAAATCTGGATGGACGGCCAGATGGTGGACTGGCGCGATGCCAAGATCCATGTCCTGAGTCACACGCTGCACTACGGCTGCGGTGCCTTCGAAGGGGTGCGCGCTTACAACACGGCCAAGGGCACCGCCATCTTCCGACTGCAGGAGCACACCGACCGCCTGTTCAACAGCGCCAAGATCCTGCGCATGGCGATCCCTTTCACCAAAGAGCAGGTCAATGAAGCGCAAAAAGCCGTGGTGCGTGAAAACAAGCTTGAGAGCTGCTACCTGCGTCCGCTGACCTGGATCGGCGACAAGAAGCTGGGCGTCAGCCCCAAGGGCAACACCATCCACCTGATGGTCGCCGCCTGGGCCTGGGGTGCCTATTTGGGTGAAGAAGGCCTCAAGCTCGGCATCCGCGTCAAGACCAGCAGCTACACCCGCCACCATGTCAACATCACCATGACGCAGGCCAAGGCGGTGAGCAACTACACCAACTCCATCCTGGCCAACATGG
>CAYSIY010000082.1:0-9071 GCA_964431215.1 uncultured Limnohabitans sp.
GTGCACCCCCCCCGAGTGTGTGCCGCGGGGCACCCGCCGCGTGCCGGTCCCGGCTGGGGCCAGCGGCCACCTGCCTTTTGGCAGCCCCCCGGTGTCGCGTGCGCCGGCGCGGCGCCGCGCCACCGCCCTGATGCAGGCCGGCGCTCACATGGTCAAGCACGAAGGCGGCGGCTGGAGCACCGAGACCGTGCGCTTTCTGGCCGAACGCGGCATCCCGGTCTGCGCACACCTGGGCCTGACCCCGCAAACGGTGCACGCCCTGGGCGGCTACCGGGTGCAAGGGCGAAGTGACGAAGCGGCACAAGCCCTGGAGCGCGACGCGCTGGCCTTGCAGGACGCAGGGGCCAGCATGCTGGTGCTGGAGATGGTGCCCGCCGAGCTGTCTGCGGCACTCACGCTCAAGCTGCCACGCTGCCACACCATCGGCATCGGGGCCGGCAACGGTACCGCGGGCCAGGTGCTGGTGATGCACGACATGCTGGGGATCAACCTCGGCAAGAACCCGAAATTCGTGCGCAACTTCATGCAAGGCCAAGGCAATGTGCTCGACGCCATGCGCGCCTATGTGGCCGCCGTCAAGGACGGCAGCTTTCCCGACAACCAGCTTCACGCCTGGTGAGCCATGCAGATCGTCCGCAGCATTGAAGAACTCCGCTTCGCCCTGAAGGGTGCCGAGCAACCGGCTTTTGTGCCGACCATGGGCAATCTGCACGATGGCCACCTGCGTCTGGTGCAAGAGGCCACCACGCACGGCGACATCACGGTGGCCAGCATCTTCGTCAACCGGCTGCAGTTCCTGCCGCACGAGGACTTTGACAGTTACCCGCGCACCTTCGAGGCCGATTGCAGCAAACTGGAGGCCAGGGGCTGCGATGTGGTGTTTGCCCCGCGCGAAACCGACCTCTACCCCGAGACCCAAAGCGTCAAGGTGCATGCCGACCCGGCACTCGGCGACATCCTGGAAGGCCAGTTCCGGCCGGGCTTCTTCACCGGCGTCTCCACCGTGGTCATGAAGCTGTTCATGAGCGTGTTCGCTGGCAAGGCCCGTGGCGTGGCCGTGTTTGGCAAGAAGGACTACCAGCAACTGATGGTGATCCGCCAGATGGTGCGCCAGTTTGTCCTGCCCATCGAGATCGTCGGGGTCGACACCTGCCGCGCCGAGGATGGCCTGGCCCTGAGCTCGCGCAATGGCTACCTGAGCGAAACCGAACGGGCCGAGGCGGTGCAACTGTCCATGGCGCTGCGCGAACTCGGCCGCGACGCCTTGGCCGCTGCCTCTGGCCTGGACGCGCAACTGCCCGCGCTGGAGCTCAAGGCCATGCAAGGCCTTCGCCAGCGCGGCTGGCAGCCCGATTACATGACGGTGCGCCGCCGCCACGATCTGCAGACGCCCCGTCCGGGCGATGCGCTGGTGGTGCTGGGTGCGGCGCGTCTGGGCAGCACCCGTCTGATCGACAACTTCGAAATCTGAGGCCGTTCAGCCTGCGGCCGTCGGCGCAGGCTCATCCAGAAAGCCGTTGGCTCGCAGCGTGATCACCAGGGTGTCGCGCCAGCCCTCACCGTCCATCGGCTGGATCGGCGTGGTTTCGTGAACCACGCGCTGGTCATCGAGCAACAGCAGTGACCAAGGCTCGCTCAGGGTAAAGCGCTGCCCGCGTGGACTGTCCACATCAAAGACCCGCGTCTCTCCGCCCTTGATGCCGTGGCGGCCCACCAGAAAGACCGCCACCCAGTTCACGCCATCGCGGTGCGCGCCTTCGGGTGTGGGCCGACCAATGCCATCGGTGGTGTCGATGCGAAATTGGTGGACTTCGGTGTACCAGGCTTGCGCGCCTTGCACGCTGGAAGCCACCTGCCCCAGCCAGCCCAGCAGGCGCTGCCAGACGGCCTGCGCCAGCACCTGCGGGTGCATGGGCTCAAACCAGCGCTTCATGCCGCCGTGCAAGGCGTTGTAAGACAGCGGTTGCCAGTGGGCACGGTGCGGGGTCTGCCGCACCTGGGCACCTTGGACCACCAGACTGGCATGGCGGCGGCGGCGGTAGCGGCCGCCATCCTTGAGGTACTGGTCTGCGGGCAGATCGTCCCAGCTGGACTCCAGGGCCTGCAACTGCTGCAGGGTCACGCCGGCCAGTGCGCACACGCTGGCGGGTGAGAGCACGGCAAAACCCTGCTGGCGAAGGCTGGCTTCGAGCTGGTCGGCGGGCGTCAGGGGCGGCGGCAGGTTGCGTTCAGGCATGGCAGGTCAATGGCGGAAAAAGCACCGAGCATAACCCTCGCCCTGCCGGGGTCCGATCAGGCGAAACGTTGCGCCGCCAGCCTGGCGCCTTCGGCCAGTGCCTTGAGCTTGGCCTCGGCCACGGCACGGCTCATGGGGGCCAGGCCACAGTTGGTGCAGGCGATCAGGTGGTTCTTGGGCACGAACTGCAAGGCGCGGCCAATGGTGTCGGCAATCTCCCCGGGCGTTTCGATGGCCGGATTGGCCACATCGATCACGCCCACCATCACGTCCTTGCCTTCGAGCAACTTCATCAGCTCCATCGGCACATGCGAGTGCATGCACTCCAGGCTGACCTGCTGGATGCTGCTTTTGGCCAGCGCCGGGAAAACTTTTTCGTACTGACGCCATTCCTGGCCCAGCGTTTCTTTCCACTTGTTGTTGGCCTCAATGCCGTAGCCATAGCAGATGTGGACCGCCGTGGTGCAAGTCAGGCCCCGCGCGGCAATCTCCAGCGCCTGCACGCCCCAGTCGGCCGCCTCGTCCATATAGACATTGAAGGCGGGCTCGTCGAACTGGATGATGTCCACGCCATCGGCTTGCAGGGCCAGCGCTTCCTGGTTGAGCAGCTCGGCAAAGGCCATGGCCATCTTGATCTTGTCGCCGTAGTAGCGATCGGCCACGGTGTCCACAATCGTCATGGGGCCGGGCAAGGTGAACTTGAGTTTCTTTTGGGTATGGGCTCGGGCCAGCCGGGCTTCGAAGGCATGCACGCGGCCCTTGAGGCGCAGCGGTGCGATGACCTGCGGCACCTGCGCGTCGTAGCGGTTGTTGCGAATGCCCATGGTGACCTTGTTGACGAAGTCAATGCCCTCGACCTGTTCAACGAAGCCATGCACAAAGTGCTGCCGGGCCTGCTCACCGTCGCCGATCACGTCCAGACCGGCGTCTTCCTGCACCTTGATCCACAGCAGCGTGGCGTCGGCCTTGGCCTGTTGCAACTCGGGACCCTGCGCCTTCCACTGGGGCCAGAGTTTTTCGGTTTCCGCCAGCCAGGCGGGTTTGGGCAGGCTGCCGGCGATCGCGGTGCGGAACATGGTGCGTCCTTGAAAAATGCTCGGGAAGGGTGGAATGTAGACCAGCTCGCTTGACCCTGCGCGGACGGCGAGAAACCGCAGAGCCGACCATGCAGCCCTGAGCACACCAAGAAAAACGGGCTACACCCTTGTGAGGCGTAACCCGTTGATTTCATTGACTAAAAATGGTCGGCGTGGCGGGATTCGAACTCGCGACCCCTTGCACCCCATGCAAGTGCGCTACCAGGCTGCGCTACACGCCGAAGCCGCAGATTATAGCTTGAGAAGAGGCTCAGATCGTGAGGAGGGAGCGGATTTCTTGCAACTCCCTGCGCAGCTGCGGCGGCAGTGCCAACATCGCGGGCTGCGAACCGGGTCCGGGCGCAGCTTCGGGGCGCTGAGCACCGACGACTTCGGCTGCGACCGGAGCGACCGGCTCGCGCTCCCTCTGGGCCAGTTCCTGCAGCCGGTTGCGCGCGCCGCTGATGGTGAAGCCCTGCCCGTAAAGCAGATCACGGATGCGGCGGATCATCAGCACCTCGTGGTGCTGGTAGTAACGCCGGTTGCCACGCCGCTTGACCGGGCGCAGTTGGGTGAACTCCTGCTCCCAGTAGCGCAGCACATGCGTCTTGACGCCGCACAGATCCGCCACCTCACCAATGGTGAAGTAGCGCTTGGCCGGGATGGGAGGCAAAGGAAGATCCATCGGGTTCGAAAACTTGAAGAGGCGCGAGCTTACTGCAACTTGCGGGATACGTCACGCATCCGGGCGTGAACTGGACGTCTCGCCGCGCACCGGCGAACAGACGGCTACACCAGAGGATCAATGGCGGCCCGGACCTGCCCGGCCCACAATCCCGACTCCACCCCAGGAGCCTGCCATGCCTCTGCCCGTCTGGATCGTTGTCGCCAATGGATCGCGCGCCCGCGTGCTGCAGCGTGCGCAGGCCGGTGAAGGCCTGGCGGTGGTGAAAGAATGGGACCATCCCGCCTCGCGCCAGCACCACCCCGACTCGATCGATCACCACAGGCAAAGCGGCATTCAGGGGCGCTCGGGACTGGCCGAGCGCAGCCCTGCCCGGCAGCGCGAGCGGCTCGAGTTTGCCCGGGAGCTGGGCCAATGGCTGGTCGATGCCCTGCATGCCCGCGCCGTGGGCCGCGTCGCCATCCTGGCGTCCAACCCGTTTCTGGGCCAATTGATGACGCACGGCCAAGGCACGCTGCGCAAGCACCTGTATGCCAGCCATGCGGTGGACCTGACTCAACTGCCCCTGTACGAACTGCAAGAACGGCTGCAGCAAGATTTCCAACTTTGATGCAGGCGGTCAGGACACTGACGCCCCCGGGACGTCCGGGCACCGCACGCTGACCGACAATGCAGGCATGAATCTGCCTGATTTCGAGACATTTGCCAGCCAGGCCCGCGCCGAGGGCTTTGACGAGGTGATCGAGCGAAGCTGGGCACCGCTGACGGTACTGGACACGCACACCCACCCTTTTGCCGTCAAGGCCCTGCTCATCCAGGGCCGCATGTGGCTGACGGTGAACGGGCAAACGCAGACGCTGCAGCGTGGCGACGCATTCAGCCTAGAGCGCGACATGGCACACAACGAGCGCTACGGCCCCGAAGGCGCCACCTACTGGGTGGCCCGCCGCCACTGAGCCCGGAAAAACCGCCAAAGCGGCTTGCCGCACGGCGGGCCACGGGCTCAAAGTGAAGCGTCGTCGATGCCGAGCTCCTGGAGCTTGCGCGTGATGGTGTTGCGACCAATGCCCAGGCGCTGCGCCGCTTCGATACGGCGTCCGCGGGTGGTGGCCAGCGCCGTGAGGATCAGGCGAGCCTCGAATTGCCGCGACAGCACCTCCCAGACGTCGTTGCGGTCCTCGGCCAGCAGCCTCAGGATGTCGCGCTCGAGCAGGTCCTGCCAACCCGAAGGCATTGAATGCGATGCCTGCAAGGGCGTTGGCGCTGCCGGTTCGTTCGGGTGCATCGCACCTGAAGCCGCCGCGCTGGCCGCACCCGGCCTAGGCCCGGCAGATGGCAGGGCAGACGCGTCCTGCACCTCGGGGGGCAGGTCCTTGTCCTCGATCAGCTGCGTGGGGGCCATGACCGTGAGCCAGTGGCAAATGTTTTCGAGCTGGCGCACGTTGCCGGGAAACTGGAACTGGGCCAACTGCGCCATGGCCGCCTCGGAGATGCGCTTGGGCTCCACACCGAGCTGTTGTGCACTGCGCTGCAAAAAGTGACGCGTGAGCATCGGAATGTCCTCGCGCCGCTCTCGCAAGGCCGGCAAGCGCAGACGGATCACGTTCAGGCGGTGGAACAGGTCTTCACGGAATCCCCCCTCCTTGACACGTTGCTCCAGATCCTGATGCGTCGCGGCAATCACCCGCACATTGGCCTTGACGGCACCGTGCCCACCCACACGGTAGAAATGGCCGTCCGAGAGCACCCGCAGCAACCTCGTCTGCAAATCAAACGGCATGTCGCCGATCTCGTCGAGGAAGAGCGTGCCGCCCTCGGCCTGCTCGAAGCGGCCGCGGCGCGAGGTCTGCGCCCCCGTGAAGGCACCGCGTTCATGGCCGAACAGTTCACTCTCGAGCAGATCTTTGGGAATGGCGGCGGTGTTGATGGCCACAAAAGGGCCCGTGCTGCGCGGCGAATGCTTGTGCAGTGCGCGGGCCACCAGCTCCTTGCCCGAGCCGGACTCGCCGGTGATCAACACCGTCACATGGCTTTGCGCCAGGCGGCCAATGGCCCGGAAGACATCCTGCATTGCCGGGGCCTGGCCCAGCATTTCGGGGGCCTCGTCAATCTGCTCTTCGGCCACCTCCTCGCGCAGGCTTTCATCGACAGCGCGGCGGATCAGCTCGGTGGCCTTGGGCAAGTCAAACGGTTTGGGCAGGTATTCGAAGGCACCGCCGGAAAACGCCGACACCGCACTGTCCAGGTCGGAATACGCCGTCATGATGATGACCGGCAAGCCCGGCAGGCGTTGCTTGACGGCGCTCAGCAGGTCCAGCCCCGAGCCACCGGGCATGCGGATATCGCTGACCAGCACCTGCGGACCACCATGGCCTTCGTCGGCATCCAGGGCCTGCAGCACCTCGCGCGGCGTGGTGAAACTGCGGCAAGGCAGGCCCTCCCGCTGGAGGGCTTTCTCCAGCACGAACCGGATGGATTGGTCATCGTCAACGATCCAGATCGGCTTCATGGGCATTCTTTCGTTGGGTTGGGAACAGCGCTCAAGTGCTGTTCCACAAAGTCATTGGACTCAGGGCAAGGGAATCAGGATCTTGAAATCCGTGCAGCCGGGCTGGCTGTCGCACTCGATCAGGCCATGGTGCTGCTGCACAAAGGTCTGGGCCAATGTCAGCCCCAGTCCCGACCCCCCATCCCGCCCGGACACCAGGGGGTAGAAGATCCGGTCCTTGATCGAGTCCGGTATGCCCGGCCCGTTGTCCAGCACATGCAATTCCAGTGCCAGGCGATAACGCTGCTTGCCGAAGGTGACCTGCCGCAGGATGCGGGTGCGCAGGACGATTTCGGCGTCGCCCTGTGCGCGCCGCTCCTGCAGCGCCTGTGCGGCGTTGTGTGCGATGTTGAGCACGACCTGGATCAACTGCTCCTTGTCGCCACGGAACTCCGGGATCGAGATGTCGTAGTCGCGCACCACCGCCAGCCCCCTGGGAAACTCGGCCAGTATGAGTGAGCGCACGCGCTCGCAGACTTCATGGATGTTCACATCCCCCACAACGCGAGGGCGACGGTGGGGGGCCAGCAGGCGATCGACCAGGGTCTGCAGGCGATCAGCCTCGTGGATGATGACCTGGGTGTATTCGGCCAGCTCCTTGCTCTGCAACTCCATCTCGAGCAACTGGGCGGCCCCGCGGATGCCGCCCAGCGGGTTCTTGATCTCGTGCGCGAGGTTGCGGATCAGCTCCTTGTTCACCTGGGCCTGCTCCAGCAGTCTTTCTTCACGCTCCTGGCGGGTTTTCTGCTCCACCGGCAAAAGCTCGATGATCACTTCATCGACGCGATCAGAAGGGGCAATGATCACATGCACCGGCAGGTTGTCGGCATGGTGCTGCCGCCGCAGCAAGGCCTCGTAGCGCAGCGCCGCAAATTGGTTGGCCTGGACACCCTGCAAGGCCTGTCGCAGGGGCTGGGCGTCCACAAAGTGTTCGGCCAGGGCCTGCCCCGCCAGGGTGCGCCGGGACTGCCCGAGCGCGTCTTCGAGTGCGGCATTGACCGCCAGCATCCGGCCTTGCGCATCCAGCACGGCAATCGGTGTGGCCAGAAGATCAAAGGAGGTAAATCGCGAAGGGCTCATGGTGTGATGGAAGTCACGGGGCGGCGCAGCAATTCGCGCTGCAGACTGTCGATGTCGCGCTGCGAGCGCTCGACGGCGGCCTTGAGGCGGTCCAGGTGCTGCTGATGCTGATGCTGCTGCCCAGGGTTCTGCCCCACGTCAGGCGTTCGCGCACCCAAGGCCTGCTGGTATTGCTCCTGCAGCCGAAGATGCCGCTGACGGGTCTGCTCCAGCTCGGCCGCCAGGACATGGCGCGCCATCTCGTCACGCTGCTTTTGCAGGGGGCCCGCACTGCCTGGTGGCATCGCCGGTGCAGCAACCGACGGCCCCCGCGCCGACGCGGCATCGGCCGCCGGGCTTTGCACCTTGGTGCCTGCGATCACCGTCAGGGCCTGCGCCGCCAGTGGCTCGCAGCGGCTGGCGTCCTGCGGGGCATTGGTGTATTCGTGGCCACAGCGGTAAACCACCTGCTGCGCCTGAACCAGCCCCCACGCACCCAGCAGCAAAAAAAAGGACGGCCGAAGCCGTCCTGGGTGTGCACTGTTCAGTGCAATCGCGGGCATGCGATCACAGGCTGAAGTACATGTCGTACTCGACAGGGGACACTTCCACGCGACCACGGGTGACTTCCTGCATCTTCAGGTCGATGTAGGAATCGATCCAGGCGTCGGTGAACACGCCGCCCTTGGTCAGGAAGGCGCGGTCCTTGTCGAGGGCTTCGAGGGCCTGGTCCAGGATAGAGCAGACGGTGGGCTCCAGCTTGTATTCTTCCGGCGGCAGGTGGTAGAGGTCCTTGGTGGCGGCTTCGCCCGGGTGGATCTTGTTTTCCACGCCATCCAGACCGGCCATCAGCAGTGCGGCAAAGCCCAGGTAGGGGTTGCACAGCGGATCGGGGAAGCGGGCTTCCACGCGGCGGGCCTTGTCGGAGGCCACATTCGGGATGCGGATGGAGGCCGAACGGTTCTTGGCCGAGTAGGCCAGCTTGACCGGGGCTTCGAAGTGGGGAACCAGTCGCTTGTAGCTGTTGGTGCCGGGGTTGGTGATGGCGTTCAGGGCACGGGCGTGCTTGATGATGCCGCCGATGTAGTACAGCGCGAACTCGCTCAGGCCGGCGTAGCCGTCACCGGCGAAGAGGTTCACGCCGTCCTTCCACACGCTCTGGTGCACGTGCATGCCGCTGCCGTTGTCGCCGACGATGGGCTTGGGCATGAAGGTGGCGGTCTTGCCGTAGGCGGCAGCGACGTTGTGGATCACGTACTTCTGCAGCTGCACCCAGTCGGCCCGCTGGATCAGCGTGCTGAACTTGGTGCCGATCTCCATCTGGCCGGCGTTGGCCACCTCGTGGTGGTGCACCTCGACCGGGATGCCCAGGCTTTCGAGGATCAGGCACATCTCCGAGCGCAGGTCCTGGCCGCTGTCGACCGGGGGCACCGGAAAGTAGCCGCCCTTGACGGCCGGGCGGAAGCC
>CAYSIY010000083.1:0-8990 GCA_964431215.1 uncultured Limnohabitans sp.
AAATGGCCGCCGAGCTGGACTATGTGGCCCTGCCGGACGCCCTGACCGCCCAGATCCGCCAGCGCGTCTGGTCGCAGATCAAGCACTGATTTGTCATATCGCTGTCACAATACGGCCCCAGGTCCTTTCCGGCCCGGGGCCTTTGAGTTGAATACCCGCCCAAGAGGCCGAAATGGCAGTCCTTCAAGGAACCGAAATGCACCCGAGCAACGCATCGGACCCCACACCCCTGACCATGGCGGATGTCATGGCGGTGGTCAAGCGCCAGCGCCTGCAGGATTTTTTCTTCCACAAGATCACATGGCTGTTTTCCATGCTGGTTCTGGTGGCCCTGATGGGCATCATTGTTTCCCTCTTCATCAATGCCTGGCCGGCCCTGGCCAAGTTCGGTCCCGAATTCCTGTGGCGGGTTGAGTGGGACATCATCAATGAGGAATTCGGAGCGGCGATTGCCATCTTCGGCACCGTCGTGAGCGCCACCATTGCCCTGGTCATCGCGGTGCCGCTGTCCTTTGGCATTGCCCTGTTCCTGACCGAGACCTGCCCGGTGGCTTTGCGCCGACCTCTGGGCACGGCCATCGAATTGCTGGCCGCTGTGCCGTCCATCATTTATGGCATGTTCGGCCTCTTCATTTTTGCGCCGTTGTTTGCCGAGTATGGGCAGCCGGCATTGCAGTCCACCCTGGGGCAGATGCCGCTGATCGGCCCCCTGTTTGGTGGGGCCACCAATGGCATCGGCATTCTGGCCGCCGGCATCATCCTGGCTTTCATGATCCTGCCTTTCATTGCGGCGGTCATGCGCGATGTGTTCGAGATCGTGCCGCCCATCCTGCGCGAATCGGCCTACGGTCTGGGCTGCACCACCTGGGAGGTGGTCCGTCACATCGTGCTGCCCTACACCCAAAAAGGCGTCATTGGCGGGGTCATGCTGGGCTTGGGCCGCGCCCTGGGCGAGACCATGGCCGTGACCTTCGTGATCGGCAACTCCCAGCGCATCACCGGCTCGCTGTTCTCGCCCGGTTCCTCAATCGCCTCGACCCTGGCCAACGAATTTGGCGAGGCTGCAGATCTCCACCTCTCGACCCTGTTTGCACTGGGTCTGGTGCTGTTCATCATCACTTTTGTGGTCTTGTCATTGGCCAAGATCCTCATTCTGCGTGGCGAAAAAGCCAAGGGCAGCAAGACCTGAAAGGAACCCTGCAATGGATGCTGCCATCTACCGCCGTCGCAAGACCATCAACCGCGTCGGCCTGACCTTGTCCATGACCGCGATGGCGCTGGGCCTGGCCGTGCTGATGTGGATTCTGGTGGTCTTGTTCAAGAACGGTTTTGCTGCCATCGACTGGGCGATGTTCACCCAGTCCACCCCCGCTCCGGGCTCTGAGGGCGGAGGGCTGGCCAACGCCATCGTGGGCAGTCTGCTGATGGTGGGCTGTACCGCACTGGTCAGCACCCCGATCGGTATTTTTGCCGGGGTGTACCTGGCCGAATACGGTGACCAGAGCAAGACCGCCAGCCTCACCCGCTTTGTGACCGACATCATGCTGTCCGCACCGTCCATCGTGCTGGGCCTGTTTGTCTATGCAGTGTATGTGGCCCAGGTCAAGCATTTCTCGGGCTGGGCCGGCTCGATTGCCCTGTCGCTGATCGCCATTCCGGTGGTGGTTCGCACCACCGAAAACATGCTGCGCCTGGTGCCCGGCAGTCTGCGTGAAGCAGCTTTTGCCCTGGGCGCGCCGCGCTGGAAGGTGGCCACTTTGGTCACCTTGCGGGCCGCCAAGGCGGGCGTGATCACGGGCTTGCTGCTGGCGCTGGCGCGCATCAGCGGCGAGACGGCGCCCTTGCTGTTCACCGCCCTGAACAACCAGTTCTTCTCGACCAATATGAACGCGCCCATGGCCAACCTGCCGGTGGTGATCTTCCAGTTCGCCATGAGCCCGTATGACAACTGGGTACAGCTGGCCTGGGGCGGGGCCATGCTGATCACCCTGACGGTGCTCCTGCTCAACATCATTGCCCGCGTGTTCTTCCGCGACAAGAGCGCCCACTAAAAAACCGCACTGAACGAGATTCCACATGAACCCACCGAATGCATTGAATCCCAGCGGCGTGAACAACGCGATCGAGATCCGGAATCTGGATTTCTATTACGGCAGCTTCAAAGGCCTCAAGGGCATCCACCTGGACATTGCCGAACACAAGGTCACCGCCTTCATCGGACCTTCCGGTTGTGGCAAATCCACCCTGCTGCGCACCCTCAACCGCATGTACAGCCTCTACCCCGGCCAGCGTGCAGAGGGCGAAATCAAGCTGTACGGCGAGAACATTCTTGACCCCAGGCAGGATCTGAACCTGCTGCGTGCCCGGGTGGGCATGGTGTTCCAGAAGCCGACGCCGTTTCCGATGTCGATCTACGACAACATTGCCTTTGGCGTGAAACTCTACGAGAACCTCAGCCGCTCCGAGATGGACGACCGGGTCGAATGGGCTTTGACCAAGGCCGCTATCTGGAACGAGGTCAAGGACAAGCTGGGTCAAAGCGGACTGTCACTCTCGGGCGGCCAGCAACAGCGCCTGTGTATTGCCCGCAGCGTGGCGGTCAAACCCAAGGTGATCCTGCTCGACGAGCCGACTTCGGCCCTCGATCCGATCTCGACCGCCAAGGTCGAAGAACTGGTCAGCGAGCTCAAGAAGGATTACACGGTGGCCATCGTGACCCACAACATGCAGCAGGCGGCCCGTGTGTCGGATTTCACCGCCTACATGTACCTGGGCGAGCTGATCGAGTTCGGGCAGACCGAACAGATCTTCATGAAGCCCAACCGGCAGGAAACCGAAGACTACATCACCGGCCGTTTCGGCTGACCTTGAGGGACAGATCTTCAGCTCTGTCCCCAACTGATTAACTGAAGGGATTGATATGGACAAGCACATTTCCAGCCAGTTCGACGCCGAGTTGGCCAGCGCCTCTTCCCGGGTGCTTGAACTGGGGGGGCTGGTCGAATCGCAGATTCGCCATGCGGTCTACGCGCTCTCGCAGTTCAGCGTCGAGGTGGCTGACCAGGTGGTCGCCACCGAAAAGCAGGTCAACGCCATGGAGGTCGAGATCGACCGCGAGCTGTCTTCGATCATCGCGCGTCGGCAGCCCACCGCACGCGACCTTCGTCTGCTGATGGCGATCTCCAAGATCACCGGGAATCTGGAGCGGGCCGGAGACGAGTCCGAACGCATCGCCCGCATGGTCAAGCTGATCGTTGATCAGGGCGTGAGCCGCTCGCTGCCTGCTTCGGAGCTTCGGATTGCCGCCGATCTGGCTTCGGGCTTGCTGCGCAAGGCGCTGGACGCTTTTGCCCGCCTCGATGTGCAGGCCGCCCTTGTGATCCTCAAGGAGGACGACCTGATTGATGCCGAGTTCGATGGCTTTGTGCGCAAGCTGGTGACCTACATGATGGAAGACCCCCGCACCATCTCGGCCAGTCTGGACTTGCTCTTTGTGGCCAAGGCCATCGAGCGCATTGGTGACCACGCCAAGAACATCGCCGAGTTCATCATTTATGTGGTCAAGGGTGCCGATGTGCGTCACACCGCCATGTCCGACGTGGAATCCGTTGTGAAATGAGAAACCTCCCCCGGGTCCTGATCGTCGAGGACGAGCCCGCGATTGCCGAATTGATGGCGGTGAACCTGCGCCACAACGGCTTTCAGCCGGTATGGGCCATGGATGCCGAGACCGCCCAGAAGGAGCTCGATGAGGTCCTGCCCGATGTGATCCTGCTCGACTGGATGTTGCCCGGCGAAAGCGGCCTGAGCATGGCCAAGCGCTGGCGTGGCCATCCCCGAACCCAGGGGGTGCCCATCCTGATGATTACTGCCCGCGGCGACGAGCCGGATCGGGTGGCCGGTCTGGATGCCGGTGCGGACGATTACATCGTCAAACCCTTCTCCCCCCGCGAGCTGCTGGCACGCATTCGCGCCGTGCTGCGCCGTCGGGTGCCCGAGCAGGCGGGAGGGCTGGTCAAGGTGGGCGATCTCAGTCTGGACGCCGACACCTACCGGGTGAGCTGGCTGGAACAGCCGCTCAAGGTCGGGCCGACCGAGTTCAAGCTGCTGCAGTTTTTCATGCGGCACCCAGAGCGTGTGCACAGCCGGGGCTCGCTGCTCGACAAAGTCTGGGGCGATCATGTCTACATCGAAGAGCGCACGGTCGATGTCCACGTCAAGCGCTTGCGCGAAGCGCTGGGCGAGGCTGGAAGAATGATCGAAACCGTGCGCGGGGCCGGCTACCGGCTGACCGCGACGCCACTGGCCTGATCCATGTTCATTTACCTGCTTGGCCTGTTGTCGTGGAGTCTGCTGGGTGGCCTGGCGGGCATGATTTTGGGGGGCTCGGGCGCAGCTGGCGAGGGAGCCTGGCTGGGCAGCCTGTTGTGGGTCTTGCGCCAGCTCTGGCTGGCCCACCGTCTGGAGCTGTGGTTCAGGGGCGGCGCGCAGGGCGATCCCCCCCGACTCTCGGGCTTGTGGCGCGAGATCAGTGACCGCATCCGACGCGTGCTGCGCCAGCGGGACAAACAAGTACATGACCATGCCCAGACCCTCGAGCGTTACCTCAGTGCCATCCAGGCCTCACCCAATGGCGTGACCATGCTCGACCATGAAGGCCGCATCGAGTGGTGCAACAGTGCCGCCAGTCAGCATCTGGGGCTCGATGCCCAGCGTGACCAGGGGCAGCATGTGGTCCATCTGGTGCGCGAGCCGGCTTTTGCACGCTTTTTCCATCAGGACAGCCATGCCGGCGAGGTGCTCATGGACGGCCGATCACCCTCGATCAGCCAGACGCGCAAGATTTCGGTGCAGCTCTACCCTTACGGCGAGGGCCAGCAGTTGCTGCTCACCCGTGATGTGACGGCGCTGACCCTGGCCGATCAGATGCGGCGTGATTTCGTGGCGAATGTGTCGCATGAAATCCGCACGCCCTTGACCGTGCTGGCCGGTTTTGTCGAAACCTTGCAAAGCCTGGCGCTTGAAGAAGCGCAGCGACAGGATTACCTGGCGCTGATGGCGGTTCAGGCGGGCCGGATGCAGACCCTGGTCCAGGACCTGCTGACCCTGTCGCAACTGGAGGGCAGCCCACCGCCCGGCCCCACCGAACAGGTGTCCTGGCCCGCGCTGATGGCGCAGGTCCAGTCCGATGCGCAGGCCCTGTCCGCCTTGCAAGGCCAGACGGGTCAGCCGGTCCATGCGCTGGTGTTTGACCCCTGTCCCGATTGGCGGGTGCAGGGCTCCCGGACCGAGCTGCTCAGTGCCGTGTCGAATCTGGTGAGCAATGCGGTGCGTTACACCCCGCCGGGTGGACGCATCGAGGTAGGCTGGCGCGAACAGGGCGAAGAGCTGGTGTTGTCGGTGCGCGATACCGGGCCGGGCATTGCACCCGAACACCTGCCGCGTCTGTCGGAGCGTTTTTACCGCGTGGACCGCAGCCGTTCACGCGAGACCGGGGGCACCGGTCTGGGACTGGCCATCACCAAGCATGTGGCGCAACGCCATGGCGGCGCTTTGCGCATCGAGAGCCAGCTCGGTGCAGGCTCGACCTTCATGCTGGTTCTGCCCGCATCGCGGCGCGTTCAACGACCGGCCTGAGCCGGGCGGGTGCGCATGGTTCGCCACAGCAGCGCCATGAAAAGCACCGAAACCACGGCCAGCGCCACGGTGCTGGTGAGCCAGAAGCTCTGCACCGAGGGCTGGGCCGACCATGGCCCCAGGCCCCGGTAGGCCAGCAGGTAGCCGCCATAAAGCCCGAGACCCCAGAGCAGGGCCGCGTAGATGATCAGCGGCGAGAGGGTGACGCGCCAGCAGCGCAGCACGAACACGCAGACCGCCTGCAGGGCATCGGCCAGGTGGTACCAGGCCACCCAGCCCAGCCAGAGTGCGGCCGCTGTGGCCACGGCTGGGTCCCGGGTGTAGGCGGCGGCAATGGGCTCGCGCGCCAGAGCCAGACCGGCAGCACACCACACCGCCAAGCCCGCAGTCACCGCCAGCCCTGTCCAGGCCGAGGCTCTGGCCCGCTTGGCATGCCCGGCACCCATCCAGTAGCCTGCGCGGGCACTGGTGGCGATGCCCAGTGACAGCGGCACCATGTACAGCACGGCCGCCATGCTGGCGGCAATCTGATGGCTGGCCAGCGCCACTTCACCCAGGCGGGCAATGAACAGCGCCATCAGGGTGAACGAGGTCACCTCGACCATGATCGAGAGACCGGCTGGAATGCCCAGGCTCAGGAAGTGGCGAAGCTGGGCGGTATCCGGCGCTTCCAGGGCTCGCCAGAGCTGGAAAGGGCGGTAAATATCCTGTGTTCGCAAGAGCCAGATGCCCGTCAGCAGCATCAGCGTGTTGACGGCCAGCGTCGCCCAGGCACACCCCACGACCCCCATGCCCGGCAAACTGCCCCAGCCAAACGTCAGCAGTGCCGAGAGCGGCACCTTGATGAGCAAGGCACCCGCTTGCAGCCAGGTCACCAGCCGCGGCAGGCCCAGACTCTGGTTGAGCGTGCCATAGAGCCGGAACAGCAGCGATGGCGCCAGGGCGGCGGCCAGGATCAGCAGGTATTGCCGCACTTCTGGCCACAGCTCGGCGGGGACATCGGTCCAGGCCAGCCACGGGTCCGGAAAACACAGCGCTGCGATGCCGATCAGGCTGGCCAGCGCGCAGACATACAGGGCCTGGCGCACCGATCGGCCCAGCGCTGCATTGCGCCCGCCACCGTGCAGCTCGGCCCAGACCGGCAGCAGGGCCTGTACCAGGCCGTTGAGCGCCACATAGATGCTGATGTAGATGGAAGAGGCCAGCGACAGTGTGGCCAGAGCTTGCGGGCTGTGGCGTCCCGCAATCATGGTGTCGGCCACGCCGAAGGCCATGACGGCCAGCTGGCCCACCAGCACGGTGCCTGCATGGCGCAGGATGACGCCCAGCTCCGACACTTCAGGGCTTCCTGGCTTGAAAAATCACCAGGGTTTCGTCGTTGTCGGTTGGGCGGCGCAAGCGGGTGACCTCCTGCCAGCCCCAGCCCCGAAGCCGGTCAGCGTGTTGTGCCAGCGCCTGGCTGTCGATGACCAGCCAGGGGCAATCCGCGGCAGCGGCACCCGCTGTGCGCAAGCGCAGCTTGCCATGATGCGCGAGTGCCGCCGCCTGCGCATTGCCCAAGCCCATGGCCTGAACGCATGGGGCGGAACCCGTGATGGCGGTGACTTTGGCCACCAGGGGGGCATAGCTGCGGCCATGGTTGAGCAGCGGCAGCCACAAGGTCATCAGCAAGGACCAGCACAGGGTGGTGCCGGCTGCCGGCAGGACCAGGCTTTTCCAGAGCGCTGTGCGGTGCTTGCCGGTTCTCCAGCGCACGAGGGCCAGCCAGACCAGCGTGCTCAGCACGGCCGCGGCCAGCAGCAGGGGCGAGAGCTGGTGCACAAACTCGGGGGCGGCCCTGGCCACATTGCGTGCAGGGCCAGCCGGTATGCCGGTTTCCATCGCCACCCAGACCACCCAGATGACCAAGGCTCCGAAGCTGAAAAACAGCAGGGTGAACCAGTCGATGAAGGCGCCGACACTGCGGCGCAGGGTCGGCAAGGCAAATGCAGCGAGCGCCGCGATGGCCGGCAAGGCGCACAGCAGGGCCCGGTCGGTCAGTCCGGTGAACCAGGTCGTGCCCAGCGTGACCAGGGCAAACCAGAAAGGCAGTCCGATGTGCGGGAACTGCCAGCCCCGCATCCATTGCCGCCGCCAGCGCCACAGCGACCAAAGCGCCAGGGGCCCCGCAGGCCAGGTGAACCACAGCAAGAGGCGAGCAAAACCATAGAGGTCGGGCATGGCATGGGGGACCAGCCGCCAGCGCCAGAGGTCCAGTGCGCCCGCCAGGGTGAGGGTCAGCAGCGCCAGCAGGCACAACAGACCGATCTCCAGCATATTGAGTCGGCGGCGGTCGGTGTCGGCCGGGGCCATGGCCCGGATCAGTGCTCCGCCGGTACCCAGCAGCAGGGCCAGCGCCGGCGCACCGGACAAAGTCAGGCCCAGCATGCCCGCTGTGGTGGCACCCGCACTCCACAGACGTCGCCTGGGCAAGTTTGACAGGCCAAAAAACAGCAAGGCTGTGAAGCACAGCTGGCTCAGGGCTGGGGTGATTTCGTGGGAGAGCTGCGCCAGCCCCAGGCAGGCCAGCAAGGCCAGCAGGGCGCCATCGGCCAGAGTGCGCGCGTAATCGACCGGGCGGGCTTCGCCGCCAAAGGCGAAGGCCACGGGTTGGGCAGCGTTGCTGCGTGCCAGGGCGTACACCGCATGCCAGGTGGCCAGCAGGGTGAGTGCCAGCATCAGGACAAAAGGCACTCGAGCCGCGAGGGCTTCCCAGCCCGCAGGGGCGGCCTGTATGGCCAGCGCACCCAGCCAGGTCGGCAGCAGGGCCAGGTTGGGCTCGGCACGACCGAGCAGCGTGGGCTTGAGCCAGTGGCTGGCCGATTCCGTCACGCCCTGGGCCAGCTCCAGCATGAAGCCAAAGGCTTCCATGTCGGATTGTTTCCAGGGGTCGCGCCCAATGAAACCGGGCACCACATACAGGGTGCACAGCAGCCACAAGGCCCAGCGCGGGATGGGGCGCACGGCAGACTGGGCGACGATGGCAGGAGAAGGCTGATTCACAGCGGCCAAAGATAACAGGAAGGCGACAGGGACCAAACAAAAGGGCAGTCCGGTTGCCCGGACTGCCCTTGGCGCTCGAAGCCTGCCGGATTATTTGGACAGGCCGGTCTTGCCGAAGCGATTGCGGAACTTTTCCACGCGGCCGCCCATGTTGTCCACCGACTTCTGGGTGCCGGTATAGAAGGGGTGCGACTCGCTGGTGGTGTCCAGCTTGAAGAGCGGCAACTCGCGGCCGTCTTCCATCTTGATCATTTCCTTGGTGTTGACGCAGGAACGGGTCACGAACTTGAAGCCGTTGGACATGTCCTGGA
>CAYSIY010000084.1:0-8982 GCA_964431215.1 uncultured Limnohabitans sp.
GCGGCCAGCGAGGCCTTCAGCCAGAAGAACATCAACTGCTCGATCGCCGAGAGCATCGAACGGTTTGCCCCCGTGGTCGAGGCGGCACGAGCGGCAGGCATCGCGGTGCGTGGTGCCATGAGCTGCACCGTGGGCTGTCCGTATGAGGGCGACATTGCGCCTGAGCGCGTTGCCTACCTGGCCGGCCTGATGAAAGGCATTGGCGTGCAGCGCGTGGACGTGGCCGACACCATCGGAGTGGGCACCCCGCTCAAGGTGCAGCACGCCCTTGAAGCCACACTCGGGCACTACGACATCGACCACATCAGCGGCCACTTTCACGACACCTATGGCCAGGCGCTGTGCAACACCCTGGCCGCCTTGCAGATGGGGGTCTGGAATTTCCAGTCCTCGGTGGCGGGTCTTGGAGGCTGTCCCTACGCCAAGGGGGCCACCGGCAATCTGGCCACCGAAGACCTGGTGTATTTGCTCCACGGCATGGGCATGGCCACGGGGATTGACCTGGACAAGCTGGTCGATGCGGGTGAGTTCATCAGCAAGCAGCTGGGGCGTTCACCGAATTCACGGGTGGCCAAAGCCCTCCTGAACCAGCGTTTGGCCTGAGGCGGCGATAATTTCAGGGCCAACTGGAATGACAAAAAAATGTGTGGTGCTGAACTTCATGCCTTGCCCGAGGGCGTTGAACGCGTGAGCCGTGTTCTGCAGGCCATGGGGCATCCGCATGCGCCGGTCATGTTCAGTGATGCCGCCCGCACCGCGCAGCAAGCGGCCGATGTCCTGGGTGTTCAGCTCGGGCAGATTGCCAAGAGTGTGATTTTTCGCCGCAAACAGGATGATGCGGCTGTGCTGGTAGTCACCTCGGGCGACCGCCGGGTGGACGAGAAAAAGCTCTCCGCCCTGGTGGGCCAGGTGGGCCGTGCCGACGCCGACTTTGTCAAGTCGAAAACCGGTTTTTCGATTGGCGGTGTCTCGCCTGTGGCGCACCTGCAGCCCTGCGTGACCTTGCTGGACCAGGACCTCTGGCGGTTTGAGCAATTGTGGGCAGCAGCGGGGCATCCCCATGGGGTGTTCCAGCTCAGCCCCGATGAGCTCAGGCAACTGACCGGCGCCCAGCCCGCGGATGTGGTGGTGACACCATGACGCTCGACCCTTCCACCATCGCCAACCGCCGCTGGCGCCGTGTGGCCGAAATGGCGCAGCGGGCAGATCAGGGGCCGCATGTGCCCTCGCCCTGTCAGTCGCTTTGCCTGATGCATGCGGGCACCGGCTGGTGCGAGGGTTGCCTGCGCACCATCGACGAGATCGCGGCCTGGGGCCGTATGGACGAGCAGGCACGGCGGGCGGTCTGGGCGGTGTTGCCTGCACGCCTGTCGCAACGCATGGCGCTGGAGGCGGCTCCATGAAATCCGTGCACTTTTACCTGGACTTCATCTCCCCTTATGCCTGGCTGGCTTTCGATGCCTTGCCGCAGGCGCTGCAAGGCATCAGCCACCGTGTGGTGCACAAGCCGGTGCTCTTTGGAGCCATGCTCAGGCACCATGGCCAGCTGGGGCCTGCAGAGATTCCAGCCAAGCGCGACTGGACCTATCGGCAGGTCTTGTGGCTGGCCCATCGGCAGGGCTGCGAGCTTCGCCTGCCCGTTGCGCACCCTTTCAATCCCTTGGGGCTGCTTCGTCTGGCCGCGGCCAGCGACCCGGACGGAGAGCCCAACCGGCATGTCTGCGAGCAGGTGTTCAGGCACGTCTGGTGCAGCGGCGAGGATGCCGCCGATCCGCAACGGCTGCTGGGCTTGACGGCGCAGCTCAATCCTCCGCGTGATCCGGCCAGCCCCGAAGTGAAGCAGCAATTGCAGGCGCACACCGATGACGCGATCCGTCGTGGCCTGTTTGGCGTGCCCAGTTTCGTGGTCGACGACAAGGTGTTCTGGGGACAGGATGCACTGCCCATGCTGCGTGCGTATCTGCTGGGAGACGACTGGTTTGCAGGACCTGACTGGAACGCCGTTCAGGGCGTTGCGGTCGGTATCCGACGTCAGTCTTCCTGAGCCGGCGCAAGCTCAAAAGACAGTTGACCGGCCTCGCGCTCCCAGCGGTTGACGAGCCAGGCATAGACAACCACGATGGCCAGATAGCCCAGCACTGCGCCCTGGGCCGCCATCCAGAACCCCAAGGGCCACGCTCCCCAATGCATTCCTGACCGGGCCAGCAGCACGGGGGCCACGCTGATCGTCAGCCACAGGGCCAGGCAAGTCCAGGTCAGGATGCGGACCTTGCGTCGAAGCCGTTCGGGAGTCAGGGGGCGCATGTTGATGGAAAAGACAGTTTCGGCCAAGCATACAGGACTGTGCGCCCTCGCTGCCCGCGAGTGCGTGGGTGCAACAACAAAAAAGCCCACCCCGAAGGGTGGGCTTTGCGCATCAGACCGCCATGAGGGTGGCGGTCATGCGTCGGTCAAGCCGCGCTTATTTTTCACCAACCAGGTTGGGGTAACGCACGTGCTCCACCAGTTCCTGGATCTCGCGGCGCGGAGCTGCCGTGAGCAGGCTCACGATGATGATCACCGCAAAGCCCACCGGCACACCAAAGATACCGGCCGAGATCGGCTGGATGCCCCACCACAGTTCGATCGGCGAGGTCACGCCGAACACGCCACGCAGCCAGGGCTGGGTGGTGATCATGTAGTACAGCGTGATGCCGAAACCGGAACACATGCCCAGGATGGCGCCCCACTTGGAAGCCCGTTTCCAGAAAATGCCCAGCGTCAGCGCGGGGAAGAATCCGGCGGCGGCCAGCGAGAACGCGGCAGACACCAGGAACAGGATGTCCGCGGGCTTCTGGGCAGCCACATAGGCAGCAGCCAGGGCCACCACCAGCAGCAGCACTTTGGAGATCATCACCCGGCGCGAAGTCGAGGCGTTGGGGTCGATCATCTTGTAGTACAGGTCGTGCGACAAGGCGTTGGCGATCGTCAGCAGCAGGCCGTCGGCTGTGGACAGCGCAGCGGCCAGACCGCCTGCAGCGACCATACCGGAGATGACATAGGGCAGACCGGCGATCTCGGGGGTGGCCAGCACCACGATGTCGCCACCGATGCGCATTTCACCCAGTTGCAGCAGGCCGTCCTTGTTGACGTCCGCGATCGACAGCAGCGCCGGATCCACCTTGGCCCACTGCGCCACCCAGGCGGGCAGTTTGTCGAACGGTGTTCCCACCAGCACGCTGAAGACTTCGTACTTGACCAGCACCGCCAAAGCGGGGGCCGTGAAGTACAGCAGGAAGATGAAGAACAGCGACCAGGTCACCGAGCTGCGGGCTTCCTTCACCGAGGGGGTGGTGTAGTAGCGCATCAGGATGTGGGGCAGCGCCGCCGTTCCCAGCATCAGACAGAAGACCAGCGCCATGAAATTGCGGCGTGAGGTGTCGTAGGTGTCCTTGGCTTTCTGGTCACCGTTCGGGTCACCTGCAAACTGGGTGGCGTGGCGCGGCATGCCACCCAGAGGCCGGGCGCGGGCTTCGTTGGCTGCCTTGGCTTTTGTCCAGGCGTCCTTGGCGGCGGCCTCGTCCTTGGGCAGGGCGGCCAGGGCCTTCTCGGCAGCGGCCAGTTCGGCTGCCGGTGCGTTGGCGGCCTTGAGGTCTTCGATCTTCTTGGTGGCAGCCGCCTTGTCGGCTTCGAGCGCGGCCTTTACGTCCTTGAGCTTCTCGCCGAGTTCGTCAGCGCGTTGCTTGAAGATGGCAATGACTTCCTTCTCCTTGGGGTCGTCGATCAGGGCTTTTTCCTTCTCGGTCACCTTCTGCAGCTGCGAACCATAGATGGCCTGGGGCACCGGCACGCCAGTCTGTTTGACCGACAGCCACACCACGGGAATCAAGTAGGCAATGATCAGGATGATGTACTGGGCCACTTGCGTCCAGGTCACGGCACGCATGCCGCCCAGGAACGAGCACACCAGAATGCCGCCCAGACCCAGGAAGATGCCCAGCTCGAAGGCCACGCCGGTCAGGCGGGTGGTGATCAGGCCCACACCGTAGATCTGCGCCACGACGTACACGAAGGACACGAAGATGGCGATGATGATGCCGATCAAGCGGGCGATGTTGCCGTCGTAGCGCGCACCCAGAAAGTCCGGGATGGTGAATTGCCCGAACTTGCGCAGGTAGGGGGCCAGGAACAGCGCCACCAGGCAATAGCCGCCGGTCCAGCCCATGATGAAGGCCAGACCGCCGTAGCCCGTCAGGTAGAGCGTGCCGGCCATGCCGATGAAGGAAGCCGCGCTCATCCAGTCGGCGCCCGTGGCCATGCCGTTGTAGATGGCAGGTACGCGGCGTCCGGCCACATAGTATTCTGCGGCGTCGTTGGTGCGGCTCATCACGCCAATGCCGGCGTAGAGCAGCACAGTGGCGGCCAGGAAGAGGTAGCCGATCCAGTTGCGTGGCAGGCCCATTTGTTCCAGGATGGCCAGCACAATCACGAAGACCGCAAAGCCACCGGTATACCACGCATAGACCTTGTTGAGCTGCTTTTTGAAGGCCGCGTTGCTGGAGGCTTCAAACATTCCGCCTCCGGATTCAGGTGCTAATCCAGCCATTTCAAGCCTCCTCTGCTTCGGCAACGCCGTGTTCTTGGTCAAGCTTGTTCATGTAGTGTGCGTAGTACCAGATGATGGCAACGTACACCACAAGCGAGCCTTGGGCTCCCACCCAGAAGCTGAATGGCCAGCCAAAGAAATTGAAACTCAGATCACGCGCAAAAAACGTGACCACAAATGTCACCACAAACCAGATCCCGAGAAGGATGGCCGTGATGTTGAGGTTTTTTCGCCAATACTGGCGATGGGACTCCGTCAACTGCATTGTTGTCTCCTGTTGTCGAAACCTCTTGCGAGGCACCTGCGGTTGCGGGCCGATCGTGGGATCTGCCCGTTGCAACCAACCGCTCTGCTAGGCCCGGCCAGAGTCCGGGCGCAACCCCGATTCGCGCATCAAATCTGCAGCGACCTTGGGTTCGAACCCTTGCAGGTGCCGAATGATCTTCAGCACCTGCTCGGGTTCCTGGCGTTGCTCATGAATCCTGGCAAGCTGTATCCAGCCGTGGGGACTCATGGGTTGCAATTGGGTGTTGCGCGTCAGCGCCTGGATGGCTTGTTCCAGCTGTCCCTGACGGACCCGGCACAGCCCCAGGCCGTACCAGGCGCGGTCGAGCTGATCGTCCAGTGCGATCGCTTTTTCAAAACAGTCGGCGGCGGCGTCGGTCTGACCCGCCTGTTCCAGCAGAAAACCCCGGTTGAACCAGTCCGAGGCCTGTGCCTGCGGCTGGCTGCAAAGCCATTCGTAGTCCCGGGTGGCAGCCTGGGCTTGCCCAAGTTGCGCCAGCAGGTGCGCTCGGCTGGAGACCCAGTCGCGGCGCGGGCCGCAGGCGTCGATCAGCCGGCTCCAGATGGCGACCGCACGGGCAGGCTGGCCCAGTAGCACCCAGCTCAAGGCGAACCAGTGCTGCAAGCGATCAGACAGTGACAAGTGGTCAGAAGTCATCGGCAACCCACCATTTCCGTGCTGATGCAGTGTTCAATCTTGGCCAGGGTGATGGCCAGATAAAGGACTGCGAGCACAAAAAAAGCCACAAACCCATGGTGGCGAGGTGCGACCCGGGCCGGAGATACCCAGCGCGCGATGGCAAACCAGGGCCTGTTGAGCACCTGGAAGAGCTGGTAAAACAGGTTGCCTTGCCGTTTCTGGCCCGCCAGAATGTACAGCAGGCCCTGGCCGAGCATGGCCAGGAGTCCGATGTAGACCAGCAGTTGTGAAATGTTCAGGAAAAGCAGCACGGCAGAAGATCCTTCAGGTTGCGGCGAACTGTCCGGAATCTTACTGACTGATTTCTTACAAAAGACGCGATATTTGTCTGATCTAGGGCAAATCCGTAGGCATACTCGTGTGATAAGTAAGGGCTTTGGGGGCTGCTCATGAAGTCGCAAACGTCTGTTCATCTTTTGTGCTATTGGATGAATGCCCTGCGCTCCCATGAGCCTTTTGCCAGCCTGACGCCAGAGCAGATTCACAGCCTGGTCCTGGATGCGCGAGAGCATTACGCGGCACCCCACACCCCATTGCTGCGGCCTGAAGATGGTGTGCCTGACCGCCTGTTCTGGATTCGTCAGGGCAGCGTGCTGGGCTACCCGGCCGGCAGGGACCAGGAAGTCTTCGAGCTGGATGCGGGCGGTCTTTGGCCTGTGGGTGCCCTGATCGGGCGGCGACCGGTCACCACCCGCTACGAAGCACGGGAGGACTGTTTTTATCTGGTTTTCCCGTGGGAGCGCGTCAAGGCGCTGATGGACTGCAATCCAGCGTTCAAACGTTACCTGCATGAGCAGGCCGTGAGTCTGCAGGAAGCGGCATCAAGGCAGATGCGCCTGGCCTTGCTGAGTCAACAGCAAGACGATGCAGGTCTGGACCGGCCCTTGGCGGCTCTGCCCGACAAACAGGTGCTTTGCCTGCCCGATCAGACCTCCTTGCGGCAGGCCTTGCAGGCCATGCAAAGTCAACAGGTGGGTTCCGTGCTGTTCACAGGGCCTGAGGGCCGCTTGAGCGGCATCCTGACGCGCCATGATGTGCTGGACCGGGTGCTCCTGCCCGAGCATTCGCTGGATGCGCCGGCAGTCGAGGTCATGAGCCGCCCGGTGCAGGTGATTGATGTCGGCGAAACGCTGGCTGAGGCTGCAAGCCGGATGGCCCGCTTGGGCATTCGACATCTGCCTGTCATGCGGGCAGACCAGGTCGTCAATATTCTCTCCGAGCGCGATATTTTCCAACTGCAGCAAAAGACGCTGCGACACGTTGGTGCCCAGGTGCAGGCCGCCTCCACCATGAAAGAGCTGGCGCATGCGGCCGACGCCATCCGTGCGCTGGCTGCCCATCTGCTGGCGCAGGGCGCTGCGCCCCAGGTCTTGACCCAGCTCATCAGCGAGCTCAATGACAAGCTCACCCGAAAGATCATTCAACAGACCCTGGCGCACTGTGGTCTGTCAGAGCACAGGATGTGCTGGCTGGCGCTGGGCTCCGAAGGTCGACAGGAGCAGACCATTGCCACCGATCAGGACAATGCCCTCATCTTTGAAAGCGAAACGCCCCAGCTCGACCGTCCGCGCTGGCAGGCCTTTGGCCGCCAGGTCAATGAAGCCCTGGACGCCTGCGGCTATCCGCTGTGCAAGGGGGGCGTGATGGCTTCCCATGCCGCCTGGTGCCGAACCCTGCGGGAGTGGAAGGAACTTGCCGATCAGTGGATTGAGCGGGGCAGTCCTGCAGACCTGCTGCAATCGGCGGTCATTTTTGATCTACGGCCCCTGTACGGGCGCTCTGCATGGGCGCAGGAACTGCAGCAGCACATGCTTCATCAAGCGCAACTCACCCCGCGCTTTCTCAAGCAGTGGGTTGAAAATCATTTGCAGACCGGCGTGGCCCTCAATTGGCACGGGGGGCTGTCGGCCACTGCCCTTGATGGGCAGGACATGATTGATGTCAAGCTTGCGGGCACCGCGATCGTGGTGGATGCCGCCCGCATCATGGCGCTGGCCTGTGGTCTTGCGCAGACCTCTACGGCTGAGCGATTGCAGGAGGCGGGCAGGCAACTGGGCGTCCCCGAGGCCGAGCATCAGGGCTGGGTGACGGCCTTTCATTATTTGCAGGCATTGCGCCTGAAGCAGCAGATTCTGGCCCCCCATTCGCATGCGGGCGCCAATCGGGTGCCCCTCAAGGACCTCAACCTGGTCGATCGCCAAATGCTCAAGGCCGCATTCCGTGCCATTCGCGGTCTGCAGCAGCGTCTGAAACTGGACTACGACCGATGAAGCTGTTGCAGCACTTGCGGGGATTCAAAAAAGCACCGGTTCATGAGCAGCGCTGGGTGGTGCTGGATGTGGAGACCTCGGGGCTTGACCCTGCGCAAGACGAATTGCTGTGCGTGGCCGCTCTGGCCATGCACAAGGAGGGCCCGCACTGGAGCCTGGTGGTCAAGGACAGCTTCGAAATGGTGATCAGGCCGCAGCAAATCTCGTCGAGCATGGCCAATGTGCTGGTGCATGGACTGGGGTGGGAGACCCAGAGCCGGGGGGCTCAGCCGGCCACGGCCCTGCAGGCCCTGTTCGATTGGGCGGGCACTTCGCCGATCCTGGCGTTTCATGCGGACTTTGACCGCATCTTCCTGCAGCGGGCATGCCGCCGGGCGGGCGTGCCCATGCTGCGTGGGCCGTGGCTCGATCTGGCCACCTTGCTGCCCTTGGTTTTCAACAGGACACAGGCCTTGTCCCTGGATGAATGGATCGAGCTTCTGAATGTCCGGTGCGAGCGCAGACATGAGGCGGCTGCCGATGTGTGGGCCACAGCGCAGCTTTGGCTCAAGGCATCGTGCGCGGTGCCCGGTCACGAACACATGCAGTGGCATGACTGGCGCGACAAGGCGCGAGCGTTTCGATGGCTTGCAGTACCGCGCATGCTGTAAGCCAGCAACAAGTTTGACGTCAGTGCAGGGTCAGGCCGCGTGGTCATAGTCGCGCTACCTGTCCATTCCGGGCAGTTCTATTTGCTGGAGACACTGACAATGGCAACCACCGCACCCCGTCCGATGACGGCCGAAGAGAAGAAGGTGATTTTCGCCTCCTCTCTGGGCACCGTCTTTGAGTGGTACGACTTCTACCTGTACGGATCGCTTGCAGCGATCATCGCCAAGCAATTCTTTGCTGGCCTCGACCCCAACGCCGCGTTCATTTTTGCGCTGCTTGCCTTCGCTGCAGGCTTCATCGTGCGTCCTTTCGGCGCGCTGGTGTTCGGCCGTCTGGGCGACATGATCGGCCGCAAGTACACCTTCCTGGTGACCATCCTGATCATGGGTCTGTCGACCTTTATTGTGGGTGTCCTGCCCACCTACGCCAGCATCGGCGTGTGCGGCATCATCGGCAAGCACCTCTCAGAACTGGAGATGATGTGCGGCGGC
>CAYSIY010000085.1:0-8834 GCA_964431215.1 uncultured Limnohabitans sp.
CTGACAAAACCCACTTTGGGGGCTTCGGTGGCATTGGAAGTCTCGGTCATGCCCCGATTGTCCCAGCAAACGGCCCTACCAGCCTTTCTGAGCTTCAGGACTTCTTGAGACCGAACACCCCGAGCATTTGCTCGGTGTTTTTCTGCATCTGCTCCTGCATCTGCCCCATCACCTGGGCAGAGGGCTGCAGCAGCCCGCCCATGAACTGCGCAGGCCACTGTTGCATGAACTGGCCCCAAACCTCGGGCGTCAGAGGCTTGGCCTGCTCGCCCAGGCGTGTCTGCCAGTCGGCCAGCATCTGCAGTTGCTGCTCAAGAAACGGCCCCATATAGCCTTGCAGGGCATGGCCGTAAAAGCGGATCAGGTTGGACAGCAGGGCTTCGCTGAACATCGGTACGCCCGCAGCCTCCTCCTCCAGAATGATTTGCAGCAGGATCGAGCGCGTGAGGTCCTCCCCGGTCTTGGCGTCGCGCACCACCAGCGCTTCGTTCTTCATCACCATCTGGCGGATCTCGGCGAGGGTGATGTAGGCCGAGGCCTTCGTGTCATAGAGGCGCCGGTTCGGGTATTTCTTGACGACCCTTGCGCAAGCGGCAGTGGATGGGGATGCAGGGGCAGACACTTGAAATCACTCCACAAAACGCGACCCGAAGCTTGCCGCACTGCAGCAGATTCTAGGCATTTACAGCAGCCCAGGGTCTGTTGGTTAACCCTGCACCTGCCCCGGCACCCTGCAACGGGCCGATGGTTTTTTCAGCCCAGCGCCCGGAGCGAAGGCCTTTCCCTGCGAAAATAACCCCATGTTCACCGGAATCATCACCGGCGTGGGGCGAATCGTCGCTCTCCACGACCTGGGTCGCTCCTTACAGCACGGCAAGCGCTTGACCATCGAGGCGCCCCCCGGCTACCTCGACGACGTGGGCCTGGGCGACAGCATCGCCCTCAACGGTGCCTGCATGACTGTCACCACCTTCGATCCGGCCTCGCGTCAATTCAGCATCGATATCTCGGCTGAATCGCTTGGCAAGACCTGTGGTCTGGATCAGCCCGGACCGGTCAACCTCGAAAAAGCCCTGCGCGCCAACGACCGCCTGGGGGGTCACATCGTCTCGGGCCATGTCGATGGCGTGGGGCATGTCAGCCGCTTCGAGCAGGTCGGCGAGAGCTGGGAACTGTGCGTACTCGCCCCCCCCTCCCTGGCCAAATACCTGGCCTACAAGGGTTCGATCACGGTCAATGGCGTGAGCCTGACGGTCAACCAGGTCAGTGACCGGACCAATGGCTGCGAAGTCAGTATCAACCTGATTCCGCACACGGTGGAAAACACCGCGCTCGGCAGCCTCCAAGCGGGCAGCCCTGTGAACCTCGAAATCGACACCGTGGCCCGCTATGTCGAGCGCATGCTCAGCGCCGGCCTCCACCTGAAAGACAAGGCATGAGCCCTCCGCTGCAACCCGTGGCCATTTCACCGGTCGAAGAGATCGTGGCCGACATGAAAGCCGGCCGCATGGTCATCCTCGTGGACGAGGAAGACCGCGAAAACGAGGGTGACCTGGTGCTGGCTTCCGACCACGTCACGCCCGAAGCCATCAACTTCATGGCCCGATTCGGGCGTGGCCTGATCTGCCTGACGCTGACACGCGAACGCTGCGAATACCTGCAGTTGCCGCCCATGGCCGCGCGCAACGGCACGGTCTACAGCACGGCCTTCACCGTATCGATCGAAGCAGCCGAAGGGGTGACCACCGGCATCTCGGCCGCTGACCGTGCCCGTACGGTGCAGGTGGCCGTGGCCAGAAACACCCAGCCCACCGACCTGGTGCAGCCCGGCCACATTTTCCCCCTGCAGGCGGTAGACGGCGGTGTGCTCATGCGCGCCGGCCACACCGAAGCGGGCTGCGACCTGGCCGCCATGGCCGGCTGCAGCCCATCGTCGGTGATCTGCGAGATCATGAAAGACGACGGCACCATGGCCCGCCTGCCCGACCTGCAGTTGTTTGCGGCCGAACACAGCCTCAAGATCGGCACCATTGCAGACCTGATCGAATACCGCAGCCGCCACGAGTCGCTGGTTGAGCGCATCGGCAGCCGCGAGATCCGCACCGCCCATGGCGATTTCACCGTGCACGCCTTCCGTGACAAGCCCAGCCAGTCGGTCCATCTGGCCCTGGTCAAGGGGCAATGGGAACCTGCGGCCGAAGTCCCGGTGCGCGTGCACGAGCCGCTGTCGGTGCTCGACGCGCTGGAGCTCCAGCGGTCGATGCATTCCTGGAGCCTGGACACCAGCCTGCAATACCTTCACAAGCAGGGCCAGGGCGTGGCCGTGCTGCTCAACTGTGGCGAATCTGCTGCGCAACTGCTCGCGCAATTTGAGGGCAGCGCCCGCCCCTCGCAAGCGCCCGAGCGTGGCCGCATGGACCTGCGCACCTACGGCATCGGCGCGCAGATCCTGCGCCTGTGCGGCGTGCACAAGATGAAACTCATGGGCAACCCGCGCCGCATGCCCAGCATGACCGGCTACGGCCTCGAAATCACCGGCTATATCCCGAAAGAATCTGCATGAAAGACGCCAACAAAGGCCAGGCTGGCCAACTCGACGGACAGCACCTGCACATCGGCATCGTCCAGGCCCGCTTCAACCAGGACGTCACCAACGCACTGGCCGAGGCCTGTATCGCCGAGCTCAAGGACCTGGGAGTGGAGAGCATCGACCATGTGCTCGTGCCCGGCGCCCTCGAAGTGCCGCTGGCCCTGCAGGCCATGGCCGAGCGTGCCGAATACGACGCCATGATTGCATTGGGCTGCATCATCCGCGGCGAGACCTACCACTTCGAACTGGTGGCCAACGAGTCTGGGGCAGGCGTCACCCGCGTGGGCCTGGATTACCACCTGCCCATCGCCAACGCCATCCTCACCACCGAAAACCTCGAGCAGGCCATCGCCCGTCAACACGACAAAGGACGGGATGCCGCGCGTGTGGCCGTCGAGATGGCCTGCCTGATCGACGATCTCTCGGCCGACGTGGCCGAACTGGTCGATGACGAGGACCCGGCATGAACGAAGCTCCGCTCAGGACACCGGGCACCCGCAAGTCCTCGGCCAAACCGGCCCGCAGCCGCTCGCGTGAATTCGCCTTGCAGGCGCTCTACCAGCACCTGGTGGGCCAGAACGAGGCCAGCGATATCGATCTGTTCACGCGGGACCTCTCGGGCTTTCACAAGGCCGACACGGCCCACTACGACGCCCTGTTCTACGGCTGCATCGAACAGGCCACCGACATCGACGCACTGATCGCGCCACGACTGGACCGGCCCATGGGCGAGATCTCACCCATCGAGCATGCCTGCATGTGGATCGGGGTGTACGAGCTGCAGCACTGCCCGGAGGTTCCATGGCGGGTGGTGCTCAACGAATGCATCGAACTGGCCAAGGACTTTGGCGGCACCGACGGTCACAAATACGTGAACGCCGTGCTCAGTGGTGTCGCCCCGCTGCTGCGGGCCGTCGAGGTTGAAGCCGACCGCAGCGCCGGCCGCGCGCGCGACTGAGCCATGCGGATTGCGCAGCGCGCCCAGCGCATCGAACCGTTTTACGTGATGGAGGTGGCCAAGGCGGCCTCTGCCCTGGCACGTGAGGTGGCGCACACCGACCGGCCGGTCATCTTCCTGAACATCGGGGAGCCCGACTTCAGTGCCCCGCCAGCGGTGCAACAGGCTGCAGTGCAATGCATCCAAAGTGGCCAGACACAGTACACCCAGGCCCTGGGCACTGACGCACTGCGTCAGGCGATCAGCGACTGGTACGCACAGCGATTTGGCGTGCAGGTGCCCGCCCGGCGCATTGTGGTGACGGCTGGCGCTTCGGCCGCATTGCATCTGGCTTGTCTGGCCCTGATCGACCAGGGTGACGAAATCCTGATGCCCGACCCCAGTTACCCCTGCAACCGGCATTTCGTGAGCGCGGCCGAAGGCACAGCGGTGATGCTGCCCAGCACAACGGCCGAACGCTTTCAGCTCAGCAGCGACAAGGTCCGGGCCGCCTGGGGGCCCCGCACCCGCGGCGTGTTGCTGGCCTCCCCATCCAACCCCACCGGCACCTCCATCGACCCGGCCGAGCTGCGACGCATCCACCAAGTGGTGTCCGAGCGTGGTGGCATCACCCTGGTCGATGAGATCTACCTGGGCCTCAGCCATGACGCGACCTTCGGCCAGACTGCGCTGGCCATCAGCGATGAGATCATCAGCGTCAACAGCTTCAGCAAGTACTTCAACATGACCGGTTGGCGTCTGGGGTGGCTGGTGGTCCCCGATGTTTTGGTGGAGGTCATCGAGCGGCTGGCCCAAAAGCTGTTCATCTGTCCCAGCACCGTGTCGCAGCAGGCGGCGCTGGCCTGCTTTGAGCCCGATAGCCTGGCACTCTACGAACAGCGCCGCGCCGAATTCAAGGCCCGGCGAGACTATTTCATCCCCGCCCTCAACGCGCTGGGCCTGACGGTGCCGGTCATGCCCGACGGCGCTTTTTACGCCTGGGCCGACTGCAGCGCCGCCTGCACCAGACTGGGTCTGAGCGACAGCCGGGACTTTGCCCACGCCGCACTGCACCAGGCCCATGTGGCGATCACCCCCGGACGCGACTTTGGCCGCTTCGAGACCGCCCGCTTTGTGCGCTTTTCCACCGCCAGTTCGATGGACGAGCTGCGAACCGCCATCGAACGCCTGCAGGCGTGGCTCCAGCCATGAGCACCGGACACGCCCCTTTCGGCTTTCCCCTGCGGGTCTACTGGGAAGACACCGACGCCGGTGGCATCGTGTTCTATGCCAACTACCTCAAGTTCATGGAACGGGGCCGTACCGAGTGGCTGCGAGCGCTGGGATTCCAGCAGCAGAAGCTGCGTGAAGAGCTCGGCGGCATGTTCGTGGTCAGCGAGACTGCCGTCAAATACCATCAACCCGCCCGACTGGACGACGCGCTGTGGGTCACGGCCCGTGTTGCCGAGGCTGGACGCGTCAGCCTGACCCTTGCCCAGCAGGTCTGGCTGCGCCGCGAAGGCCTGCCCGACGCGCGCCTGGCAGACGGTACGATCCGCATCGGCTGGGTCGATGCCACGACCCTCAAACCCGGCCGCATCCCATCGGCCATTCTCGAAAAACTGCAGTCATGAACAACGACATGTCCATCGTCTCGCTGGTGCTGCACGCCAGCTTCGTGGTCCAGGTGGTCATGGCCATCCTTCTGGCCATCTCGGTCGCCAGCTGGGCTGCCATCATCCGCAAACTCGCCGCGATTCACCGCATCCAGAAACTCAATGAAGAGTTCGAGCGTGTGTTCTGGTCGGGCACCAGCCTCAATGAATTGTTTGCCGCAGCCAGCCAGAATGCCCGGCTCGCGGGGCCGATGGAGCGGATTTTTGCCAGCGGCATGCGCGAATACCAGAAGCTGCGCGAACGCCGCATCAGCGATGCAGGCACCCTGCTCGACGGGGCACGCCGTGCCATGCGGGCCAGCTTCCAGCGCGAAATGGACGCGGCCGAATCACAGCTCTCCTTCCTCGCCTCGGTCGGATCGGTTTCGCCCTATGTGGGCCTGTTCGGAACCGTCTGGGGCATCATGCACGCCTTTACCGGCTTGGCCAGCCTGCAGCAGGTGACCCTGGCCACCGTAGCGCCCGGCATCGCCGAAGCGCTGGTCGCCACCGCCATCGGCCTGTTTGCAGCCATCCCGGCTGTAGTGGCCTACAACCGCTTTGCCCGCGACATCGACCGTGTGGCCATCCAGCTGGAGACCTTCATCGAAGAGTTCTCCAACATCCTGCAACGCAGCCTGGGTTCGGGCGCCACGGCCTCTGGCCACTGAGGCAAGCACCATGCCCGGCGTAGCACATCGTGGGCGCGGCCGACGCGCCGTCAACGAGATCAACATGGTGCCCTTCATCGACGTGATGCTGGTGCTGTTGATCATCTTCATGGTCACCGCCCCCATGATCAGCCCCAGCCTGATCGACCTGCCCAGTGTGGGCAAGGCCAACAAGCCGCCCGACAAAGTGCTGCAGGTGCTCATCCAGAAGGACGAAAGTCTGGAGCTGGTGGCCGATGGCCAGACCCGCAAGCTCATGCTGGGCGGCGTGGCCGAAGCCGTCAAGAACGCCCAAGGCACCGAAGGCAGCACCGCCGTGGTCATCAGCGCCGACCGCAACGTCAAGTACGAAGCCGTGGTCAAGGTCATGGACACCCTGCAGCGCGCCGGCATCCAGCGCGTGGGCCTCTCGGTCCAGCTCGCCCCCTGATCGCCAAGGAACCCAGGCTTGAGCCAGAGCACCCTTTACCAGGCCGAATTCGCCCCGCCGCCCGAGCCGGCACGCGGGCGCTCGTTGGTGCTGGCCGTCGCCGCGCATGTGCTGCTTTTTGTCGCCCTGGGGCTGGTCACCCGCTGGACCACGCAGCCCCAGGTGATGAGCGCCGAGGCCGAACTCTGGTCGGCCGTGCCCCAGGCCGCAGCACCGCCCCTGGTCGAGCCCGAACCGACACCCGAGCCACAGCCTGCCCAGCCGGAGCCTCCCAAGTCTGCACCACGCCCGGCCCCTGAGCCGCAGACAGGCGCCCGTGAAGCCGAGATCGCACTGAAAAAGCAGAAGGAAGAAGAAAGAAAAAAAGCCCTCGAACAAGACAGGGTGGGAAAGCTGCGCAAGGAAAAGCTTGAGAAAGAAAAGGCAGAAAAAGCAGAAAAAGAAAGGGCCGACAAGGAAAAAGCCGAAAAAGACAAAAAGCTCAAGGAACAGAAACTCAAGGACGACAAGGCCCGCGAAGAGAAAGCCGCCGCAGCCCGCGCCGAGGCCATGCGCAAGGAAAACCTCCAGCGCATGCAGGGCCTGGCCGGAGCCAGTGGCGGCGACAACAGCACCGGCACGGCACTCAAATCCTCCGGCCCCTCGGCCACCTACGCCGGTCGACTGGTCGCCCGGATCAAGCCCAACATCACCTACCCCGGCGATGTGGTGGGCAACCCGCGTGCCGAGGTCGAGGTCAAGGTGGGAGCTGACGGCACCATCATGAGCCGCCGCATTGTCCAGTCCAGCGGCAACAAGGCCTGGGACGAAGCCGTGCTGCGGGCCATCGACAAGACCGAGGTCCTGCCCCGCGACACGGACGGGCGTGTACCGCCGTTGATCGTGCTGGGCTTCAGGCCGCTCGATTGAAAACCTGGGCCGTCCTGCGCTGCTGGCACAGGGCGGGGCTTGTGGGAGCGGTCTCCGACCGCGATGACTCTTGATCAGGCGCCTTATCGCGGTCGGAGACCGCTCCTACAGGGCCACGGCGGGAACCGCGACGATCTTCTGGGCTTCGTCGTAAACGATCTGCGCCTGGCCCTCTTCGGCCTGGGCCATCCAGCTGGCCAGGGCCGCATCCGAAGGGAAAAAGCGGGCGCGTTCGCCCAAGGCAATTTCGGCCCGCGCCGCCACATCGCCCGCTTGCCGCTGCAGCGTCAGGCGCACCGGTAAACCCTTGACGAGCTCGCCGTGCTCGGTCTGCTCGCGCAGGGGCGGAAACTCGCGCACCAGGCGTTCAATATCGGGCGCATGGCCATTGACCTGGACCCGCAGGAACTTGCCAAAGCGGCAGCGAGCCGCGCCCAGGTCCCAGATTTGTTCGATCTTGAGCCGAAAGCCCCCCGAAAAACGGTCCATCTGCATCTTGGCCATGACGATGATGAGCTCGTCGTCCTTGAGGGCATGACGGGCCGAATGGATCAGGCTTTCGTCGGCGGTGGCTTCCATCACGCCCGACTTGTCATCGAGCTTGAAGATCGCCACCTTGCCCCGCTGGCCATTGATGATGCGCAGGTCACTCACGATGCCAGCGATCAGTTGCGGCTCACGGGTGTCGATCAGCTCGTCCATTCTTCGGCGCACAAACTGGCGCACCTCACGCTCGACCGCATCAAAAAGATGGCCGGAGAGGTAGAAGCCGACCGCTGTTTTTTCGTGGCTCAGGCGCTCCTTGATGCCCCAGGGCAACACATCTTCCAGGTCAGGCTCCTGTGTGCTCGAGCCATGGGAATCGTCGCCCAGCAGGTCAAACAGGCCTCCCTGGTTGGCGTTGGCGGCCGTGGCATTGGCAAATTCAAAGGCCTTGTCGATGCTGGCCACCAGGGCAGCGCGGTTCATCTGCAGTGAATCAAAGGCACCTGCCTTGATCAGCGCCTCCACGGTGCGCTTGTTCAGACGGCTGCGGTCCACCCGGTTGCAGAAGTCAAACAGGCTCCTGAACGGCCCGCCCTCCTCGCGTGCGGCCACAATGGCCTCGATGGCCTGCTGGCCCGTGCCCTTGACAGCACCCAGACCGTAGCGAATGACCTTGTCGGTGACCGGCTCGAAGCGGTAGTGGCCACAGTTGACGTCTGGCGGATCGAAGCGGATGCCGAACTTGAGCGCATCTTCGAACAACACCTTGAGCTTGTCGGTGTCGTCCATTTCCACGGTCATGTTGGCGCAGAAGAACTCGGCCGTGTAGTGCACCTTGAGCCATCCGGTGTGGTAGGCCAGCAATGAATACGCGGCAGCGTGCGACTTGTTGAAGCCATAGCCCGCAAACTTCTCCATCAGGTCGAAGATTTCGTCGGCCTGGTTCTGAGGAATGTTGTGGGTGGCCAAGGCACCGGCACGGAACTTTTCGCGGTGCTCGGCCATTTCTTCGGCTTTTTTCTTGCCCATGGCGCGGCGCAGCAGATCGGCACCACCGAGCGAGTAGCCGCCCAGAATCTGTGCCGTCTGCATCACCTGCTCCTGGTAGACCATGATGCCGTAGGTTTCGCTCAGCATCTCGGCCACGGCCGGGTGC
>CAYSIY010000086.1:0-8686 GCA_964431215.1 uncultured Limnohabitans sp.
TGTGGCCGCCGGGTCCAGACTGAGCGCTTGCAGCATGTAGTCTGAGCCCAGCCAGGCCTTGTATTGGGTGAACTGGGGGTCGGTTGCCACCAGGTACTTGGCTCCAGATTCAGGGTGCTGGCGGTACAGGCTGGTGCCTGGCAGTTGGAGCTGCGGCAGCATCGTCCTGATGGCCGTGGCAGTACGCATGGCCGCAGTGGCCGTGCCGGGCAGACTACTGGCCGCCTGGGCGCTGGCGGCGCTCACTTGCACCTGCCCAGAGGCTTGCCCGGGTGCCGATGCGCCAATGGCGCTGGCTGTCGGGGCGCTTGCGCTGCTGGCCAGCGCCGCCGCAGTGGCCACGCTGCTGCCCGTGGGGCTGCTGCCGCTGAAGCTGGCCTGGGTATTTTGTTCATAGCGCAGGGTCTGCAGGGGGGCGCTGAAGTTCAGGGTCTGGTTGTAGTCTGAGGCTTGCCAGCCATAAACATCTCTGCATCCCCAAAAGACATACTTGCATTTTTCTCCGACCTTGACCCAATTGTTTTCTTGGCCGACCTGGGTGGTGGGGGTATTGACCTGGGTTCGGACGTTGTTGATTTTGGAGTCGGTGCTCAGGCCAAGGAGTCGCAGCGTTGCGCCAGCGAGCACCTGGCTGTCCTGATTGAGCAATTGCTGGCCAATGTCGAGCTCCAGGTTGCTGCCGGCGATGATTTGCCCTGTACGGCCCCCGGTGACCACGGGGCTTGTGCTGGTTTCGGTGTAGGTGCGGTATTGGCGTGCGCTGTAGCTGGCCCAACTGCCCTGGACGCTGGCTCGCATGGCTTCGATCTTGTCTTGCAGCGTCTGCCAGGGTTGTGGGTTGTCGTCAAAGCTTTGGGTGGGGGCGCTCATGCCCATGGCTTGCCAGACGCCGTCTGTGGCGCTGTAGTTGGACGATGCCGGCACCTGGATTTGGTTGCTTTCCGGGTCAATTTGCGCAGGGGTGTAGGCGTTCGGCCCATCGTAGATGGCCTTGAACTGGGCGTTGGCATAGGGATCGGTCTTGAGCACCAGGGCCTCCTTGCCTGCGGGCTGCCAGGCCACGTCCTGGTTGTACACCAGGCCCCTGTCGGTGGTGTATTGCGTGACCGCAGTGGACGCATTCGGTCGCAACTCATAGACCAGGCTGCTGGCCAGGTTGTTGACCGTTGAGGCGGTGATTTTGAGGCTGCCTGCGGCTTCAATGCTGGCGCTGTCGTTGCTCACGGTCTGCGCTCTGCCGCTGGCCCGCGCATCGGCATCGAGTGCGCCACCTATGGCCATGTCGCCCGCGCTGTAGATCAGGCCACCGCCCAGGTTGCTGAGGGTTTGCACGCCCAGGTCCAGCCGTTCGCGGGCAGCGATGGTGCCCGCGCGGCTCAGGCCGGCAACGGTTTCTTGCTGGTTGATGAGGGTGTTGGCGGCAATGGCCACCCGGTCGCCATACAGGCGGCCCGTTCCCAGGTTGTTCAGGGTGTCGGCCTGAATGCGGGTGTCAGCGCCGTCAATCAGGCCTCGGTTGCTCAGGGTGCCGGCAATGCTCAGGCGGGTGGTCTGGCCGCTCTTGAGCTCGCCGGTGGCCTGGTTGTCCAGGTGGGCCGCGCTCACGCTGAGGTTTTTGCCGGCCTGCACCGAGATCGGGTTGGTGATCTGCCCTGTGGCGCTCAGGCTCAGGTCGCCCCCGGCTTGCAGGGCCCCGGCGAGGGTCTGGTCGCCTTGCAGGCTCAGGCTGGCGTTGCCCACAGCCAGGATTTCGCTGGCGGTGTTGTCCAGACCGCTGGCTTGCAGGCTGAGGTCGCGGGCGCTGTAGATGAGGGCGGCTTGGCCGTTGTGGGCCGCATTGTTCAGTGACCCTGTGCTGCCGATGTTCAGGGCGCTCTGGGCACTGATGAGGCCAGCGCGGTTGTCCAGTGCGCCGCTGGCGATGTCCAGTCGCTCACCGGCAACCAACCCCAGCAGTGCGCTGCTGGCACTGCTTCGGCTGCCCAGGTTGCTGAGGCTTTGGCCCTGCGTGTCAAGGCTGAGGTTGCGGCTTGCAACGATCAGGCCGGCGTCGTTGACCAGCGGCCCGGTTTCGAGTGTGGCGTCACCCGAGGCCGCGATTTTGCCCTGACGGTTGTTCAGGCCGCTGGCGTTGACCTTCAGACTCTGGGCGGCCACAAGGCCGCTGGTGTTGTTGACATCGCCCGTGGCCGTGAGGTTCAGTGCGGCATTGACCACGATCTTGCCGCGTGTGTTGTCGGTGATGGCGGTTTTCAGGGTGAAGGTGCCCGCACCAGCATGCGCGATTTGCCCGTCGGTGTTGTCCAGCTTGCCGCCCGTCTGGAGCACAAAATCCTGTGCATTGGCCAGGATGGTGCCGCTGGTGTTGGTGACTGCCCCCGCCATCTGCACATTGGCCGTTTGCACACCTGTGGCGGTTTGATGCAGGGTGCCCTGGGTGTTGTTGAGCTGTCCGGCACGGATGCTCAGTTGTTGCCCGTGGAGCAGACCCGAGGTGTTGTCGAGCGTTTGGCTGGCTGCGCTGCTGGCATCGATGCTCAAAAGGCCGGGGGTGCTCACTTGTGCATTTCGGGTAACGATGTCGCCACTGCTGGCGCTCAGGCTCACCGGGCCTGTGGTGCTGCCGACCACGCTGGCTGCGCTGGAGGTGCCGCTCAGATCCAGGCTGGCTCCGTGCAGGCTCACACTGCCCGTGGCCAAAGCCTGCCCGGCGCTTTGGAGTGCGCACACGGTCTTGACCGCCAGGTCTTTCGCGGCGGCCACGCTGCCGCTGCTGTGCATTTGGCCGCTGCTGATGTTCAGAGTCCCCGCGCTGATGATGCGCGCACCGTCGGTGACGGCAGCTTGTGTGCTGCTTTGGATGTTGTTGAGCAGTAGGCCCTGACTGCTGAGCAGGAAGCTCCCACTGCCTGTGTGCAGCAACTGCCCTGCAGTGTTGTCCAGACGCTCTGCGCTGACGCTGAATGTGCTGGCTCGGCTTTGGATGATGCCGCCACTGTTGTTCAGTCTCCCCTGCAGCGCAAGGGTTTGGTCGGCGGTGCCCGTTTGTACGATTTGCCCGCCCACATTGCTCAGGCCGCTTGCGCTGAGGCTGACGGTCGCCGCCTCGGCTTTGGCACCGTCGGTGATGAGGGCCTGCGGTGTTTGCAATTGCAGCAGCTCGTTGGCCAGCAACTGGCTGGCGTTGGCCTTGAGGTCGCCAAGGCTGGCCTGCAGCTTGAGCACGGGGGCTTGCTGACGCGATTGGGACAGGTCAAGGCTGCCCCCTTGCATGCTCAGGCTGCGGGTCGCCAGGGCCTGGCCGGCTGTCTGCACCTGGGCGCTGGCTCGAACTGTGAGGTTTTGCTGACCCGTGAGCTGGCCATCGGCTTGCAGGCCAGCGGCCCAGACGGTGGTGTTGCTGGCCTGAATCTGCGCAGCCAATGAATCAGTGGGTGCCTCCACCGCTTCAATGTTCAGATTGCCCAATGCGGCCGTGGTGCCGCTGTGGGTTTGGCTCGATTGCGAGGAAAGCAGGACGCTCTTGTCGCTGTAGATGGTGCCGCTTTGCGTCAGGGTGCCACGGCTCTGGATCTGCACATCGCCGCCCATGGCTTGCAGGGTGCCACTGTTGGACAGCCAGCCTTGCTGTGTGAGTGTGAGGGGGCCGCTGGCCGCTTGCACCAGACCGGCGTTGCGCACGCCCAGACCGGCTTCGGTGCCCATCAGGGTGATTTTGCCGGCGTACATGCCGCCGAGCTGCCCAACGTCCAGCGCGTAGGCCGGTGTGCTGCCCACCCCGGCGAGGGCTTGGGTTTGCACGGCGGCGTCGCTGCCCAGTGTGCTGGCGTCGGTCTGGTGCGCACCCGTAACCATTTGCAATCGGTTGGCCCAAATGCCGGCATTGATTTGCGCGGCGCGGCTGAGGATGGCGGTGTAGTCGGCGGTGCGGGTGTCCAGGCCTGCGCCGTCTACGCTCACGCTGCCGCGCTGCACCCGGTAACTCTCCAGGTTGCCGCTGTTCATGGTGGCCGTTCCTGTGGTGAGGGTCACGCCACTGGCATTGATGAAGCCGCCTCCATTGACGGCAATGCCGGCGGGGTTGGCGATGACGACCTCGGCCCGCTGGCCTGCCACTTCCACATAGCCTTGCAAATAGCTGGGTTGGGTGGAGTTGACCTCGTTGAGGATGACTCGGGCCGGGCCTGTGGCCAGCCAGGGGTTGCCTTGTACCCAGCCGCCAAGCTGGGTTTGCACATTGGTGCGGCTGTTGTTGAGAATCGCGCCCTGGTTGCCAACGTCAAATTGGGTGTAGGTGTTGCGGCTCACGCCCGCCGCACTGGGGGTCTGGATGTTGACCTGCACCACACCGTTGCTGGCGTTGAGCACGGTGGCCTGCTGATGGCGGGCGGCTGCAGGGTCGGCCACGATGCGCGTGGCCACGCTGGCACCCAGCGTTTGGGCCTGCACCGGCACAAGCCACAAACCCGCAGCGCCGAGCAACACCGCCTGACTGACCTGCTTGCAGGCCAGTGACAAGGCCCCCAGGCTGGGGCTGCTGCATCGTGCAGGATGCCCCCCGATGCGCTCGCCACGGGCTGCCTTGCCCTGCGAGGTGGCCGTTTCGGCGACGGCCAGCAGGCAGCCTCTGGACTCGTTAAAAACAATGCGGTAGGAGTGCTTGTTCATGGGTTTTCTCCGCCTTTTCTCGCGGATCAATCACAGGCTCATGGACAAGCTAAAGCCCGCCGTACTGCGCGAGGTCGTGAATCGATCCGGTTTGCTCAGGGGTTGGCCCGCGAAGACCTCGTAGCGCACACGCGCCCATTGCCCACGCAGCCCGAGCACGCCCCCAGTGAGGTTTTGTCCCACCAGTTGGGCGGCGCTGGGGCCGGACACATGACCGCTGTCGATGCCGATATAGCCCTGGATGGAGGGCGACAGTGAGGTGGAGACTTCGTTACGCAGCAGCCAGCCGCGCTCGGCGCTGAGCACCGACAGCCCGTCAAAGCCGCGCACCGTAAAGCGCCCGCCAATGACCATGCGGTCTTGCGGTGTGAGCGGGGTTTTGTTGTACTGGCTACGCCAATTGCCGCTGTAGGTCAACGTCTGGCCTGCCAAAACAAAGGATTGCTGCACAAAAGCATCGAGCAACCAAAGTCGCATCCTGGAGGTGCCCTCCCCCCATTTTTCTTCCGGGGCTGGCAGACTGCCCCAGGCCCCCGTGCCGATGCGGTAGTTGGCACCGACTCCCAGACTTCCGCCCCGCCAGCTACGGCGGTGGTTCAAGCCCCATTCGAGACCACCCACAACACGGCGCTGAACCTCCACCTCTGCGTCATCAATGGCGTTATTGGAGCTGCGCTGAAACCCCTTGAGGCCCAGGGTAGTTTTACCCAATGCGTCACGGTGAACGATGCGCGAGAGGTTGGCTTCGGTGTTGCGACTGTTGCCGCTGTAGAGGTAACTCTGGTTGGCACCGGCCACAGTCTGGTGATAACTGTTGTTGCTGTGGGTCAGTGCCAGCAGCCAGTAACCGAATGGAACGGAATAGTGAACGATGCGCCCACGCGTGCCGCTTGCACCCGGATCGGCACCGCCCAGGTCGTGCAAGAGCGTGACATAAAACAGATCACTGAGGGTCCACCAGTTGTCGTAGCTCAGTGTCAGGCTGCCCTGGTATTTGCCTGTTCTGGGGCTGCCGCTGTCGTCTGCTGTTGCCGACAGACGGAAGGGCATGGGTTGCTGATGGGCAATGACAAGGTCACTGGTGCCGGGCTCCGTGCCGGGCTTGATCTGGATGTCGGCCTCAGCGCTGGGAATGCGTTTGAAATTCTCAAGCGTCTGTTCAATGTCACGCAAGTTGAGCAGGTCACCTGTGCGGGCAGCAACGGTGTTCCAGCGGCTGCCGCGCAGGCCCGAATCTGCAGCCCAAAGGATTTGTCCGATGCGCCCTGGCACCAGAGTCAGGCTCAGCGTGCCGCCCTGCAGGTTTTGCGGCTCTGCCAAGACACGGGTGGTGGTATAGCCTCTGGCGATCAGCGCGTTTTGCAATCGGTCGATCACGGTTTGTATGCCTTGCGCGCCCAGACATTTTGCTGTGACGGGGTCGGGCTTAGCCAGTTCGGACCGTCCATCGGCATACGAAAGCAGCCAAGCAAACTCATCATCAGCGTCGCCGCTGAGTTGAAGCAGACGAATTTCGAAACAGGGTGATTCGTCCGCTATCAATAGCTTGGATTGAACCGGTACCGGTGATGGCAAACGAATGTCGGGCCGGTTTTGTTGACGCTCTTTGTCCTGCCGCAACTGATCCTGTATGCGACGCTGCTGTTCTTGCGAACGTTCCAGCAAATCTATCGTGCCGGGTTGGCTTTGTGCCACTGCAAAGCCCGTCCATACAAGGGCCAACAGGCCAAGAACGTGACCAGGCAAGTGCGACGGCAAGGGCAATTTGCAAGTGGCCAATGATTGGGTGGATTCATGCATTTGGTCATAATAATTTAAATTTCTATAGCCAGGAACGCTTAATTTCTGTACTTTCTTTGCCTTCTTGCTGGTGCTGGTGGATTCAAAAGTGAGATGCAACACCTGCCAACCGAGTAAGGTCAGCAGATGAAAAACACCTCCCCCACACTACCGCCATCTAAAGCTCAAAGAACGTACGACCCTGGCCAGCGTGGTTCATCAAAAGTACACCGCAAGCGAGATTGCCAAAGTGCTCATGTGCTCGCCCAGTACCATCACCCGCGAGCTCAAGCGTAACGCCCAGGGCTCGGGCTACTGTAGCCAAGCGACGATCACCTGCAATCGGCAAAGACACGTCCATGGGCCGAACGGGTTTTTGACGCTCGCCTATGCTCACGCCTTCACCGTTAATGACCGTCCAGGAGTGAACCCATGTCCCGATCCCTTCTTGCCCTGTCTTTGCTGTCCTTGTGCCTGGGCAGCGCACACGCCACCGCGCCAAAGGAGCGGCTGCAGCTGGATCTGGAGTGGGGCGCGGCCTGGCAGGAGCGCAACGATGTGCAGTCGCCTGCCGGTGCCAGCGGCACGCGTTTTGCCCTCGATGGCCTGACGGGCCGAGGGCCTTTTTCTGCGCCCCGGGTGGAGCTGAGCTGGCGACTGAACCCCCGCGATGACCTGCGGCTGGTGGCCGCGCCGCTGCGACTGAGCGGGCAAGGCATGCTGGCCAACGGGGTGGGCTTTGAAGGCGGATCTTTCGGCCCCGGCAGCACCACGGCCAATTACCGTTTTGACTCCTACCGCGCCACATGGCGGCGTACCGTGCTTGACTCGCCCGACTGGACCGTCAAGGCCGGTGTCACCGGCAAGATCCGCGACGCGGAAATCAGCCTGCGCCAAGGCACCACCAGCGCCAGCCGAAGTGACACGGGCTTTGTGCCCCTGCTGCATATCCACGCGCAACGGCACCTGAGCGAGCGCGCCCGGCTGCAGTTCGACGGCGACGGGCTGGCCAGTTCGCGTGGACAGGCCTTTGATCTGTCGCTGCGCTATGTCCACGACTTTCAGCGCGGCCTCTCGGGGTTTGCGGGGGTGCGGGTGCTCGATGGCGGCGCGGACAACGACAGCATCTACAACTTCGCGCGCTTTCACTACGTGACCGTAGGCCTGTCGCTCAAGCGGTTCTGATCAGAGCCTGAAGTCGTACTCGATCGTGATGGGCGCGTGGTCCGAAAACTTTTCGGCCTTGTAGATGTGTTCGCTGCGGGCCTTTTCGGCCAGCGCGGGCGTCGCCAGGTGGTAGTCCAGCCGCCAGCCCACGTTCTTGGCGTAGGCCTGACCCCGGTTGCTCCACCAGGTGTAGCAGGCGTCGGTGGTGCCCGGCTGCAGGCGGCGGTACACATCCACCAGGCCGCCTTCGCTGGTGAGTCGGGTCATCCAGGCGCGCTCTTCGGGCAGGAAACCACTGTTCTTGAGGTTGCCCTTCCAGTTCTTGAGGTCGGCCTCTTTGTGCGCGATGTTCACATCGCTGCAGACGATGAACTCCCGCTCGGCCTTGAGGGCCATCAGGTGCGGATAGATCCTGTCCAGAAAGCGGAACTTGGCCTCCTGCCGCTCGGGGCCGGATGAGCCACTCGGAAAGTACACGCTGATGATGGACAGCTTGCGCGAGGGCGTGTCAAAGCGGGTTTCCACATAGCGGCCCTCGGCATCGAACTCGCCGCCGTCAAAGCCGACCACCACATCGCTGGGCTCATGGCGGGTGTAGACGCCCACGCCGGAGTAGCCTTTCTTCTCGGCAAAGTGAAAGTGGCCCTGGAGCCCTGCGAGCGCCTCGAACTTTCCCGCCACGTCCGATGCCTGGGCTTTGACTTCCTGCACACAAATACAATCCGGAGCATGTTTCTCCAGCCAGGCTTCGACGCCTTTGGTCGTGGCCGAACGGATGCCGTTGAGGTTGAGGCTGGTGAGTTTGAACAAGGATGTCCCCATGAATCACGCCGCAGGCGAGGCTTCGGCCCTGGCGCAGGAATTTGTGCAATTTGCCATCGAGTCGGGCGTGCTGCGCTTTGGCGAGTTCAAGACCAAGGCCGGGCGCATGAGCCCCTACTTTTTCAACGCCGGCCTGTTTGACGACGGTGCCAAGCTCGGGCGGCTGGCGCAATTTTATGCCCAGCGCCTGCTGGCAAGCGGCATTGAATTTGACATGATTTTTGGCCCCGCCTACAAAGGCATTCCTCTG
>CAYSIY010000087.1:0-8529 GCA_964431215.1 uncultured Limnohabitans sp.
ATGCCGGCCACCTTGAGGTGGCGCTGCAGGCCCATCCACTCCACCGCACGATAAAAGGCACCAAAGTCGCTGTGCCAGTCCTCAAAGTCCATCAGACCCGCCTTGCGGGCCTTTTCCCAGTAGCGGATGGTGACCTCCAGCACGAAGTCCTCTTCCCAGCTCAGGAAGGCGTCGCGCATGAGGCTGGCGATGTCGTAGGTGACAGGCCCGTACACCGCATCCTGGAAGTCGAGCACACCGAGCTGTTCGCTCTGCGGGTCTGGGGCCGGGGGCATCATCAGATTGCGTGGCATGAAATCGCGGTGCACATACACCGTGGGCGCGGCCAGATTGCGCTGCACGATCAGATCAAAAGCCCGGTCCAGCGTCTCGCGCATCCTGCCTTGCACCGCCAGGCCCTTGTGCTGTGCAAGGTACCAGTCGGGAAACAGGCTGAGCTCCCGACGCAACAGGGCCTCGTCATAGGGGGGCAGTTGTCCTGGCTGCGAGGCCAACTGCCACTGCACCAGCGCATCGACCGCCTTCAGGTACAGCCCCTGGTTGGCCTGGGGATGCTGCGGATCGATGGCCGACATCATGGTTTGGTCGCCCAGGTCGGTCAGCAGCATGAAGCCGTCCTCGCGCTGCCAGTCCAGCACCTCGGGGGCGCGCAGCCCGGCCGCCTGCATCAGGCCCGCCACCTGCACGAAGGGCTGGCAGTTTTCCTTGTCGGGCGGCGCGTCCATGACGATGCGGCTCTCGCCCAGGGTGGTGTCGATGCGCAGGTAGCGCCGAAAGCTGGCATCGGCCGAGGCCACGCGCAGGGTTTCGGGCCGCAGGAATTGGGCAAGGGTCAAGCCCTGAAGCCAGCGGGCAAAAAGACTTTCGCGCTCGGGGCAGGACCAGGGAACGGCGTGGTCAGTGACGGTATGGGTCATGGATAATCTATTCTATTCAATGCCCTGCGGGCATCCGGGCCATCCTCCCGACTTCCGTCTCGCTCATTTTGCCGCTGCCTGCCCTTCCTGTTCGTCGCTGTCTGCCTGCTGCCTGGTTGATTCTGCTGGGCATCTGGCCGTGCCTGTCGTGGGCGCAAGGGCAGGGCATTGTGCTGCGCAGCAGTCCCCGCTTGCAGGAACGACTCTCTCCCGCCGAAAGCGCCCAGGGGGTCATGTACCTCGATGCTGATCGGATCAGGATGCGGCCCGACATGGACGCGGTGCTTGAAGGCCATGTCGTGCTGCGCAAGCCGGGCATGGTGGTCCGAGCAGACCGGCTCGACTACGACCAGACCCAGGATCGGATGAAAGCCGAAGGTAATGTCCGCTTCAGCCGCCAGGGCAACCACTTCGAGGGCCCCAGCGCCGAGCTGCAGCTCGACAGTTTCCAGGGCTACTTTGACGCCCCGCAGTACCGCCTGGTTCAAGGCGGCCATGGCGATGCCCGCAGGGTCGAGTTCATCGATCAGGACCGGATGGTGGTGGAGCAGGCCCGTTACACCACCTGCCGGGTCACCCCCGGCCCCGAATGGCTGCCGGAGTGGTTCATGAAGGCCAGCCGCATCCGCACCGATGCGGCCGAAGGTGTGGGCGTGGCCGAAGAGGCACAACTGCAGTTTCGCGGGCTGCGCTCGCCCCAACTGGCCAATGTGAGCTTCCCGCTCGAAGGTGGCCGCACCTCCGGTCTCTTGGCACCCATGGTCTTGATCGACTCGGTCAGTGGCGTCGGCCTGATGCAACCCTGGTACTGGGACATTGCGCCCAACCGCGATGCCACCCTGGTCGCGCGGGCCATGAGCAAGCGCGGGGTCGGCATGGAGGGCGAGTTCCGTTATCTGGAAAGCGCTTACAGCGGTCAGGTGCGTATGAACTGGCTGCCCCAGGACGTCCTGCGCAACCAAAGCCGATGGGGACTGACGACGCAGCACAACGGCAGCGTGGACACGGGCATTGAGGGTGTCGGCCGCATTGGCGTCGCCCTGTCAATCAACAGGGTCAGCGACGACAATTACTGGCGTGACTTTCCCAGGAGCTACCTGGGCAGTGCTGGCCCATCGGGCACGCCGGGGGTTGTTTCCGCTCTGACGCAGCGTGTGCTGCCCAGCACCGGAACGCTTTCATGGTCTCGGAGCGGGGTCACGATCATGGGCCTGGTGCAGCGCTGGCAGACGCAGCAGGACGTGAGGTCTCCCATCACCCCGCCCTTTGACCGGGTACCGCAGATCACCCTGCGTTATGGCCAATTGAGTGATCGGGGTGTCAACTGGTCCATCGTTGCTGACACGACACGTTTTGAAGCCGATTACAGCCGGCTGGCCAACGCCGCAGTACCCGCCAACGGCACACGCAGCTACACCCAGACGCAGATCAGCCGGCCCTTCATCGCCCCCTGGGGGTACATCACGCCCAAACTGCAGCTGCACGCCACGCGGTATGACCTCGATGGCGGCACCTCGGTCAACCGGGTGCTGCCCACCTTCAGTCTGGATTCGGGCCTGGTATTTGAACGCGAAACCTCCTTGTTGGGCAGGGGCCTCATGCAGACGCTGGAGCCCCGGATTTTTTACGCTCGGACTGGCTACCAGGACCAGCGGGGGCTGCCCCTGTACGACACCGGCCGAACCGACTTCAACCTCGCCACGATCTACAGCGAAAACCCTTATGTGGGCCAGGATCGGATCGTGGACAACAACGCCGTCACCTTCGGCGTCAACAGCCGCTTTTTTGACAACAGCAGCGGCTCCGAGCTGTTGCGCCTGGGTGTGGCGCAACGACTGCGTCTGAGCGACCAGCGCGTCTCGCTCAATGCCGCCAATGCCCCCGAAGACCAGCGTGGCCCGAGCGATTTGCTGCTGGGTGCAGGAACACGCTGGAACGATCAGCTCTTGCTTGACAGCACCGTTCAGCTCAACAACCAGACCCGCACGGTCGAGCGAACCACGCTGCAGGCCCGCTACAACCCCGGACCCTATCGCCTGCTCAATGTCGCCTACCGGCTCAGCAAGCTCACAACCACCCCCAGCGAACTGGTCGATGTGGGCTGGCAGTGGCCACTGAGTGACTTGCGCTGGGGCAGCAGGCCCGATGATTCGGGGGTCAAGGCCATAGGCCAGGGTCTGGGGCCCGATCGCTGGTACAGCGTGGGTAGGATGAACTACAGTCTGCAGGACAAGCGGCCGGTCGATACCTTGATCGGTTTTGAATACGATGCAGGCTGCTGGCTCGGCCGTATCGCCTTCGAGCGTCTGCAGAGTACCGTGTCAACCGCCACCACGCGGTTGATGTTCCAGCTCGAACTGGTGGGCTTTGGCCGATTCGGAGTGAGCCCGCTCGAGGCCCTGCGGCGCAACATCCCGCGCTACCAGTTTCTGCGCGAAAACCCCACGACACCCAGTCGTTTCCTGCAATATGAATGAGTTGCTGTCTCCTGTTCGCCGAGTGTTCAAGACGACCCTGCTGTTGCTGGTCTTGAGCCAGGCCGGCTTGTCCCTGGCGCAAGGCGGCGCTGCCGTCCGGCCGGTGGATTTCATTGTGGCGGTGGTCAACAGCGAACCCGTCACCAACAGTGAAGTGCTGGCTGTGCGCAACCGCATGCTGCGCGAGCTCGGCGCACGAGGCACACCGACTCCGCCCGATGCGCAACTGAACCAGCAGGCGCTGGAGCAGTTGATCAACGAAAAGGCACAGCTGCAACTGGCCAGGGAGCAGGGCATCCGCGTCGATGACGACCAGGTTGACCAGGCCGAGGCCAATGTGGCGGCCAGCAACCAGCTCAGCCGCGAGGGCTTGCATCAACGGCTGGCCCAGGAAGGCCTGTCTGTCGCGGCGTTCCGGCAGCAGCTGCGCACGCAGATCACCCTCTCCCGTCTGCGCGAGCGCGAGGTGGACACGCGCATCCGGATCACGGACCAGGAGATCGATCAGTTCCTGCGCGAGCAGGGAACGTCCGCCCAGGAAGCCCCGCCCGATCTCAATCTGGCGATGATTCTGGTCGCCGTGCCCGAAAACAGCACGGCTGACGAGCTCAAGCGACTGGAGGACAAAGCCCGGGACATCGCGCGTCGTGCCCGCGCGGGCGAAGACTTTGCAGCGCTGGCCAAAGCTTTTTCGCAGGCCATGGACAAAGGCGCACAGGGCGGCGAAATGGGCCTGCGGCCCGCCGACCGCTACCCGGAGCTGTTCGTCGAGGCGGTACAAGCCCTGCCTGTACAGGCCATTGCAGGCCCCGTGCGTTCGGGTGCAGGTTTTCACATCCTCAAATTGCTCGAGCGACGTCAAGCCAGCGCCAGCATGACGGTGATGCAGACCCGCGCTCGCCACATCCTGCTGCGTCCGGGCCCTCAACTCTCGCGCGACCAGGCGCTCGCGCGGCTTCTGGAGGTGCGCCGTCAGATCCTGGCCGGGCAAACCAGCTTTGCACGCGCTGCCCAGCAAATCTCGCAGGACGGCAGCGCCGCGCAGGGTGGCGACCTGGGATGGGCCAGCCCGGGCCAGTTCGTGCCGGAATTCGAGCAGGTCATGAACCGGCTGCAACCCGGCCAGATCAGCGATCCACTCGTCTCTCGATTTGGTGTGCATATCCTGGAAGTCACCGAGCGCCGACAGGTCGCCGTCCCGGAAAAAATGCAGCGCGACATGGCTCGCTCTGCGTTGCGTGAGCAGCGGCTGGAGGAAGCCTATGAGCGCTGGGTGGAAGACGTGCGGGGCCGTGCCTACGTCGAGATGCGCGAGCCCCCGCAGGTGGTGTCACCCGCTTCTGGCCGTTCCAGCCCACGCTGAGCATGCAGCACATCGCCCGCAAGCGTTTTGGCCAGCATTTTCTGTCCGACGCCGCCATCATTGACGCCATCGTGCGCGAGATCGGGCCCACGCCGGGTCAGGCCATGGTTGAGATCGGCCCCGGTCTGGCCGCGCTCACACAGCCCCTGGTCGAGCGACTGGGCGGGCTGACCGTGATCGAGCTTGACCGTGACCTGGCCCGGCGATTGCGTGAGCACCCTCAACTGAAGGTGGTCGAGTCCGATGTGCTCAAGGTGGACTTCAACGCTCTGGCGCGCGAGATCGTGCCGGGTAGCCGCGGACAGAAACTGCGTGTGGTGGGCAATCTGCCCTACAACATTTCCAGCCCGATCCTCTTTCACCTGCTCGACCATGTGGACGTCATCGAAGACCAGCACTTCATGCTGCAAAAAGAAGTGATTGACCGCATGGTGGCGCGGCCAGCCACTGCCGACTACGGCCGCCTGTCGGTCATGCTGCAGTGGCGCTACGCAATGGAAAACGTGCTGTTCGTGCCACCCGGGTCGTTTGACCCCCCGCCACGGGTAGACAGTGCCGTGGTGCGCATGGTGCCCCATGCCTCGCCTGCGCAGCTCTCGCGTGCGGTGCTCGAAAACCTGGTGCAGGTGGCCTTCAGCCAGCGCCGCAAGCTGTTGCGCCACACCCTTGGCAAATGGCTGGAGAGCCAGGGATTTGCCGGTTCGTTCGATTTGCAGCGCCGTGCCGAGGAGGTGCCTGTAACCGAATACGTTGCACTGGCGCAGAGCGTCTGAAACTTCCCCCGCACAAAGCACAAAGCCCCGCGATGCGGGGCTTTGTGGCTTGAAGGGCGGTGCGTCAAATCAGGCTGCAGCCAGCCAGTAGCCCGCATTGAACGGGCTGCTCATGCGCAGGGCCAGTGGGGAGACATCCACCAGCTTGTCGGTCGGCATTTTCTCGCCTTCCTCAGGTTCGGCATCCGAAGCTGCAGCTTCGGCGGGGCGCGCCTGCCCAGCCTGAGCGGCCCGGGCAACCGAGAAGGAATAGAAGCAGCGGAAAGGCACCTTGCGATCGGCCCAGTAATCGGCCGTGTCGCGGAAGATGTCGAGAAGCTGTTCACGCGCTTCCTTGTCGAACTTGAGGTTAGCGGGAATCTGTTCGAGCACCACGATGAAGCCCGGCTGCGGACCCGATTTGTGCAGAGGGTCGGTCATGCAGTCGTACAGGGCATCGAAGTTCTTGCCGAAATGCGAAGGCAAGGTGAACTGGGCACCGATCATGTCCAGTACATCCTGCTTGCTCTGGGCCTCGGCCAGGTTGGCATACAGAAAATGGTGGCCCAGCTTTTGTGCGGCCTCCTGCAGGTCGCTCACGCGGTGGGCGCGAATCGATTGCACGATGTTGGAACGCAGGCCCTTGAAAGGCGTGTCTTGGGATGTGCGCTGCACGGTTTCCATCTCGATGGTCTTCCTGAAAATCAAAATCAATTCCGGTTCTGGACAATCATGCGAAAACTCGCGTAATGGTCCTCGGTGTAATAGCAGGCCTCGGGGCTCTTGGGCACTTCGCCACCACACACGATGCGTCGGGCGCCGCGATCTCTTGAGCCGGGTGTCTTGACGGTGTATTCGCGGTAATAGCCCCTGGCCTGCCGGGGCAGGAGCCGCTCACGATTGCCGAAAACCGATCCATCCTTCTCATAAGGAAAAGGACCCCCCTGGTGAATCAGTCGGTAGGTTTGCCGACCTTCGGGAGGCAAGGCGGCCAGCGCGACGATGGAGCGGTCCAGACCCTCGGATGGCGACCTGGAATGCACCATCTGAGTGCACGCCAAGGCCCCACAAGCCAAAGCCAACAGCGCCCAGCGCCTGGAAAACAAGGCCCGTCGAAACACCACAAAACACCTTTCAAGAGCACCGGGTTAACCCGAAAACTCAAGCCCGCTAGTGTGATGCATTGCACAAAAAAACGCAAGGCCTTGCCCGAAAAACGGGCAAGGCGAGGCGGCTCCGGATCGAGCCAAGTGAGCGCACGCTCTCTGTAATACCTTCAGCGTGAAGCGTTGGCATCGGCCACGGTCAGCGCGGTCATGTTCACGATGCGCCGCACGGTGGTGCTGGGCGTCAGGATGTGTACGGGCTTGGCAGCGCCCAGCAAGACCGGCCCGATGGCAATGTTGCCACCGGCTGCTGTTTTGAGCAGGTTGTAGGCAATGTTGGCCGCATCAATGTTGGGCATCACCAGCAGGTTGGCGCTGCCCACGAGGGCGCTGTGGGGCATGATGGCCTGGCGTGCGGCGGGGTCAAGCGCCACATCGCCATGCATTTCGCCGTCCACTTCCAGCCAGGGCGCGTTGCGCTGCAGCCATTGCAGCACCTGACGCATTTTGACCGCGCTGGGCTGGTCGGAAGTGCCGAAGTTGGAATGACTCAGCAGCGCGGCCTTGGGTGCGATGCCAAAACGGCGCATTTCTTCGGCAGCCATGACGGTGATCTCGGCCAACTGCTCGGCCGTCGGATCGTAATTGACATGCGTATCCACAATGAACACCTGACGGCCCGGCAGCATCAGGCCATTCATGGCCGCAAAGGTCGTCACGCCAGGGCGCTTGCCGATCACCTGGTCGATATAGGTCAGGTGCATGGTGTTGTGGCCCCAAGTGCCACAGATCAGACCATCGGCATCGCCCTTGTGAACCAGCATGGCACCGATCAGGGACAGGCGGCGACGCATTTCGATTTTGGCAATCGACTCGGTCACGCCCTTGCGCTCGGTCATGCGGTGGTAGGTTTGCCAGAAATCGCGGTAACGGTCGTCCTGTTCAACGTTGACCACGTCATAGTCCAGGCCCTCCTTGAGCCGCAGGCCGAATTTTTCGATGCGCTGCGCCATCACGGCGGGACGGCCGATGAGGGTGGGGCGGGCAATGCCCTCGTCCACCACGATCTGTGCAGCACGCAAAATCCGCTCTTCCTCGCCTTCGCTGTAGGCCACCCGCTTCTTGAGCGCACGCCTGGCGGCCTGAAAGATGGGCTTCATGGTGGTGCCCGAAGCGTAGACAAAACCCTGCAAGCGCTCGCGGTAGGCGTCCATATCGGTGATCGGACGCGAAGCCACGCCGCTGTCGGCAGCGGCCTGGGCCACCGCCGGCGCAATTTTCATCATCAGGCGCGGATCGAAGGGTTTGGGAATCAGGTATTCCGGACCGAAGGCCAGCGGCTGGCCCACATACGCCGCCGCCACGACTTCGCTTTGCTCGGCTTGCGCCAGCTCGGCAATGGCATGCACAGCGGCGATTTCCATCTCCAGCGTGATGGTGGTGGCACCACTGTCCAGCGCCCCCCGGAAGATGTAGGGAAAACACAGGACGTTGTTGACCTGATTGGGGTAATCGGTGCGTCCGGTGGCCATGATGGCGTCATCGCGCACCTGTTTGACCTCTTCGGGCAGGATTTCGGGCGTGGGGTTGGCCAGCGCCAGAATCAACGGCCTGGCCGCCATTTTGGCCACCATCTCGGGCTTGAGCACACCGCCGGCGGACAGCCCCAGGAAGACGTCGGCGCCCTCGATCACTTCGGCCAGCTTGCGCTGATCGGTCTTCTGCGCGAACTGGATCTTGTCCTCGTCCATCAGCTCGGTACGGCCCTCGTAGACCACACCCGCCAGGTCGGTCACCCAGATGTTCTCGCGCGGGATGCCCAGCTTGACCAGCAGGCCCAGGCAGGCCAGCGCCGCAGCACCCGCGCCAGACGTGACCAGCTTGATCTTTTTCGGGTCCTTGCCCACGACCTTC
>CAYSIY010000088.1:0-8512 GCA_964431215.1 uncultured Limnohabitans sp.
CAGCCCCAGCATCCGCGACATCATCCTGTTCCCGGCGCTGCGCCGCGAGCACGAGGCGGGCTGAGCTGTACAGGACAGTCGGCGCTCAGAAACGGTAAGACACGCCCAGCGTGATCTGCGGCAGGAACTTGAGTTTGGCCACGCCGTCGCGGACATCGGCCAGTTCCTTGTCCATGTCGGCCTGGGTCACGCCCAAAGCACCGCCGTTGGCCAGTGCGCCACCCCGGCTCTCGGTCACCTTGAAGCTGCCCAGCAAAAAGCCCAGGTCGGTATGAAAACCCCAGCCCTTGCCGCTGGGCTTGTGGCCCCAGCCAAAGCCCAGATAGGGAGTGCTGTTGGGCAGCTTGACCTGGATATTGAGGGTGTCGTTGGCCCCCAGGGCGTAGCTTTTGCCGTTGATGTCGACTGTGGAACCCGCGCCACCGGCCTTGAGATCCACACCGATCTTGTTGAATGACACGCCACCGGTCAGGCGAAAGCCGCTGCTTTCAAACGGAAACCAGTCGGCCAGCAAGGCGGTGCGGCTCAGGTCAAGCTGGGTCTGGTAGGTGGTGCCCGATTCCCTCTGGCTGTCACTGCGCTGGCCTGCGGTCATGTGATCGGCGCGCAGATTGAAGCTCGGGTGGATGCTGTGGGCGTAACCCAGTTGAACACCAAACAGACCCGCGCCAACGTACACCTCCTGGGCTTGCACTGCAGCAGGCAGGCTCAGCAGGGCGACCAGGGTCAGGGCAGTGGCTTGCTTTTTCATCATCATGGATTCCTTTTATTGCGTTGAGGAGAAGGCCATTATCGCGCCGCCTGAAGGGCGCACGGGATGCGCACGGGAAGCACACGGGATGGCGCCCGGGTCGGCGGCGGGCAGGGCAAACCGGGTGTCCAACCCAAAGCATTGAGCCTCAGCGGGGGCGGTCATCGGGCAGGCGCGGGTCAGAATCGGGCACCTCACGCGCCTGGACATCCAGCACATCGTCATGCGGGTACGGGGGCGTGCCGGGGGGCTGGGGCATACGACCGCCCCAGCGCATGCCTGCCCCTTGGCGCATCTGGCGAAACTGCTGCCAGACCAGCACCACCTGAGGTTTGCGCCCCGTGATCAGCCAGCGCAGCGTGGCATAGACGATGTAGACGCCCAGCCCCAGCAGCAGGCCAGCCAGCAGGCCCAGGCCCAGCAGACTCATGAATATGCGTGCAATCCAATTCATCAGGTTTCCAGAAAATCAAGGCAGACGGTCAAGCGCCTGCATGTAGTCACGGCTACGCACCAGCTCGTCCCAGGCGCGCGCCGGGGTGCGCGGCAGCAGGTTCAGGCGGCGCTCTTCGCTGGCCTCGTCGGGTACCCATCGGCCCTTGAGCTGGGCTTCGGCCAGCTCGTCCAGCACGGTATCGAGTTCAGCACCACCGTCGACTGTGGACCGGTTGCACAGCAGGGCCAGATCGCAGCCGGCCTCCAATGCGCTGAGCGCCGCCTCGGTGTAGCTCAGTTCGCGCCCGCCGATCTGGCGGGCGGCCGCCATGGACAAATCGTCGGTGCAAACCACGCCATCAAAGCCGAGCTGACCGCGCAGGATGTCCCGCACCCAACGGGCGGAGAAGCCGGCCGGGCACGCATCCACCTTGCTGTAGATCACATGCGCAGGCATGACGGCCGTCAGCACGCTGCCCAGCCAGGTGTAGGGCAAGGCGTCATCGGCCAGGATGGCCTTGAGGCTGCGCCTGTCCACCGGCAGGGCCACATGAGAGTCGGCCTGGACGGCCCCATGCCCCGGAAAGTGTTTGCCGCAATTGGCCATGCCGGCCTGGAGCAGGCCCTGCATCAGGCAGCGGGCCAGCACGGTGACGATGCGTGGATCGCGGGCAAAGGCGCGGTCACCGATCACCCCACTTCGGGAAGCGCCGGGCCGCCCCAAGCTTCCCGAGCCCCCTCGGGGGGCAGCAAGGGCACGCCCTTGCGTGGGGGCTTCATCCACGTGGTCCAAATCCAGCACGGGCGTGAAGCTCCAGTCCACACCGCAGGCCCGCAGCTCGCTGGCCAGCACAAAGCCTGCCGAAGTGGCGGCTTCGCAGGCTTGCAGCGCACCCGAGCCCGGCATGCCCTTGCCATCTTGCAGCCACATTTCGCCCAAGGCGCGCATGGGCGGCAGGTGGGTGAAACCATCGGTACGGAAACGCTGCACGCGTCCGCCCTCATGGTCCACTGCAATCAGGAGGTCGGGACGCAGACTTTTGACCTCGGCACACAGCGCGGCCAACTGGGCGCGGCTTTGCCAGTTGCGTCCAAACAGGATGAGTCCACCGGTGAGCGGATGCCGCAGACGGCGACGGTCGTCGGCGCTCAGTGTGGTGCCGGCCATGTCGAGGATCAGGGGGGCGTGCAAGTTCATGGGGGGGGTCATGCCCGGCTGGATCGGGGGTTCATGGGGTCATGGATTCCCGCTTTCGCGGGAATGACGGGGAGGCAGTTGGGAATGACGAGTAGGCAGTTGGGGATGACGGGGAGGTGAGAGGGAAGGTGGGTCGATCTCCACCACGCAGAAACTGGCGGCGTATTCGCTCTCGTCGGTCACGGTGATGTGGGCTTTGAGGCCCTGGGCCTCGAACCAGGTCTTGAGTTCACCATGCAGCACGATGAAGGGCTGCCCGCTGGGCCGTTTGGCCACTTCGCACAGGCGCCAGCTCATGGGCATGCGCATGCCCAGGCCAATGGCCTTGCTGAAGGCTTCCTTGGCTGAAAAGCGCGTGGCCAGATAACGGATGCCCCGCTCGGGCCAGCGCGTGCTGCGGGCCTTCCAGGTGGCCAGTTCGGCTGCCGAAAGGACCTTGGCGGCAAAGCGCTCGCCGTGCCGCTCCAGACTGGCGCGAATGCGGCGGATGTCGCAGATGTCGGTGCCGATGCCGTAGATCATGTTTGCAGGCAGGCCAGGTAGGCCTGCACCGTAGCGGCGTAGCCCATCTCCAGCGCATCGCCGATCAGGGCATGGCCGATCGAGACTTCCTGAAGGCCAGGCACCGCTTTGACAAAGGCCGGCAGGTTGTCACGGTTGAGATCGTGACCGGCATTGAGGCCCAGTCCTGCCTCCAGCGCGGCCTGCGCGGCGGCAGCGTAGCGTTGCAGTTGTGCGGCGTTTTCCGGCGTTCCCCAGGAAGCGGCATAGGGCTCGGTGTAGAGCTCCACCCGGTCGGCGCCCACGGCACGGGCAGCGGCCATCTGTTCAGGCATCGGGTCCATGAACAGGCTGACGCGCACGCCCAGCGCCCGGCATTCGGCGATCAGCGGCTTGAGGCGTTCGGCGTCCTGCGGGAAGGTCCAGCCGTGGTCGCTGGTGAACTGGCCCTCGCTGTCGGGCACAAAGGTCACCTGCTGCGGGCGCACGGTGCGCACGTGCGCCATCAGGTTGTGAAAGGGGTTGCCCTCGATGTTGAATTCCCGGTCAGGCCAGGCCTTCATCAGCGCAGCCAGCTCAGCCACATCGCTGGCGCGGATGTGGCGCTCGTCCGGACGCGGGTGGATGGTGATGCCCTGCGCTCCGGCCTGCAGGCACAGCTCGGCGGCACGTGTCACGCTGGGAATACCCAGGTGGCGCGAGTTGCGCAGCAGCGCGACCTTGTTGACGTTGACCGAGAGCGCCACACGGGCACCTGCACGAGAGGGTGAGGCATTCATAGGCTTTGGATGTCGAGCATCATCTGGCGGGTGCGGAAGGCCCCCACCCCGCAATGGTAGTTGAGCAGATGCCGCAAGGGCCGCTGCAGCAGGCCCAGCAGGTCGGCGCATTCGCGCAGCAGGGCGGCAAAAGGCAGCGGGTCATCGAGCGCCTTTTGCAAAGCCAGCCACTGCGCGCCGGTGAGCGCCTGGCGCTCTGGCGGCGGCACCCATTGCAGGCCGGCTTCGGGCACGAGGGCGTAGCGGTCTTCGGACTGCAGGGGCTGCAGGCTCAAGGTCTGCACATCCAGTGCGGGCAAAAATCCGAGCTCGCGCAGCAGCAGCAACTCGAAACCCCGCAGCGCCCACTGCAGGGCGTCTGCGTCACCGCTGGCCAGCAGGCGCACGGTGGCGGCATACACATCAAACAGCACCGGGTGCGGGTCGTCGCGCGCGAGCAGGCGCATCAGCAGCTCGTTGAGGTAGTAGCCCGAAAGCAGCGCCTCGCCGGTGGGCATCACATGCCCACCGACCCATTCGGCCCCCTTGAGGGTGCGCACGTCGCCCTCGCCGCCATAGGTGATCGACAGTGGCTGCAATGGCAGCAGCACCGGGCGGAAGCTCGATGTCGGTCGTTTGACCCCTTTGGCGGCCAGCGCCACGCGCCCATGCTGTCGTGTGAAGACCTCCAGGATCAGGCTGGTTTCGCTCCAGTCGTAGCGGTGCAGCACGTAGGCGGGCTCATCAGCGATCCGCTTGGTGGCCATATGCGTTATTCATAGCCGAAACTGCGTACGCGGGCTTCGTCATCGGCCCAGCCGGAACGCACCTTGACCCACAGCTCGATGAAGACCTTGGCGTCCAGCAGCTTTTCGAGCTCGACACGCGATTCGGTGCCGATGCGCTTGAGCTTTTCGCCCTTCTCACCAATCACCATGGCCTTGTGGCCGTCGCGCTCGACCACAATCGTGGCCGCAATGCGCACCATGCGGCTGGCGGTCTTGCCCGGTTCTTCATCGAACTTCTCGATCACCACGGTGGAGGTGTAGGGCAGCTCGTCACCGGTGAGGCGAAAGAGCTTTTCGCGGATGATTTCGCTGGCCAGGAATTTTTCGCTGCGGTCAGTGAGTTCGTCGTTGGTGTACCACCAGCCCTGCTCGGGCAGGTATTTGTCGCAAATGCCCAGCAGGCGCTCGATGTCCTTGGGCTGCTTGGCCGACATCGGCACGAACTCGGCAAAGGGGTGGCGCGCCTGCATGTCCCGCAGCCAGGGGGCCACTTCGGCGCGCCGGTGAACCATGTCGAGCTTGTTGGCGATCAGCAGCACCGGGATGCCGGGCTTGAGCAGGGACAGCACTTTGGCGTCGGCCAGGGTGAAGCTGCCCGCCTCGACCACAAACAGCACCAGGTCCACATCGCCCACCGCGCCCATGACCGTCTTGTTGAGCGATTTGTTGAGCGCCGTGCTGTGCCGGGTCTGAAAACCGGGCGTGTCCACAAACACGAATTGGGTCTGTTCGCGATTGCGGATGCCGGTGATGCGGTGACGCGTGGTCTGCGCCTTGCGCGAGGTGATGCTGATCTTCTGGCCCACCAGCGCATTGAGCAGGGTGGACTTGCCCACGTTGGGCTTACCGACGATGGCGATGAGGCCACAACGCTGCCCGTCCGCCAGCGACGCCGCTTCAGCCGTTGATGGCGCTTCGATGCCCGCCTGTACCGCTTCGTCGGCACTGCGCGGCTGGACCGTGACGCCGGGAATCTCGACCGCGCGGCGGTGCACAGGTGCGGAGGGTTGGTCGGTGGGGCGGGGATCGTTCATGCGTGGGTGTTCTTGAGGTTGTCGAGCAGGGCAGCGGCGGCGGCTTGCTCCGCCGCGCGGCGTGAAGCTCCGAGGCCCCGCTGGGATTGGCGCAGCTCGCGCACCTCGCAGGCCACTTCAAAGGTCTGGCGATGTGCAGCCCCGGTGGTGGCCATGACGGTGTACTGCGGCAAGGCCAGTTTGCGGGCTTGCAGCCATTCCTGCAACTCCGTCTTGGGGTCCTTGGCGGCGGCCTGCATTTGCGGCTGGATGTCGACGTTTTTGAACAGCCGCTCGACCAAGGCTTGGGCGGCACTGTAGCCGCCATCCAGGTACACCGCACCAATCACGGCCTCCAGCGCATCGGCCAGTATGGAGGGCCGCTTGCGGCCACCCGAGCGCAACTCGCCTTCGCCCAGGCGGATCACCTCGGGCAATCCGATCCGCACGGCCAGCTCATGCAAGGTGTCCTGCTTGACCAGATTGGCACGCACACGCGAGAGATCGCCTTCGGGCAACTGACTGAGCTGGGTGTAGAGCAGGTGCGCCACCGCGAGGTTGAGCACCGAGTCACCGAGAAACTCGAGGCGTTCGTTATGGTCGATGCCGAAACTGCGGTGGGTGGTGGCCTGTTGCAGCAAGGCCCGGTCACGAAAAGCGTGGCCCAGACGGATCTGCAAGGCGGACAGGAGGTCGGGGGTGCTCACGGGGTCAGTCGAAAGAACCGATGCGCTTGAGGTTGCCGAAATTCATCCACACAAAGAAGGCCTTGCCGACGATGTTTTTGTCCGGCACAAACCCCCAGTAGCGGGAATCGAGCGAATTGTCGCGGTTGTCCCCCATCATGAAGTAATGGCCCTCGGGAACTTTGCAGACCACGCCCTCGACGCTGTAGCGGCACTGGTCCCTGAAGGGAAACTCCTCGGCACCGGGGATGAAGGCCGGGCGCTCGTTGTCGATGATGATCTGGTGGGCCTTGCCCGGCAGCTGCTCGCTCGCGTGGCGGAAGTAGCGCATGGTGGAATCGTCAAAGTAGTCGGGCAAGGCCTCGCTGACGACCGGCTGGCCGTTGAGGGTGAGCTTTTTGTTGAGGTAGGCCACCTCGTCACCCGGAATACCGACCACGCGCTTGATGTAGTCCACGCTGGGCTTGGGCGGGTAACGGAACACCATCACATCGCCACGCTGCACCGGTTGGCCCTCGGTGAGCTTGGTGTTGGCCACCGGCAGACGGATGCCGTAGTGGAATTTGTTGACCAGGATCAGGTCACCGATGTGCAGCGTCGGGATCATCGAGCCCGAAGGGATCTTGAAGGGCTCGAACAGAAAGGAGCGCAGGATGAAGACGGTCACGATGACGGGGAACAGACCCGCCGTCCAGTCCAGCCACCAGGGTTGCATCAGCAGTTTTTGCTGGGCTTCACGGGTGTCGGTATCGACTTTCTCGATGCCCATGCGCTGCAGCTCTTGGCGACGGCTGGCCGTTTCGGCTTCCAGTCGCGCCGCAGCCGCCTGGCGTTGCGGCAGGAAGTAAAAACGCTCGGCCAGCCAGTAAATGCCCGTGACCACGCTGGCGAGCAGCAGCAGCAGCGCGAAATTGCCTTCGATGAGGTCGAAGTACCAACCGACGATGTAGCCGCCAAAGGCAGCCAGGATGATGGCAGTCAGGATGGGCATTTAGTCTTCCACTTGCAGGATGGCGAGGAAGGCCTCTTGCGGCACCTCGACCGAACCGATTTGTTTCATGCGTTTTTTACCCGCTTTCTGCTTTTCCAGCAGTTTGCGCTTGCGGGTGATGTCACCGCCATAGCACTTGGCCAGCACGTTCTTGCGCAAGGCCTTGATGGTCTCACGGGCAATGATGTTGGCCCCAATGGCGGCCTGAATGGCCACATCGAACATCTGACGACTGATGATCTCGCGCATCTTGGCGGCCACTGCCCGGCCACGGTATTGCGACTGGCTGCGGTGCACGATGATGGACAGGGCATCGACCTTCTCGCCATTGAGCAGGATGTCGACCTTGACCACATCCGAGGCCCGGTATTCCTTGAACTCGTAGTCCATCGAGGCGTAGCCACGGCTGACCGATTTGAGCTTGTCAAAGAAGTCCAGCACGATCTCGCCCAGCGGCATCTCGTAGGTCAGCATGACCTGGCGGCCGTGGTAGGCCATGTTGATCTGCACGCCGCGCTTCTGGTTGGCCAGCGTCATCACGGGGCCGACATAGTCTTGCGGCATGTACAGGTGCACCGTCACGACGGGCTCACGGATTTCCTGGATGCGCGCCTGCTCAGGCATCTTGGAGGGGTTCTCCACCATGATGACTTCGCCATCGCCCTTGAGGACTTCGTACACCACGCTGGGCGCGGTGGTGATCAGGTCCTGGTCAAACTCACGCTCCAGACGCTCCTGGACGATTTCCATGTGCAGCAGGCCCAGGAAACCACAGCGAAAGCCAAAGCCCAGCGCTTGCGAGACTTCAGGCTCGTACTGCAGCGAGGCGTCGTTGAGCTGCAGTTTCTCCAGCGCGTCGCGCAGCGCATCGTACTGGTTGGCTTCGGTCGGGTAGAGGCCGGCAAACACCTGCGGCTGGATTTCCTTGAAGCCGGGCAGCGCCTCGGTGGCCGAACCCATGTTGTTGGGCAGCTTCTTTTCCAGCGTGATGGTGTCGCCCACCTTGGCCGCCTTGAGCTCCTTGATGCCAGCGATGATGTAGCCCACCTCGCCCGCTTGCAGGCTCTCGCGCGGCTGGTTGGCCGGGGTGAACACACCCAGGCTGCCGGCCTCGTAACAGGCTCCCGTAGCCATCAGCTTGATGCGCTCGTTTTTCAGCAAACGCCCGTCCACCACGCGCACCAGCATCACCACGCCGACATAGCTGTCAAACCAGCTGTCGATGATCATGGCGCGCAAGGCGCCGTCTGGATTGCCCTTGGGCTGCGGCACCTTGGCGACGATGGCCTCCAAAATCTCATCAATGCCCAGGCCGGTTTTGGCGGAGCAGGGTATGGCCTCGGTCGCGTCGATGCCGATCACGTCCTCGATCTCGGAGCGCGCGTTGTCCG
>CAYSIY010000089.1:0-8510 GCA_964431215.1 uncultured Limnohabitans sp.
CGTTTTTGCTGCGCGCCCGCCGCGAAGGCCTGCGCGACTTCGGCGCCTGCCTGAGTCCGCACAGCGCCTGGCTGATTTTGCAGGGCATCGAAACCCTGCCGCTGCGCATGGCCCGCCACATGGACAACACCGCCAGGGTGGTCGAGTTCCTCGCCAGCCACCCGCTGGTCAGCCGGGTCGGCCACCCGCTGCTGCAAAGCCACCCCAGCCACGCGCTGGCCCAAAAACTGCTGCCGCGCGGTGCGGGCTCGGTCTTCAGCTTCGACATCGCAGGCAGCCGCAAGCAGGGCCAGGCCTTCATCGAGGCGCTCAAGCTGTTCAGCCACCTGGCCAATGTGGGCGACGCCAAAAGCCTGGTGATCCACCCGGCCAGCACCACGCACTTTCGCATGAACGACGAGGCGCTGGCGCAAGCAGGCATCGGCCCCGGCACGATCCGCCTGTCGATTGGCCTGGAAGACCCGGCAGATCTGATCGACGATCTGAAAAAAGCGCTCAAAGCAGCGGAGAAAGCCGCATGAAGATCGGCAACATTTACGCCTACACCGGCGGCAAGGACTTTGACGCCGCCAAACCCACCGTGGTTTTCATCCACGGCGTGCTCAATGACCACAGCGTCTGGATTCTGCAAAGCCGCTATCTGGCCCACCACGGCTGGAACGTGCTGGCCATTGACCTGCCCGGCCACTGCAAAAGCGCTGGCGAGCCGCCGGCCAGCGTGCAAGAGGCCAGCTCGGCCATCCTGGAGCTGCTGGACGCAGCAGGCGTGCCACAAGCCGTGCTGGTCGGGCACAGCTTTGGCTCCTTGATTGCGCTGGAAACGGCCGCACGCGCGCCCGAACGGGTGAGCCAACTGGTGCTGGTGGGCACGGCTTTTCCGATGCGGGTCTCGCCCGCCCTGCTCGAGGCATCGGTGTCGGCCCCGATGAAGGCCATCGACATGGTCAACACTTTTTCGCACTCGACGCTGGCACCGCCCCCCTCGGCGCTGGGCCCCGGCACCTGGCTGTATGGCGGCAGCCGCGCCCTCATGCGCCGGGTGCTGGCGAGCAATACCCGGGTCAATGTGTTCCACAGCGGCTTCAAGGCCTGCGACAGTTATGCCGACGGCGAGCGCGCGATGGCGCAAGTGCAGTGCCCCACCCTGTTCGTGCTGGGCAGCCAGGACCAGATGACGCCCCCGAAAGCCGCGCAAAGCCTGATCGAACAGGCCAAAAACGCCCACGTCGTGAAGCTGCCTGCCGGGCACGCCCTGATGACCGAAGCCCCCGACGGGGTGCTGCGAGCGCTCCAGGATTTCCTGGTGGCCTTCAAGCCCGAGGTCAAGCCCGAGCCCGCAGCGACCGCCTGAACGGGCACCGGTCTGGGGACGGCTCAGGCCTTGGGCAACACGGTCGCCAGCATGAGCTGGTCGAGCCGGGTGGCCTGCCAGAAACCGCCCCCACTGTGGGCAGACTTCAGGAGCAGGCGCTCTGCCAAAGGGGCCAGCGGGGTTTTGTCGGGCTCGATCAGCAGCACATGCCGGGGGTCGGCAGCGCCCTGCTCCTGCAAGGTGCCCACCCAGTCGAGTTCAACCAGAGGCCTGAGCGCCGCGTCAAGCTGGCCGGGCTGAACCCGCATGAGCGTGGCCAAGTGCGTGCGACTCAAACCATGGCTCGGCTGGGTGCGCGCCGCCCTCAGGTGCGAGAGCACCTCCAGCGCCAGGCGAAATGACCAGCCCGCGCCATGGGGCGTGCGCAAGCGGGTGCGCCCGAATTCGGGCAGGCTCGAAGCCACCACGGCCCCCAGCAAGACCACCAGCCAGGCCATGTAAATCCAGACCAGCAGGATGGGCAGCGCCGCAAACGCGCCATAAATGGCCGAATAAGTGGGCATGCCGGAGAGGTAAGCCGTCAGCCCTTTTTTGGCCAGCTCGATCCCGAGGGTGGCCATCAAGCCCGCCGTGAACGCATGTCGCCAGCGCACACGGGCGTTGGGCACATAAAAGTACAGCCCGCTGATGCACAGCACCAACAGCAGGAATTCAAAGCTGTCGAGCAGCCAACGCAGACCGCCGGGCAGCACATCGACCACACCGCGCGAGGCGGTGGTGACATAAGACGTGATGGCGATGCTGGCGCCGAGCAGCAGCGGACCGAGGGTGATGGCCGACCAGTAAAGGATCAGGCGCTGCTGCAGGGGGCGCGGATTCCCGACGTTCCAGATCTGCCCCAGCGTGCGCTCGATCGTCACCATCAGGGCCACGGCAGACAGGAGCACCGCCACCAGCCCCAGCGAGCCCAGACGGCTGGCCTTGCGGGAGAACTGCGTCAGATAGCCCAGCACCTGACGCGAAATGCTCTCGGGCACCAGGCTGTCCACCAGCCAGCGCTGGAGCGTGTCCTGGAACTGGCCGAACACCGGAAACGCAGAGAACACCGCCAGCCCGACGGTGAACAGCGGCACCAGGGCCAGCACGGTTGTGAAGGTCAGGGAACTGGCGCTCACCCCCAGACGCGCGTCACGAAAATGGCGGTAGAGCACGCCGCCCATCTGACGCCATGGAAACTCGGCGAGCTCCTGCCACCAGGCTCGCAGCCCATGAAGGGTTTTGGCTTTCCAGTCAGGGGAAGGTGTCATAGGCCGGTATCATGCCACCGCCATGAACACGAACCTGCCTTCCGCGCCGCCTCTTGTCCCCCCCGGGGTTCTGCTTGCCCGCCAGCTCGCTGTGGCCAGTGTGCTGGGCCTGGTGGCGCTGGGCCTGGCCTGGGAGCTGTGGCTGGCCCCGCTGCGTCCGGGCGGCTCCTGGTGGGCCATCAAGGTGCTGCCCCTCACGCTGGCCATGCCGGGCCTGCTCAAGCTGCGCATGTACACCTACCGCTGGGTCAGTCTGGCGGTGTGGCTGTACTTTACCGAGGCCTGCGTGCGCGGCTGGTCCGACCCCTGGCCGGCCAATGCACTGGCCATGGTCCAGGGGGCTTTGTGCCTGGTGTTGTTTGTGGCCTGCGGCCTGCATGTGCGCAGCCGCTTCAAGGCCGTGCGCCAGGCAGCGGCCCGGCCAGCAGCATGAGCGCATTGACAGCCCGCTTGCGCGCCATCTGCGGCGACAGCCATGTGCTGACCCATGACGACCCGGGTGCCGACCTCTCGGCCTGGGAGCAGGACTGGCGCAGGCGGCACCGGGGCCGGGCGCTGGCCGTGGTGCGGCCGGGCAGCACCGCCGAAGTGGCTGCCGTGGTCAAGGCCTGCGCCGCCACCCCGGGCGTCTCCATCGTCCCGCAGGGCGGCAACACCGGGCTGGTGCTCGGCTCGGTGCCGGACGACAGCGGCACCCAGGTGGTGCTCAGCCTCGCCCGCATGAAGGCGGTGCGCGCACTGGACAAGGACAACCTGACCCTGACGGTGGAGGCCGGCTGTGTGCTGCAACACCTGCAGGAGGTGGCCGAACAGGCGGGTTTGCTGTTTCCGCTGAGTCTGGCCGCCGCGGGCAGTTGCACCATCGGCGGTAACCTGGGCACCAATGCGGGCGGCACCCAGGTGCTGCGTTACGGCAATGCCCGCGACCTGTGCCTGGGCCTGGAAGTGGTGAGCGCCCAGGGCGAGGTCTGGAACGGCCTGTCGGGTCTGCGCAAAGACAACACCGGCTACGACCTGCGCCACCTGATGATCGGCAGTGAAGGCACGCTGGGCATCATCACCGCCGCCACCCTCAAGCTCTACCCCTTGCCCGCCGCCACCCTGACCGCCTGGGCCGCTGTGCCCGGCCTCCCAGCCGCCGTGCAACTGCTGGGCCTGGCCCACGCCAGGCTCGGCCCCGGCCTGACGGGCTTTGAGGTCATGGGGCAATTTGCCCTGAGCCTGGTGGGCAAGCATGACCCGCAACTGCGCGTGCCACTGTTCCAGGAAACCCCGTGGTGCGTCTTGCTGGAGAATTCGGACAGCGAAAGCGCGGCGCACGCCCGCCAGCAGTTCGAGGGTCTGCTCGAAGCCGCCATCGAAGCCGGCTGCGTGAGCGATGCGGTGGTGGCCGAAAACATCGCCCAGGCCCGTGCGCTCTGGCAGCTGCGCGAGAGCATTCCGCTGGCCCAGGCCAAAGAAGGCCTGAACATCAAGCACGACATCAGCCTGCCGGTCTCGCGCATTCCGGCCTTCGTGGCCGAAACCGATGCCCTGCTGGAGCGCGAGATACCGGGCGTCCGGCTGGTGAACTTCGGACATCTGGGCGACGGCAACCTGCACTACAACGTGCAGGCCCCCGAAGGGACCGATGGCCCGGCTTTTCTGCAAGAGCGCGAAGAGCTGGTCAACCGCCTGGTGTTTGACCAGGTGGCCCGCTTTGGCGGCTCCATCAGCGCCGAGCACGGCGTGGGCGAGCTCAAGGCCGACAAGCTGCCGCACTACAAAGACCCCACGGCCCTGGCCATGATGCGGGCCATCAAGCAGGCGCTGGACCCGCAGAACCTCCTCAACCCGCGCAAGGTGCTGGCCTGAACTTTGCGGACCGCAGCGCCCATGAGCCAGTCCCCTCTGCCTCATCCTGACGACAGCCCCTGCACCCGCTGCGGTGCCTGTTGCGCCCACTTCCGGGTGTCTTTTTACTGGGCCGAAGCGGCCGAGCGCGGTTTGCCCGAGGACCTGTACGAACCCCTGACGCCGGTCATGGCGTGCATGCAGGGCACCCACAGCAAAAGCCCGCGCTGCGCTGCGCTGGTGGGCGAGATCGGCCAACGGGTGGCCTGCAGCGTTTACGAGCAGCGCACCAGCCCCTGCCGCGAACTGCAGCCCGGCGACGAAAAATGCCAGAAGGCCAGAGCAAAACACGGCCTGCCCGCGCTCGTCACCCTCGCGAAAGAACGTCACCCCCGCGAAAGCGGGGGCGGGGGTCCATGGCTCTACACTACGGCCCCATAAAAAGGGGACATACATGCTGCAAAGCACTTTTACACGATGGCTCAACGTGTGGGTGGCACTGGCCTTGGGCCTGCTGCTGAACCTGGGGGCCTGGGCTGCTGGACCGGCCCATCTGCCCGAAATGAAAATTTCGGCCGTTCTGGACGCCACTGAGCAAGCCGACTTGCCCGATGTGATCGGCAAGGACTTCACGCCGATTCGGGTGCCGTTCTCGCGCGGCCCTACCCCCGCCGTGACCTGGTTTCGCATCGAACTTGCGCCCACCGACGCCGCCGCGCAAGCCGTGCTCATGGTCCGGCCCCAGCAACTGGACGATCTGCGCCTGTACCGCCAGGAAGCCGGTGGCGCATGGCGAGCCCACCAGGCCGGTGACCGCACCGCCTACGCCAGCCGTGAACGCAAGGAGCTCTACCCCAGCTTTGACCTGGACCTCCGGCCAGGGCAAGGCACCGTGGTCTATGTCCGCCTGCAAACCACCAGCGCCCACGTCATCCACTTCAGCCTGATGACGCCCAACCAGGCGGCGGCCTGGGACAGCGGTCTGCAACTGGGCATGGGCCTGTACATGGGCGCCCTGCTGATCATTGCCGTCAGCTCCCTGCTTCGCTGGGGCATCACGCGCGACAGCCTGTGGGCCGCCGGTGCGGCGTTCCAGTTCCAGACCTTTGTCTTCCTGATGTTCATGATGGGCTTTGCAGCACGCTACATCTGGCCCGAACAGCCTGCGAAAGTGGACTTTCTGACCACCTTGCTGACCATTCTGAACCTGCTGCTGGCCACCCTGTTCCATTGGGTGGTCTTCAGGCGGTTTTCAACTCACCGCTGGCTCGCCTGGGTCGAGGCCTTCCTGACGGCGCTGTGTGCCGGGTTTCTGGTGCTGGCCCTGCTGGGCCAAGCCAGGCTGGCGCTGGGCCTCAATACCCTGCTCATGGCGCTTTCAACCTTCATCGGCTTTGTGCTGCTGTGGTTCATCAACACGCCCAACCCGCAGTTGCGCTGGGTCATGCGCAGCACCTACTTGATGACCATTGGCACCGCCACGTATTTCGCGCTGCCCTTGCTGAAGGTGGTGCCGCTGCAGGAAAACCACCTCTTCCCGGCCCTGTTGCCGATTGCCGGCGTGGTGGCCATGCAGTTCATCGTGGCGCTCTACAACGACATCCTCAAGGCCCGCGAAGCCGAGCAGACACGCCTGCATGCGCAGCAAGTGGAGCTGCAACTGGCCAGCGAGGAACGCCAGCACGCCCACACCCGGCACTTCATGGGCATGCTGCTGCACGAACTCAAGAGTCCGCTGGCGGCCATTCGCCTGGCCGGGCAATCGTTGCAACGCCTGCTCCAGCCCGAACCGTCGGTGCAAACCCGGCTCACGCACATCGACCACGCTGTGCAAAGCATTGACCAGGTGCTCGAACGCAGCCGCGACATGGACCGCATGGAAAACACCGACAGCCCTCTGCAGTTCAAAGCCGCCGATCTGGACCCACTGGTGCAGGACTGGGTGGCCCGCAGCGGACAGGACAGCCGCATCGCGCTGCAGGCTCCGCCGCCCGGCCAAACCGTGCACACCGACCCCATGCTGCTGGGCCTGATGGTCAACAACCTGCTGGACAACGCCCTCAAATACTCCCCTGACCACTCGGCCGTGCAACTGCAAGTGCAGATCCAGCGTCCGGAAGATGGCAGCGATGAGGCCCCCAGGCTGCGCATCCGGGTGCGCAATGCGGTGGGCCGCGCGGGCAAACCCGACCCGCAAAAGCTGTTCAGCAAGTACTACCGCGCCGACACCGCGCAACACCTCTCGGGCACCGGGCTGGGCCTGAGCTGGGTTCATGGCGTCGCCCGGCAGGCCCAGGGGCATGTGCGCTACCTGCCCGAAGACGAGCACATTGTTTTCGAGCTGGAACTGCCGTGCTGAACATCGTGGTGGTGGAAGACTACGACATCCTGCGCGAAGAGCTGGTCTTTCACCTCAGCCGTCCGGGCTGGCAGGTCAGCGGCGTGGGCGACGGTGCCGCGCTTGACCAGCACCTGAGCACCCGGCCTGTTGATGTGGTGGTGCTGGACCTCAACCTGCCCGGCGAAGACGGCGTCAGCATTGCCAGGCGGCTGCGCGAGCAACACCCGGCCATGGGCCTGATCATGCTGACGGCGCGCAACGCGCCGGAACACCGGGCCAAGGGTTTTACCGCCGGGGCCGATGTCTACCTGACCAAGCCCGCGCAAACCACCGAAATCGAAGCCGTCATCCAAAACATGCAGCGGCGCATGGGCCCCTCTGCACCGCCTGCCCCCACCCCCAGCACCCCGGCCCCGGGCCTTCAAGTGCGTCTTCAATTGCGCCTGAGCAGCGGACAACTGACCCTGCCCGACGGCAACACCGTCCACATCAACCCGACCCAGGCCCAGTTGCTGCACCTGCTGGCCCGCCATTACCCGGCAGCGGCCTCTCTGCAAGCCCTGGGCCAGGCGCTGCGCACAAAGCCTGAGCCCCCCGCGCCAACCGATGCTGCGGCCAGCGCCAACCAGCTGCGCGTCCAGATCAGTCGGCTGCGAGCCAAGTGGCAACAGGTCTGCCCGGATGAACGCCTGATTGAGCCGGTGCACGGCACCGGCTACCGACTCACACACGCCATCGACTGCATCGACGCCGACCCGGCATAAGCCGACCCGTGATGCCCCTCTTCCGTCACCCTCGCGAAACAACGTCACCCCCGCGAAAGCGGGGGCGGGGGCGGGGGCGGGAATGACGGAAAGGCATGGCTTAGGGTGTCAAAGAACGACCAAGTGATCAGGTCGTGCACCATGCACAGCGGTTAATGGAATGCGTTGATCGAACGTGACGAAACGGCCTTGGTGCTTGGCTGCGAGACCCAGCAAATAAAGGTCAGTGAGCTGTCTGGCACTGTGGATGTGTGTGTGCCTGAACCGTTGGGCATCCAGCAAGCTGATGTCGTCTGCCCACAAGGCATGCAAGGGGCCAGCGGTCGAGCGTTGCAGCATCTTCACCAGTTGGCTCAGCGGCTGAGGGTTGCTGTAGCCCGCTTGCCCCATGATGCGCAGACAGCCGTTTTGCGTCAACGGTGTGCTGGCCCAGCCGAGCTGGTGGTTGGCATCGAACCATTCAGCCGCACGAGTGTGATGCACATGGTCGGCATCGTGCAGCGCGATAAGCACGTTGACATCCAGTAACGCACGCATCAAACACCTTCCGTGTCGCGTAAACGGTTGACCAGTTCATTGGTCACGATACCCCCGCGTTTTGGCAGCGGATGAATGCCCAAAGCAGCCAGACGCTCAGACACTTGGGGTGCAGCGATGAGTTCGTCGGGCGGGTAGGACCCAGCAGGCGCAACAAATGCACGTCGCGCCAATTCGCTAATCACTTGACCAATCGACTTCTTGTCGCGTTTGGCCAGTTCTTTGGCGGCATAAAGAACGTCTTCTGCGATGTCTAGCGTGGTTCGCATGGGGATCCCCTTTGATGCTTGATGTTGTCGCATCATAAAGCAGTCTCTGAATGAAAGCGCTGTTGCTGCCTACCGTCACCCTCGCGAAAGAACGTCACCCTCGCGAACGCGCATAAGCGCTAACTTAGAATACGCCTTGCCTTCACC
>CAYSIY010000090.1:0-8447 GCA_964431215.1 uncultured Limnohabitans sp.
TTGCCGACCGAGGCATAAAAGGTGTAGCCCAGGGCTTTTTGCTCGTCCAGCCATTTTTTGTAGTCACGGGTCGGGCCGCAACCGGCAATGACCTTGAAGCCCTCCTTGTGCAGGCGCTGGCAGATGGCGGTGCCGATGCCGCCCATGCCGCCGGTGACGTATGCGACTTTTTGACTCATGGTGTGTCTCCTTTGTTATGAGTGCTGAGGGATAGGAAAAATCAGACGCGCTCGAGGGCGAGCGAAACACCCATGCCGCCACCAATGCACAGCGCGGCCAGGCCCTTGCTGGCCTGACGGCGCTGCATTTCGTGCAGCAAGGTGACCAGGATGCGGCAACCCGAGGCACCGATGGGGTGACCGATGGCAATCGCGCCCCCGTTCACGTTGACCTTGAGCGGGTCGATGTCGAGGGCCTTGTTGACGGCGCAGGCCTGAGCGGCAAAGGCTTCATTGAGCTCGAAGAGGTCCACGTCCTGCGCCTTCCAGCCGGCACGGGCCAGGGCTTTTTGCGAGGCGGGCACCGGCCCCATGCCCATGGTGGCCGGGTCCAGACCGGAGGTACCGAATGCGGCAATGCGCGCCAGCGGCCTGAGGCCCAGGGCGGCCGCTTTTTTGGCACTCATGACCACCACGGCCGCCGCACCGTCGTTGATGCCGGAGGCATTGCCCGCGGTCACGCTGCCCGCCTTGTCAAAGGCCGGACGCAGGCCAGCCAGGGCTTCGGCACTGGTTTTTTTGTTGATGAACTCGTCGCTGTTGAAGACCAGGGGATCGCCCTTTTTTTGCGGGATCAGCACATCGACAATTTCGTCCCTGAACTTGCCGGCATCCTGTGCGGCCGCCGCCTTGCGCTGACTGCCCAGCGCAAGTTCGTCCTGCATGTCACGGGTGATGCCGTGCGCCTTGGCCACGTTCTCGGCGGTGATGCCCATGTGGTACTGGTTGTAGACGTCCCACAGCCCGTCAACGATCATGGAATCAACCATGTTCCAGTTGCCCATGCGCTGGCCATCGCGGCTGCCCATCAGCACGTGTGGCGAGGCGCTCATGTTTTCCTGGCCCCCGGCCACCACGATCTCGCTGTCCCCCCAGGCCACGGCCTGCGCCGCCAGCATGACGGCCTTGAGGCCGGAGCCGCACACGGCGTTGATGGTCAGCGCTGGCGTTTCCTTGGCCACACCGGCTTTCATCATGGCCTGGCGTGCCGGGTTCTGGCCGGAGCCAGCGGCCAGAACCTGACCCATGATGACTTCACCGATCTGGTCGGAGGCCAGTCCTGCACGGGCGATGGCTTCCTTGATGACGATGCTGCCCAGCTCGGGCGCAGACACCTTGGCCAGGGAGCCTCCAAATTTGCCCACCGCCGTGCGGGCGGCTGAAACGATGACGATGTCTTCCACTTTCGAGTCTCCTTCTTGCTGTAACTCTCAGGCTTTCGCCTTGACATAACGACCGGGCGCGGGCTCGATGGCCTTGTACTTCGCGCCCTTGCCGTATCCTTTGGGCGCAGCGATCTGCTTGCCCGCATGCCCCTTGAGCCACTGCGACCAGTCGGTCCACCAGCTGCCCGGCAACTCCTTGGCACCAGCGATCCAGTCGTTGACGTCTTTGGGGAACTTGCCCTCGGCACCAATCCAGTGGCTGCGCTTTTGAGCCACAGGCGGGTTGATCACTCCGGCAATGTGCCCCGATGCGCCCATGACGAAGCGCTTTTTGCCCGGCAGGACCTGCGTGCTGGCATAGGCGCCGCCAATCGGCACGATGTGGTCTTCGCGTGAACCATAGATGTAGACGGGCAAATCGACTTGCCTGAGATCAAGCTTCTCGCCGCAAACCTTGAGCTTGGCCGGCTTGACCAGGTTGTTCTCAAGGTAGGTGTTGCGCAGATACCAGGCGTAGAACGGACCGGGCAGGTTGGTCGAGTCGCTGTTCCAGTAGAGCAGATCAAAGGGCGGCGGGGTCTCGCCCTTGAGGTAGTTGCCCACCACGTAGTTCCAGACCAGATCGTTGGGGCGCAAAAAACTGAAGGTCGAAGCGAGGTCCTGCCCCTTGAGCAGACCGCCCTGGCCCATCTGCATTTCACGGAATTTGACGAAGTTCTCGTCGATGAACACATCCAGGATGCCGGTGTCGGTGAAATCAATCAGGGTGGTCAGGAAGGTGGCGCTGGCCACAGGCTTCTCGCCACGCGCAGCCAGAACCGCCAAGGCGGTGGACAGGATGGTGCCTCCGACACAGAAGCCCAGGGCATTGATCTTGGGCGCACCGGTGATCTCGCGAACCGTGGCGATGGCCTGGATTGCGGCGTGCTCGATGTAGTCGTCCCAGGTTTTGTGGGCCATGGACTCATCGGGGTTGCGCCAACTGACCACAAAGGTGCGATGCCCTTGGCTGACTGCATAACGGATCAGGGAATTTTCGGGCTGCAGGTCGAGGATGTAGAACTTGTTGATGCAGGGGGGCACCAGCAGAAAGGGACGTTCATAGACCTTGGCGGTCAGCGGTTTGTATTCGATGAGCTGGAAGAACTCGTTTTCGTAGACCACGGCGCCTTCGGTGGTGGCCACGTTCTTGCCGACCTCGAACAGGCTTTCGTCGGTCATGGAGACATGCCCCTGCTGCATGTCGTGCATCAGGTTCTTGACGCCTTTGGCAATGCTCTCGCCCTGGGTGTCGATGGCTTTTTTCTGCGCCTCGGCATTGAAGGCCAGGAAATTGCTGGGGGCTGCAGCGGCCACCCACTGCTCCACCGCAAAGCGGATGCGGCTGCGGATCTTGGGGTCGGCATCGACGGCATCGGCCAGCCCCATCAGGGTGCGGGCATTGAGCAGGTAGGTAGCGGCGTTGAATGCCGCCACGGGGTTGGAACTCCAGGCTTCGCTGGAGAACCGGCGATCCTTGATCTGCAGGCTGTTGTGCAGACTCTGGTTCCACAGCTCGGTGGCGTCCCTGAAGTACTGCGCCTGCAACTGCTGCAGCTTGTCGGCGTGAAATTTCAGGGCGGGCACGCTGCCCGCCTCCGGGCCCAGGCCGCCCAGGTCGATGGACTGAAAATGCTGCATGGCCTGCGAAAAGCTTTTGCCGAGGTTGTGCTGGAAGGCTTGTCCCATTTGGGCCCAGAATTGCGGGGTCGTGTCCATCTCGAATCTCCTGATGCGCCTTCATCGGCATCGAACACCTGCAGTGTCGATGTTTTCATTGTCACCAAAATTACATGCGTTTGAGAAACGTACCTAAAAAAATGTACCTCGTCGTGATTGCATGGTTTTACGTGGTTGTGCTCATGAGCCTGGCCGAGGCCTTTTCGCCTCAGGGCACGGTGCTGGGCGCCATCGTCACCCTCTTGCTTTATGGTGCGCTGCCGCTGTCCATCGTGGTCTACATCATGGGCACTCCGGCACGCAAACGGGCGCTCAAGGCCGCGGAATCAGCCGCGCCAGATGCAGGCGGCCATGCGCCCACTGCTGCCCAGACGGACAGCATCACGCCGGTGGGAGAAGAAGCGCGCAGGCCCTGAGGCGGTACACCAGTCGCGCGAGCCATCATTGCCGGACACCAGGGTCAGCCCCATTTGGCGCAAGCGCAAACGCGCCAGCGCAGGCAAATCGGCCAGCAGTCGGCCTGACTGCCCCGGCCTGAAGGCAAAGCGAGCTTGCGCACACCCCTGCACGAAGGCCTGCATCACCTCCGGCCCGACCTCGAAGGCCTGCGGGCCAATGCAGGGCCCCAGCCAGACGTGCGCCCGCTCCGCCCTCGCCCCACGTGCGGCCAGTGCCGTCCACAGACTCTCGAGCACGCCCACCCCAGCCTCTCCCGCCAAGCCTCGCCAGCCGGCATGGGCAGCAGCCACCCATTGGCCCTCGGCATCCCACAGCAGGACCGGCAGACAGTCGGCCACCATGATGGTGCATGCCAATCCGGGAACAAATGTGAAGCAGGCGTCTGCCACAGTGCCGTCAGGGGTTTGCGGGCTGATTTCGAGCACGCCGGTGCCGTGCACTTGCCGAAGAAAGACAGGTCGCACGCCCAGGGTGTCGGCCAGGAGCTGCCGGTTGGCCCTGACAGCCACGGGGTCGTCACCGACATGGTCACCCAGATTGAAGCTGTCCCAGGGTGCACACGAGCGCCCACCTTCGCGTGTGCTCATCCAGGCCCCCATGCCTGAAGGCAAGTCCTCAATGCCATTGCACAGATTGAAGATGCTCATCAGCGGTCGGAATTCATGTCTTGCGTTGAGGGGCGGTGCGCACTCGAAACGGTGCACAAGAGCGGAAGTCGTTGCAGTGCGTCATGCATCAAGGATAAAGCCAAAGGTCTGGCTGTTGTCTAATGGCCCTATGCAGGAACAAGCCCCCTCCCCATCTTTGGCGTGGCTGGAAGCCGGGCAGCCTTTTCCGCCGGTGGCGTCGGCCTGGGGTGCCGACAGCCCCGCCCCCGGCCTGCTCGCAGCAGGCCGGACGCTCGACGCAGAGCAGCTTGAGCAAGCCTATCGGCAAGGGATTTTTCCCTGGTACAGCGCCGGTCAGCCAGTACTGTGGTGGAGCCCCGATCCGCGCATGGTGCTGCAACCGGACCAGTTCCGCATTCGCCGCTCGCTGCGGCAGTCCTTGCGTCAGTGGCTGCTTTGTCCCGGTGTGGCGCTCGTCTTTGACCGCGACTTTCCTCAGGTCATGGCGCGCTGCGCCAGCCAGCCGCGGGCTGGCCAGAGCAGCACCTGGATCGTGCCCGAGATCGTGCGGGCCTATACCGAGTTGCACCACCGTGGCCTCGCCCACAGTGCCGAGCTCTGGCAGGACGACCAGCTGCTGGCCGGCTTGTACTTTGTGGCTTTGGGTCAGGCGGTGTTTGGCGAGTCGATGTTCACCTCGGTGCGGGATGGCTCCAAGATGGCACTCAGCCTGCTCGTGAGCGTGGCTCGGCACCATGGGGTTCGCATGATCGATTGCCAGCAAAACACGCGGCACCTGGCCTCGCTGGGGGGCGCCGAAATACCACGCGCACAGTTCCTCGCCCATTTGCAAGAGGCGCAATGCCGGCCCGCCATCGACTGGCCCCGGGAAACCCTATACTGGAATGCATTGTTTCCTGACGACAAGCCGTGACCCTGCTCCAGGACTTTCCCCTCCAGGCGATCCAGTTCTATGCGACTGCGCCCTACCCTTGCAGCTACCTGCCCCATCGACAGGCGCGCTCGCAGGTGGCCACCCCCAGTCACCTGATCCAGAACGAGACTTACTCGGATCTTGTTGGCAAGGGCTTTCGGCGCAGCGGCATGTTCACCTACCGCCCTTACTGCGATGGCTGCCAGGCCTGTGTCCCCCTGCGGGTGGATGCGGCTGACTTTGCGCCTTCGCGCAGCCAGCGCAGAAGCCTGGCGCGTCACCGGCATCTGCAGGTCCGGGTGATGAATCTGCATTTCGAACAGGAGCACTACAACCTCTACCTGCGCTACCAGCACCGTCGTCATGCGGGCGGCGGCATGGACCACGACAGCGCTGACCAGTACACGCAGTTTCTTCTGCAAAGCCGCGTCAATTCGCGTCTGATCGAGTTCAGGGACCCCGCAAACCAGGCCCTCAAGATGGTCAGTATCGTGGACGTTCTCAACGACGGACTCTCTGCGGTCTACACCTTCTATGAACCCGACGAGGCCGGCACCAGCTACGGAACCTATGGTGTGCTCTGGCAAATCGAACAGGCCCGGCAACTGGAACTGCCCCATGTTTACCTGGGTTACTGGATCGCCGAGAGCCCCAAAATGAACTACAAGTCCGGTTTTCGACCCGCCCAGGTTCTGTCGGAGGGTGTGTGGAAGTCGCTTTGAGCACGAATCGCTTTTCACGACATAAAATCAGGTTTTCCCGAAGCAGTCCCATGAGAAAAGCTGATCACACCGCGCCCGCTACACCGACCATCCAGGTGATTGAACGCATGTTCACACTGATCGATGTGCTGGCCAGCCGGGAAGACGCCATTTCCCTCAAGGAAATCAGCGAAAAAACCGGCCTGCATCCTTCCACCGCCCACCGCATCCTCAATGATTTGACGCTGGGCCGCTTTGTCGACCGCCCTGAGGCGGGCAGTTACCGCCTGGGCATGCGCTTGCTCGAGCTCGGAAATATGGTCAAGGGGCGGCTCAATGTGCGCGATGCAGCACTCGAGCCCATGCGGGAGTTGCACAAATTGATCCAGCAACCGGTCAACCTCTCGGTTCGCCAGGGTGACGAGATCGTGTACATCGAAAGAGCCTACAGCGAACGCTCGGGCATGCAGGTGGTGCGTGCCATCGGGGGACGCGCACCGCTGCATCTGACTTCTGTGGGCAAGCTCTTCCTGGCCGACGATGACCCGATCCGCGTGCGCGCCTATGCAGCCCGCACCGGGCTGTCGGGGAACACCCGCAACAGCATCACCCTGTTGCCGGTCCTGGAGCGGGAGCTCTCGCGGGTGCGCCAATATGGTATTGCCCGTGACAATGAGGAGCTGGAACTGGGGGTGCGTTGCATCGCTGCGGGCATCTACGATGACCAGGGCAAACTGCTGGCCGGACTGTCGATCTCGGCGCCTGCAGACCGACTGGACGAAGAGTGGCTGCCCAAGCTGCAGTCCACGGCGCATCAGATTTCAGCCTCACTGGGCCACAAGCCCCCTCAAGCCTGAAAAGACTGCCTCGAATATGAACAGGGCCTGCATATGCAGGTCCGATCGGCGGATCAGCCTTGGCGGGCTGAGAATCCGTGTTCGGCCGAGGTGCGGCCAGACGACTCCAGCCAACGCCGCACCCGCTCTGCATCAGCAATGCGGCTGAGTTTGCCTGCTGAATCCAGGAACACCATGATCAACTTGCGCCCCGCTACCTGGGCCTGCATGACCAGGCACTGCCCAGCTTCAGAGATGTACCCCGTTTTTTGCAGACCGATGTCCCACTGGGGGCTCTTGACCAGACGATTGGTGTTGTTGTACTGAATCACGCGACGACCGACTTCGACCTCCCGACCGTGCGAAGTGGACAACTCACGCAGGACGGGCTCTTTGTAAGCGACAGACACCAGCGTGGCCAGATCGTGGGCACTGGACTGGTTGCGACTGGACAGGCCTGTCGGCTCCACATAGCGCGTGTCGCGCATGCCCAGTTGCTGGGCGCGCTGGTTCATCAGGCCCACAAATGCCTCCATGCCCCCCGGAAAGGTTCTGCCTAATGCATGGGCAGCACGGTTTTCGCTGGACATCAGGGTCAGATGAAGCAGGTCTCCGCGCGAGAGCACTGAGCCGACGGCGAGTCGCGAGCTGCTGCCCTTTTCGGTATCCACATCGTCCTGGGTGATGGTGATCATTTCGGCAGAGGGCAAATTGGCCTCGGCAATCACCAGACCGGTCATGAGTTTGGTCAGCGACGCGATGGGAAGGACCGCACTATCGTTCTTGCGCAGCAGCACCTCGTGGGTATCCTGGTCAATGACCAGGGCCACGCTGGAGCGAAGGTCCAGTGGGTCGCTGACGGCGTGCAGTCCTGCCATCTGCCCGAAGGAGGGTCTGGCGGCAAACACCTGCACGGGCCGAGCCGGACGCTTTGCTTTGGAGACGGCTTTGGCGCTGGCTGTCCTGGCCGATGCCGTGGCTTGGGGTGCAGACTTTTTCTTGCTGGCAGAAACCGTCTGCTTGTCCTTGGTCACGCCTTGCGCCCAGGCTTGTGCCCCCATGCTCAGGGACACAAGCAAAAGCCCCCCCGTCAACCAACGCGGCAAGACAGGAAAATGGCGGATCAGGCAAGACTTCGGCATGTCAGGGACCAACACAGTTGATGAAAGCTGCTGCAGTCTATATGCTTGCAAAAAATCACGCAAGATCAATTACTTGCATGACAAGTTTCAAGCGGCGCAACAAGTCTTCCTGATTCGTCTCAACCCTGTGCTGCCACGCGGTCGGCCTTGCTTTGCAGCTTGTTGAGGGCGCTCAGGTAGGCCTTGGCAGAAGCCACCACAATGTCCGGGTCCGCTCCCACCCCGTTGACCACTCGGCCGCTGTTTTGCAGGCGCACCGTGACCTCACCCTGACTTTCGGTCGAGCCGCTGATGGCATTGACTGAATAGAGCACCATTTCAGCCCCGCTCTTGACGTGCGACTCGATGGCCTTGAGCGAGGCATCAACCGGTCCATTGCCGGTGGCGGCACTCTTGACCTCCTTGCCCTCGACCGTGAAAACAATGCTGGCCTGTGGCAATTCACCGGTTTCACTGCGCTGGGACAGGGAGACAAAGCCGTATTGCTCTTTCTCGCTGGTCACGCTTTCATCACTGACCAGGGCCAGGATGTCCTCGTCAAAGATCTCGCTCTTGCGGTCAGCGAGCTCCTTGAACTTGTCAAATGCCGTGTTTATTTCCGTCTCTCTATCGTGCTGTACACCCAGATCCTGGGTCGCGGGATGCGCACGGCACCAGAAAAAAC
>CAYSIY010000091.1:0-8364 GCA_964431215.1 uncultured Limnohabitans sp.
ATGCCGCTCACGTCGCGGGTGCGGAAGGTGTGCCAGGCCTGGGGCACAAAGCTGGCGGTGGTGAGGCAGGCGGCAAAGGTGCCGATCCAGTCGGACAAAAGCATGTTTCAGGGTCCCGGACGGGCACCGTCGCGTGCCGTCCAGTCGAGCAGGCGGTCCAGCGCGGGCCGGGCCTGGTTGGCCCGGGGGTGGTTGATGATGGCAGTGACTGCGTACAGCCGCCCGCTCTCGCCCTGCACATAGCCGGCCACCGAGGCCACGTCCCGCAAGGAGCCGGTCTTGAGCCAGGCCCGGCCGATCAGCGGGGACTGAGGCAGCCGCTCGGCCATGCGCGAGACGGTGCCGTCGACGCCCGCAATCGCCAGCGAATCGGTGAACACCTGCCCCAGCGGGTCACGCCGGGCCTGCAGCAGCAGGCGCTGGATGCTGGCCGCCGTGCTGCGTTCCTGGCGCGAAAGCCCCGAGCCGTTGTCCACCACAGGCTCGGGCAGGCCGGCAAACTCGGTGCGCCACCAGCGCGAGAGGCGCAAGCGCGAGGCCTCAAAACGCCCCGGTGCCCCCAGCTCGCCCGACAGGCTCAAAAAAAGCTGCTGAGCCATGACGTTGTTGGACATCTTGTTGATGTCGGCGATCACCTCCTTGAGCGGCAGTGAATCGTGCTGCACCAGCAGGCGCGCCTGGCTGGGCAAGGCTCCCCAGCGCACCTGACCGCCGAGCTGGCCGCCGGCCTGACGCCAGAGGGCTTCGAGCATGCGCGGCGCGAATTGGGCGGGCAAGGCAAAGGCCACAGGCCAGGCGCGCTCGCCGCAACTGGCCGGATACGCCCCGCCAAAGCGCGGGCGCAAGGCATCGCCAAAGTCGGCCTTCAGGCCGGTGCGCCAGTCGTTGCAGGGGCCTGCCATCAGCGGCACATCGGCGGGCACCTCCAGCCCGGCCAGCGGAGGCTCGCTGCGCACGCGCGCACGGCCGCTGGCGGGGTCGGGGGTCCAGGTGAAGATGACCGAGCGGAAGTTCATCAACAGGCCATCGGGCGTCACGTTGTAGGGGCGCAGCGGTTCGTCGTCAAAAGGCTCGGTGCGCGGCGTGATCTCGAAGACGCTGTTGTCCAGCACGATGTCGCCCCGAATGTCCTGCACGCCTGCCAGGCGCACCTGCTCGATCAGGGCCTGGGCCCGCTCGACCACCAGTTTGGGGTCGCCACCGCCGCGCACGATCAGATGGCCATGGAGCACGCCCTCGTGCAAGCGGCCCTCGGCGTAGACGCGTGTGCGCCAGACGTGATTCGGGCCGAGCAGTTGCAGGCCCGCCCAGGTGGTGAACAGCTTCATGACCGAAGCCGGGTTCATGGATTGCGTCTCGCGGTGGGCCAGGCGGGGCGCTGCCGTGCCCTCGGCCACGGGGGTGACCAGCACGCCCAAGGCCTCGGGGGGCACCTGGGCCTGGCGCAGGGCCTCGCGCACAGTGGCGGGCAGAGTGGCGGGCACAGTGGCTGGCACAGTGGCGTGTGATTGGGCCTGCGCCGGTGTGGTGCAGGCGATCCAGGAGGTCAGGGCGATCAGGGTGATGTGAAACAGGCGCAGCATGTCGAGAGTCTAGCCCCGGCACCGCCGCCTGCGACAAGACCCGTGGGGCGGGACAGTTAACATCGCTGCATGCATTTTTCTTCCCGTACCGTGGGACTGGCCGCGGCCGTCGTCACCGTCCTGATCTGGACCGCCTTCATCGTCATTGCCCGGGCTTCGGCCTCGCACACCCTGCTGCCGATGGACATCGTGCTCATGCGCATCCTCGGGGCCAGCAGCGTACTGCTGCCCTGGGCCTGGTGGCGCATGCGTGCCCAACGCGCCCGGGGCGAGCGGGTGGGCTCGCTGCTGGGCCTCTCGCCCCTGCCGCTGCGGGTGACGCTGCAGGCCGGGCTTTTTGGGGGGCTGCTGTACGCGGTGCTGGCCTACACCGGTTTCTTTTTTGCGCCTGCGGGCCACGCCTCGGTGCTCATGCCCGGCAGTCTGCCCCTGTGGACCACGCTGCTGGCCCTCTGGCTCTTGCACGAAAAGGTATCGACCGCACGCGTTCTGGGCCTGGCCTGCATCGTGCTGGGTGACCTGCTGGTCGGCGGCGCCAGCCTGCTCAAGGCCTTCGAGGGCGGCGAGGTCTGGAAGGGCGATCTGCTCTTCATGGCGGCGGCCTGCTGCTGGGCCGCCTACACCGTCACGGTGCGCCGCCACGGCATCGACGCCATTCGCGCCACCATGGCCATCACCGCACTGGCCTTTGTGGTGTTCGTGCCGCTGTTTGTGCTCGCCACCACGCTGGGCGGCTGGCCGACCCGCATCCTGCAGGCCCCCTGGTACGAGATCGTCTTCCAGATGGCCATGCAGGGCGGCGGCTCGGTGGTCATTTCGGGCATCACCTTTACTTATATGGTGCGCCACTATGGACCGGTGCGCTCGACCATGATCACCGCGCTGGTGCCCGGACTTTCGGCCATGGCGGCCGTGGTCTTGCTGGGCGAGCCCATGGGCTGGAACCTGCTGGCCGGGCTGGCGCTGGTGACGGGTGGTATTTTGCTGGGGGTGCGGGCGGTTCAGCCGGCTGCCAAAGCTGCGGCCCCGGCCGCCGCTGGTGCCGCCGTCAGTGCCGCCGCCATTGCCGGAGGCGAGCGATGAGCGACCTGGCGGGCCGCTGGCTGGCTTTTGACACCAGCACCGACGTCCTGTCTGTCGCGGTCTGCGCACCCGGCCTGAGCCAAGCACGCACTCTGGCCGGAGGTGCGCAGGCCTCGGCCACCCTCATTCCGACCGCCCTCGAGATGCTGGCGCAGGCGGGCTTGGCGCTGCCGCAGCTCGACGCCATCGTGTTCGGGCGCGGACCCGGTTCCTTCACCGGGCTGCGCACCGCCTGCGCGGTGGCCCAGGGCCTGGCCTTTGGCGCGGGCATTGCGGTGCTGCCCGTCGACACCCTTCTGGCCGTGGCCGAAGAGGCGAGGGTTCTGGCCGGAGGGGCTGAGCAGCCTGTCACCGTGCTGGCGCTGCTGGACGCCCGCATGGACGAGGTCTACAGCGCCGCCTATGACTGGGATGGCCAGTGCTGGACGATTCGCAGCCCCTTGCAGGTGAGCGCGCCGCAAAGCGTGGCCCTGCCGGATGCGCCACGCGTGCTGCTGGCGGGCAATGCCTTTGACGCTTACGGCGAGCGGCTGCCCGCCGGTGAACGCATCCAGGCCCTGCCGAGCGCCCCCGCCCTGATCCGGCTGGCACCGGCCCTGTGGGCTGCCGGCCAAGCGGTGCCCGCCGAGCAGGCCATGCCGCTCTACATCCGCGACAAGGTCGCCCAGACGATGGCTGAACGCCAAGCCGCCAAGGCCTCGGGCACCGCATGAAAGCCGTGCCCGATGACGAGCGCCAGGCGGCCGTGCTGCAGCCCCTGCAGGCCCATGACCTCGAATCCGTCATCGCCATCGAACAGACCGTCTACAGCCACCCCTGGACGCTGGGCCACTTTCGCGACGCGCTGGCCAGCGGCTACTGGATGCAGTGCCTGCGGCTGCACGACGAGCTGCTGGGCTATGTGCTGGCCATGCAAGGTGTGCAGGAAACGCACCTGCTCAACATCACCGTGGCGCCGGCCCGGCAGGGCCAGGGCTGGGCGCACATGATGCTCGACGCCCTGTGCCTGTGGTCGCGCCGCCAGGGCAGCCAATGGCTCTGGCTGGAAGTGCGCGAGAGCAACCGCCGTGCCCTGCAGGTGTATGAGCGTTACGGTTTTCGGCGGGTTGGCCTGCGCAAGGATTACTATCCTGCCGACCGTCAGCAACGCGAACATGCGCTGGTGATGAGCCTCGACCTGAAACTGCCATGACCGACCCGACCCGCGACCCCACCCGTTTCGACCTGGACGAACGCCAGCGTGCCCTGCTGGCCGAAATGGGCATCCGCGTCTGGTGGCCACAGGCTCCTGTGGCGAGCAGCGCAGCGGCAAATGCTGCTGCGCCTGCAGATGCGCAGTCGCCTGCCTCTGCGCCGGTCACTGCCCCGGTCATTGCGCCAGTTCCGCAACGCCCTGCGGCAGCTGTGCGCCCGACCTTGCCGGTGGCCGCACTGCAGTCGGCACACCAGCCCGCACCCACGGTTTTGCCCGCCGACGCCGTGCCCCTGCCCCCGGGCGTGGACCAGATGGACTGGGACACCCTGCAGGCCACCGTGGCGCAATGCCGTGCCTGCGGTCTTTGCCAGGGCCGCAAGAGCACCGTGTTTGGCGTGGGTGACCGCAGTGCCCAATGGATGGTGATCGGCGAGGCGCCGGGAGAAAACGAAGACCTGCAGGGCGAGCCCTTTGTCGGGCAGGCCGGCAAGCTGCTCGACAACATGCTCGCCGCCATCGGCCTCAACCGCAGTGTGCATGGCACCACAGAAAGCCAGGCGGGCGTTTACATCGCCAACACCCTCAAGTGCCGCCCGCCCGGCAACCGCAACCCCGAGCCGGTGGAGCTGCAGACCTGTTCGCCTTTCCTCATGCGTCAGGTCGCGCTGGTGCAGCCCCGCATCATCCTGGCCATGGGCCGCTTTGCCGTGCAGTCCCTGCTGCAGACCACCGAGCCCATCGGTAAGCTGCGCGGGCGATTGCACCGCTACCAGGGTGTGCCGGTGGTGGTGACCTACCACCCTGCCTACCTGCTGCGCAACCCGGCCGACAAGGCCAAGGCCTGGGCCGACCTCGTGCTGGCGCTGCAGACCGCAGGCTGAGGGATTCAGGCCCGCACGATCAGATCGGGCAGTTCGTTGGCGGGCGTTTCGCCTTCGGCAACAGGAAAGTGCGCCACCAGCAGCGCCGAAACCTCAGAGAGCGCCTGGGTCAGTCCGGTTTCAAAATCGCCGGCTTGGAGCTGCGATCCCAGCCGGGTCACCACGTCTTGCCAGGCTTGCGAGCCAACGCGCTGCTGCAAGCCCCGGTCGGCCACGACTTCGATGCGTCGCTCGGCCAGCAACAGATAAATCAGCACCCCATTGTTGTGCTCGGTGTCCCAGACCTGCAGGCGACCGAACCAGGCCCAGGCCCGCTGGCGCACCACCTGAGCCACCGGTGCCTGCCTGCCGGCCCGCCATGCGTAGCTCAGCGGCAGCGCACCCTCAACGCAGATGCGCACCTGTCCGCTGTGGCGTTGCTCGCTGGCCTGCACCCTGCGCGTCAGGCGCAGCGCCATGTCGGTGGGCACCACGCGCCAGGCGGCCCGATCCTGCTGCCAGAGGTGCCGCCACAGCAGGCCTAGCCAGCGGTGCCAGACCAGAGGCTCAAAAAATGTGTGTCCCTGCATCACCAACTCCCCGAGGCCCCACCGCCCCCGGCATCGCCACCGCCCCCTGAAGACAGGCCCCCGCCCAAGCCTCCACCGCCCGAGCCCCCGCTGCCCAATCCGCCGCCCCAATGACCTGTCCCACTGTGACGACTCCAGCCCCCCCAGCCACCATGACGCGGTGCGGCAATCGGCAGGCCGCGGCTGATCAAGCCCCCGAAAAACCCGATCAGCCCTGCCAGCAAGGCCATCCAAAGCTGCCCGCTGATCTGCCAGACCAGCCAGCCTGCTGCCGCCGCACCCACCAGAGCCCCCAGACGCTGGCCCAGCAACTGACGCACGACCCCGGTGAGCAGAGGCACTGCCACCAGCAACAGCATGGCCGCCTGCACAAAGTCAAATTCGTCCATCTGCCCATGCGCTGGCGTCGGCTCGGGCAGGGCCTCGCCCGCAATGTGTGCCTGCAACTGCAGCAGGCCCTGACGCAAGCCTCCCGCATAGTCCGCCTGGCGGAAGGCGGGCACCATCTGCTGGTCGATGATGCGCTTGGCCAGTACATCCGGAATCGCGCCTTCGAGCGCCTTGTAGGGTGCAATCCGCACGCGCCGGTCCTTGACTGCCACCACCACCAGCAAGCCATCGCCCACCCGGGCGCGGCCCAGCTTCCAGGCTTCGGCCACCCGCTGGGTGTAGTCGGCAATGTCTTCGGGAGCGGTGCTCGCCACCAGCAGCACCGCCACCTGGGTACCGTGCTGGCGCTCGAAATCGGCCAGTTGCCGCTCCAGTGCCGCCGTGTCTGTCGCCGACAGGGTGCCGGTCTGGTCCTGGACATGTGCCTGCAAGGCGGGCACGGCCAGCAAGTGCTCTTGCGCCTGCGCCGCGCCGGCCAACAGCAACGCCAGGCCCAGCCAGCAGGCGGCCAGCCAACGCGGCCAGCCGTGACCGCTTTGCCGCATCACTTGCCAAAATCCACGCGGGGCGGGGCGCTGATGGCGGCCTCATTGGCCACACTGAAGTTGGCCTTGGGCTTGTAGCCAAACACCATGGCGGTCAGGTTGCTCGGAAAGCTGCGCGAGAGCACGTTGTACTCCTGCACCGCCTGGATGTAGCGGTTGCGTGCCACGGTGATGCGGTTTTCAGTGCCTTCGAGCTGCACCCGCAGATCGGCAAAGCCCTGGTTGGCCTTGAGTGCGGGGTAGTTCTCGGTCACCATCAAGAGGCGCGAGAGCGCACTGCCCAGCTCGCCCTGCGCGGCCTGGAATTTCTGCATGGCTTCGGGGTTGTTGAGTGTCTCGGGCGTCACCTGAATGCTGGTCGCCCTGGCGCGTGCCTCGACCACCCGGGTCAGGGTCTCTTGCTCAAAGTTCGCCTCACCCTTGACGGTGGCCACCAGGTTAGGCACCAGATCGGCACGCCGCTGGTACTGATTGAGCACTTCTGACCAGGCCGAGCGGGTCTGCTCGTCCAGGCGCTGGAAATCGTTGTAGCCGCAGCCGCTCAGGCTGAGGGTGGTGGTCAGCACGCTGCTGACCAGCAGCCAGTGAGCAAGGGATGTGCGCATGGAGTTTCTCGGTAAATGACGGAACATGAAAATATACCTGCAGCCGCCGCCAGGGCCGGGTCTGCCCCCGTGCTGGCGCTGCAGACCGAGCAGGAGCGGTCTCCGACCGCGAAACCCGCCAACAGCCAATTCGTCCAGTAGGAGCGGTCTCCGACCGCGATCAATCCTTGCGGGTATCGGCCGCTGTTGCCGCCGAGCCTTGCGGCCACAGCACCGCCGCGATCGACGCCACCATCAGCACAACGGCCGCCCAGTCCTGCAAATACAGCACCTCATTGAGAGCCCATGCGCCGCTGAGCACCCCCACCACCGGGATCAGCATCACGCTCAGCGTGGAGGCCACCGGCGGCAGGCTGCGCGCCAGATAAAACCAGGCGGCATGCGCAAAGCCGAACACCAGCACCGCGTTGAACACGATGGCGCTCCAGTGCGTGGCCGAAGGGGCGACCCAGCGGTCCTGCTCGAACGCCACGGCCAGCACCGTCATGACCACCGCCGTCATGGCCGTCATCCAGAACGAAATGGCCAGTGTGGGCACCGGCATGCGGGTGCGGCGCAGCAGTTGCGTGCCCAGCGCCCAGGTGCTGGCGGCCACCAGGGCCAGCAGCACGCCTTGGGGCTGGCCTGTCAGGTGCGTGATCTCGTGCCACAGCAGCAGCACCACGCCCAACGTGGCTGCAGCCACGCCCGCCCAGGCCCGCCCGGCCAGCCGGTGGCCAAAAAACAGCGCGCCCAGCACCGCCGAAAACATGGGCATGGTGTAACCCAGAATCGCCGCCCGTCCGCTCGAGAGCGACTGCACCGCCACAATGATCAGCGCGTGCCAGAAGAACATGTTGAACACCGCCAGCACCAGCAGCTCGCGCCAGCAGGCCAGCGGAATGCGAAACGGCACCCGCATGGCCAGCAGCGCCAGCCCCAGCACTGGCGTGCCCAGCCACAGGCACAGCATGCGAAAAGTCAGGGGTGGAAACCCGGTGACCCCGGCTTTCATGATTGGCCAGTTGATGCCCCAGACGAGGGTCAGCAGGGCCAGAACGGTCCATTGGCGGGGTGAGAGTGGGTGCATGGGGCGATCTTAGGCCAGCCTTTTGAGGCCGAGATCGTGCTGCCGATCGTCTTTCAGGACACTGCTGGCCACAGCATGCGCGACCCCGTTCGCACCGTAGGCCCATGCCCTTGGGTCAAAAACCGGGCGCCTTGTCGTCAAAGGCAGGCCCGGCCGATGGACTCAGTGGCCGTGCGTGACCGCTTCACCCGCCTTGAGCTGGTAAACCGTGCCGCAGTAGGGGCAGCGGGCTTCGCCGGTCTTGGCCACATCCAGGTAAACCTTGGGGTGGGTGTTCCAGATTTTCATGTCGGCCTTGGGGCTGGGGCAAAAAACCCCGCCTTGTGCATTGAGGTCCTTGGCCAGCAGTTCAACGGTGGCGTTGCTCATGGGGTGCTCCTCAGACCAGGCTCAGCCAGTGGGCGTATTTGGGGTTGCGGCCGTTGACGATGTCAAAGAACGCGC
>CAYSIY010000092.1:0-8267 GCA_964431215.1 uncultured Limnohabitans sp.
TACCGGCCTGTCACGCCGGGGGTCGCGGGTTCGAGTCCCGTCCACTCCGCCAAAAGCAAAAAACCGTTGCAAGTCATCGACTCGCAACGGTTTTTTCATTGGGGCTCCAGATATCGGTTTTGCACTGATGGCCTGTCAGCCAGGTAGGCCGTAGCCTCATGGGGCAAATCGAAGCGATTGGCCATGAGGTCAATGGGCGCCAGCAGCAGCCCATTCATGCGTACGCTGGTTTTGCGTGCGCGGCTCAGTTGAACGCGGTGAAAGGTCTGACCAGCGGCCAGTTCAATGATGGGTGGGTGCAGATCCTGGAGTTTCATGGGCAAGAGGTGGTCAATGCCCCTCTGCAGTCGCCAGATCGACGATGCGCTGGGCGGGCGTGCCTTGCTCCAGCGCGGTGCGCGGGGGCTGGCCGTCCAATGCCGGGTGCGGGCTTTCGAGGAAGGCCAGCAATTGCCAGCCCTCCGTTGTGCCCAGTGCAGCAGACAGCGACGCGATCACCGGAAAAATAAAGGGCTCGAACTGCCAGCGTGGCAGCTTGTAGCCCCGGCGCAGGTGCGACACGCCTACGCAGCGCCCGGCCTTGATCCATGCGTTCATCGTCACTCGGGTGGTGCCCGTCAGGGCTGCGGCTTCGTCGGTGGTGATCATGTCTTGTGCCTGGATGCGCTGCAGCCGGTATTGCGCCCCAAAGCGCAGCAGCGCATTGGTCTGCGCTTCTGAGGCGTAAGGGTCCTGGCCGACAGCTTGTTCACGGGGCTGATCAGGGATTGCAGAGAGGGGGAAGGTCAAAGTGTTCATGACGAAAAATCAGTCAATGACCGCGCTCATGGCGCGTTGCGCATGTTCAGCTTGCTGGCGCTGAAGAAACCAATCTGCTGATTGAGCGGTTCGGCTGCCTGTGACCGAAGGCCTCCAAACTTCATGGGGGCAACTGCTGTCTTGCTCAAAAAACGGGACCAGCATCCTGCGTACTGGTCCCGTTATTTTAGATTGATTGGAAAATTTCGTAAATCTGGTTAGTTTTTGTCTTGCTTTTGCTGTTCGTCTTGGCCTTGTCGGCCGCCAGCAAAAAGCCGACCTGGCCCGCGAAATCACTGAAGCCGTGGTGCGCGTGCTCGGCGGCAGCCCCGACAGCGTGGACATCCTCTACCGCGACATCGCCCGCAGCGATTGGGCGACCGGCGGTGTGCTGTGGAGCGACAAGCCCAAGAGCTGAGGGGCTGGGGCTGAGCGCACGGCGGTGCCCATGGCCGGATTGGCCATGGCCGTTCAAGCGGCCTTGAGATGCATGTCGATGTGCATGGACGCGTAAGGGCAGAGCACACCGCCAGACTCGGTGCGCTCAAACAGCCCCAGGTTGGCCAGCACCACCACGTCTTCGTGCACGCGCTTGACATCTCGGCCCACCAGTCGGGCCAGCTCGCGCACCGACAACTCGCCCTTGCCTTGTGCGGTACGCACCAGCGCCCAGCGTTTTTCGGTCAGCTGGCCAAAGAAATGCCCGGGGCTTTCAAAATTGAGCACCTCGCCTTGGTAAGTGCTTTGCTGTGCCGCTTGGGCTGCGGCACGCAGACCGGCTTGCCAGTCGGGTTGCAGGGTGATGGTCAAAAAACGGTCGGTCATGTTGCTCTCCTGGACGCCACGGCGGCGATGAAGTCTTCCACCAGTTGGTCGACGCCTGTGAATGTGTAGGGCAGTTCTTGCCCGTCCAAGTGGCAGTGGTCACCCTTGCCCCGCTCGTTGTCAAAGCCCACGATGCGAACGCCATCCTTGGCATAGACCGCACGGTATTTGAAGCCGTGTTCGGTGGGGGGAACCGGCGTGGGCACCCGCCAGACCACCCACTCGATCACGCCACCATCGGGTGTGATGTTCTTGAAGCGGGTGATCAGCTGGCGGGCATATTGGCTATTTTGACAACATGGCCTACATGTTGACAATCACGACAACACAGTACACGGCGGGGAAAAACCCCGACTCGGCACAAACAGGAGGGCGGCTAGCGTGTGCACCAGCGCGGACCCGCTTTGCATATAGTGCGTAAGTCAGCAAAAAGCCACGTCGAATTAGAATGCGCAGAATTCTGCAATGTCATAGGAGCCGGTCATGGTTTTTTCTGCCAGCGATGTCGTGCCATTCACGCAAGCACGTTCCTATCTGTCCGAGTTGGCCGACCAGGCCAAGGCCGGGGCAGAGAAGATCATCACCAAAAACGGCGAGAGCTACGTCGCGCTGATCGACTCTGACCGACTTGACTATTACCACCGCCTGGAGCGCGAACGCATCCACCTGCTGTTGATCGACGACGCCAAGCGCGGCCTCGCCGACATCACCGCAGGCCGCACGTTTGAAGCAGACGCCGCGCTGGCCCAGCTGCAAGAGCAGCGCAAGACCGCCACCCAACGCCCCGCCAAGCAAGGTGGCTGACCCGCTGTACCGGGTCGAGCTGACCGCCAGCTTCCTGGAACGCCTTTCATCCATTGAAGCGTTTTTGGTGGACGCGGATGCGGGCCTTGCGTTCGATGACTTGCTGGCCGAGCTTCGCGCCACGGTCATCCCGAACCTGCAGCGCTTTCCGCGCATGGGGCGGCGCTACCTGGCCAACCCACCCCAGTCGACCGAAGCGCTGGCGCTGCTGGCGTCCATGCCTGCAGGGGCGCCGAATGCGCTGCGCGAATACCTGCACGGCGACCATCTTGTGCTCTACACAGTCATCGAAGCCCAAGAGACGGTGTACCTGCTGTCCATTCGGCACCACCGCCAGCTTTCGTTTGACTTTGCGCGGCTGTGGCCGCGCTGACCGAACAGCCCGACTACAAAAAGGTGCGCAACTGCTGAAAGTGGCTGAAAAACAAGCTGAACGTCGAAGGCAGTCAGTTGGCTACAAACTGTAGTCAACTGAAATTGCCCGCCCGCCCTAACCCGCGCAAGCGCCGCAGCATCATGCGCTCCGGCGTTTCACCTCGTCCAAGGTTTTGCCCGCCGCATTTTTCCATTCGTCCCAGCCATTGGCAGAGCGGCCCATGACCGCGATGGCAGCGGTGCTGGGGCTGGAAAACAAGTGATCGCGGGTGAACACCAGCACCGATCCAGCGCTGCTGGCTTCCGGTGCCAAAACGCCTTCGGTGACCAGCTGCTTGCGCATGCGCTCGTGCGACGTGCCCTGGCTGGACGGCACCATCTCGGCCCGCCCCTTGGAACCCTTGTGCACCACAAAGCCCTCGGAGGTGTACTCGCCCACACCATCGGCCCCCGAGCCCTTGCAGTAAAACAGTTCCACTTCGCCCTTGGCGCTGGGGGGATGCGTCAGCGGCTCAAAAATGGGCTGGCCCAGCGTTGCCAGCAAAGTGGCGGCGGTTTCGTGAATCTCATGGCAATCGGCCAGCAGCGGGGCCGGTGTGTAAGGCTGAGAGCCCGCATTGCCGTTCTCCAGGCTGAACCGCCCGGCCTGGGTGGCCTGGCCAATGGCGAACCACTCAAGATATTGCGCGTGCGTCTGCGTCATGCTGTTGGTGAGCGAGATGACCACAAACGCCCGGTTCCAGAAGTCTTTGGTCTGGTGATGCTCCTCCAGCCGCTTGCCCACACTGCCAGACTGCCCGATGTAGGTGCGCGGCAAACCCGCCTCGGACAGCTCGCCCATCAAAAAGTACACGCCCACCTGAGCCGCCTCGGGCATGGCACGGAAGTCGGCCAACTGGCTGCGCGGCACCTCAACCACCCGAACAATCCGCGTGGTGATTTCCGCCACACGCATGCCGCGTGGGTCGCCGGTGGGGAGGAAGATTTGGATGGTTTGGGGGCGCATTCGAATTTAATTCAAAGAATTAATTAAGGTTTCGAGTTTTTGTAACTCAGGAAGTATATGTTTGTATACTAAGTTTTGCTCAGTTTGGGGATCTATTGGATTAACAGAGCGACGTGAGTTGTGAGCATGCCCGCCTCGAACTTTTCCATAATCATCCATTGTCTGAAGCCAGATGTTATCTAAATTTGATCCATTTAATCCAATTGGTTTTATTAAATCTAAGATATTTTTTAATTTAACACCATTATTTGATTTTATTGCATTTCTCATTTCTTTTTCGAAATGATTTATTATTGAGTCAACAAGTTGCGAGCTGTGGCCTAAGCGTTTCCATGAAGCTATTGTTTGTGTAAATCGCACTAAGGCGTCTTCAACTAACGACTCAATAAATCGCTCGATTTCAGCGTGAACTAATAGTCTGAATGCACTCATTGCATCATATTCTGCTTCTGAATATGAGCCAGTTGGATCTAGTGAGGGCACGAATCTAAAATGTAACTCGTCAATTCGTTCACTCAAATCAACAAAGCGTGGCTTTGTGCTCATGGAGTTAAAGTGATTCGACCAGTAGTTTTGTCAAGTGTGGGTGTGGCAATTTCAATATTTAAAATCCTTGCAAGAGTTTGTCCCCAAAGTTCGAGTCGAGTCGAAAGGGCACCAATGCTTTTCGTAGTTGTTTCAATTGATGTTCTAAATGAAGAAGACTCGTCACACAATTTTTTGAAGGCATCGATCACAGCTTGGTTTTTCTCGATTGCTTTCGTTCGAATATCTTTTTCTCGAAAAAAATAAACCATTACATCAAAAACTGCACGATTAAATCGTCGCTCAAAATTTTTGCCATTCCATTTCCTGAATGCATCATCGGAAAATACTTTCCAAGTAAATTCAATTGCATTTTCAAGTTCAAGTCCTTGTTTGATTACTTCTTTTTCTAGGTTGTTCCATTCATCGTTTAACTTTTGACTTGTCTCATCCAGAAAAAGTTTCAAATTGCCTGTGTAGCCTTCGAGGTAGTTAACTAGACCGAAATAGCGTATTGATAATTCTACATCGCGCATTCGAAAATCTGGTTCTTGGTTCGAGTTGAATAAACCCATTACAGAAGCGCTATTTGATGTAAATGTGGTTGCAAAATTGGTAAATCTACCGGGACTAACTACTTGCCTTAATTCTTGTGGTGATAATGGCAAGCTGCCACTATTTAGTCGAAGGAAAACCAGATAAAGGTAGTCTTCTGAAGGCCAATTTCTCAAAACAACAGTTCGAATTGTTTGATTTTCAAAAAACCTTAGATCATCCTCAATGGTGAAATTTTGTACTGCATCCACCATTGAAAGATTATTTAAATCTGGACGAAGAGCAAGTCCACTTAGTCGAAGTTGTTTGAATTCTGGATCTTGTGATGTTGCGCTAAACTGCCTAAGAGTGAGTAGTCGTTGCTTACCGTCTAAAACAATATATGAGCCCTTGCGATCTTTGCTCTCTGCTAATACTACTTGTGGAACAGGGAGCCCAAGAAACAACGATTCAATGAACTCACTTTTTCGTTTTGCAGTCCAAGCGTCACGTCTCTGAAAGCTAGGGTCAAGTTTGATGTTGCCCTTCTTAAGCTGAGAGATAAGAGTTTCAACAGTCCAGTCTGTAGCAGTTACTACCGCATCATAATTTTTGCCGGCAAGCAATGCACTTGCATCTTCTTGAATAAGTGCTTCTTCATCTTGATAATCTTCGTCATCAAAGGATGCCTCTTGATGTGATGCCTTCATTTGTGATCCCATTTGTTAATTACTTCCCCAAAGAATCCTTCAACCCCACCGCCCAATTAACCACCGGCTTGCTTCCCGCCACGTGGTCCACGCGATCCGCCACAAAATACCCAAACCGCTCAAACTGAACCTTCTGGTCCGGCTGCGCCGCCGCCAGCGAGGATTCGACGTAGGCGGTGGCCACGGTGAGGCTTTTGGGGTTCATGCTCTGCAAAAAATCTTTACCTCCAGAGTCGGGCGAAGATTTTTCCTGCATGGTGTGTATTGGTGTCATGGTGGCTTAGGCCGACATTGTTTGCGCTTTCAGCACTTGCCTGAGCACTTTGGGCTGTTGCTCCGCAATCGTGATCAAGGTCTGCGCTGCACCGCTGGGTTGTCTGCGGCCTTGTTCCCAGTCTTGCAAGGTGCGCACGGAAACGCCAAGCAGGCTGGCGAATTGGCTTTTTGGGAGGCCGGATTTCAGCCGCGCTTTCACGACTGGCGGTACGTCGATCTTCGCAACGACTTTGCCTTTGCCTGCCTTCATATCGCGCACGGATTGCAGCAGTTCTGCGCCAACGTCACGTTTGGCGTCGCGCTCTTTGAGTTCTTTTTCAGTGAGCGGCATGTGAGGCATTCCTTGTATGTCGTCGTTTTCGAAGCAGGTGCTTTTCATTGCACAGGCCTGCGTGGTTTTAAGCCGTCGTGGCTGCAGCATCTACTAATTCGTGAAGCCGCGCTGCCGACAATTCAAGGCCATTAGGCCAGCACAGAGCGCCTGCATCGACAAAGCAGCGTGCGAAGTAGGCGGGGTCTCTCAGTGCCTCCAGCAAAGGGCCTTGACGGCTTGCAAGGTAATCCGCTCCGTCAAACACGCCACGTGTGTGGTCGCTGAACGACAAATCCAGGTGATGCGGTGCAACGCTTTTGACATCCAGTAACTTAATCACGGTCTGCTCCTTGAATGCGGTCGAGGGGTTCAAAGTGCTGGGCTTTTTGCCAATTGTTCAGCAGTTCTGCTTGGTGCAACAAGCACCAGTCTCGCACAATGTTGGCCACTTTGCGAGGCAAGGCGCCTTGTGTCGCTAGCCCTGTTTCAATCGCCACCAAGGCTTCAAACCCCTGGTACTCCACATGAATATGGGGTGGAGGGTGGTCGTCGTGCCACATCCGCACGATGATCCCAAAGAAGATGGCGATGGTTGGCATGGCTTACTTCCCCCAAGAATCCTTCAACCCCACCGCCCGATTAAACACAGGCCTAATTCCGGCAATGTGTTCCACCCGATCCGCCACAAAATACCCAAACCGCTCAAACTGAACTTTCTGGTCCGGCTGCGCCGCCGCCAGCGAGGGTTCGACGTAGGCGGTGACGACGGTGAGGCTGTTGGGGTTCAAGCTCTGCAAAAAGTCTTTGCCGCCTGCGTCAGGGTGCGCTTCTGAGAACAAGCGGTCGTACAGGCGCACTTCGGCTGGCACGCCGTCCGCCACGCTCACCCAGGTGATCGCGGCTTTGGCTTTGACGCTGTCGGCGCCGGGGGTGCCGCTTTTGGTGCCTGGGATGACTTTGGCGTGCACTTCGGTGATGTGGCCGCTGTCGTCTTTGGCGCAGCCGGTGCATTCGATGACGTAACCGCCTTTGAGGCGCACGACGTTGCCCGGGAACAGGCGTTTGTAGCCTTTGGGCGGCACTTCTTCAAAGTCTTCGCGTTCGATCCAGACTTCTTTGCCGATTTTGAAGACGCGGTCAGGCGGCGGGGTTTGGCCCTCGGCGATTGCCGAGTGGGGCAGGGCGGGTTGGCTGCAATCTTCTGTGTATCCGTCGCTGCCAAAGGCTTCGGCCCAGTTGCTCAGCACGAGTTTGACGGGGTCGAGCACGGCCATGCCACGGTGGGCCTTGTTTTCCAGGTCTTCGCGCAGGCAGCCTTCCAGGGTGCTGTAGTCGATCCAGCTGTCCGATTTGGTCACGCCAATGCGTTCGGCAAACAGGCGCAGGCTTTCGGGTGTATAGCCCCGGCGGCGCAGGCCCACGATGGTGGGCATGCGTGGGTCGTCCCAGCCGCTGACTTTGCCTTCGTTGACCAGTTGCGCCAGCTTGCGTTTGCTGGTGATGACGTAGGTCAGGTTCAGGCGGGCAAATTCGTACTGTTTGGGTGCAGGGGCGGTCAGCAGGCCCCCTTCGATCAATCGTTCCAGCAGCCAGTCGTAAAACGGGCGTTGGTCTTCGAATTCGAGCGTGCAGATGCTGTGGGTGATTTGCTCGAGCGCATCTTCGATCGGGTGCGCGAAGGTGTACATGGGGTACACGCACCAGGTGTTGCCGGTGTGGTGGTGCTCGGCGTGGCGGATACGGTAGATGGCCGGGTCGCGCAGATTGATGTTGGGCGACGCCATGTCGATCCTGGCGCGCAGCACCATGGCACCGTCCGGGTGTTTGCCGTCGCGCATTTCGCGAAAGCGGGCCAGGTTTTCGGCGGGCGTGCGGCTGCGGTAGGGGCTGTCCACGCCGGGTTTGCCGAAGTCACCCCGGTGGGCACGCATCTCCTCGGGCGTCTGTTCGTCCACATAGGCGTGGCCGGCCTCGATCAGGTATTCGGCCGCGCGATACATGAAGGCGAAATAGTCGCTGGCCTGGTAGGGTGCGGCGCTGCCGGGGGCCTGGCCGATCTGCGCCCAGTCACAGCCGAGCCACTTCACCGCATCGATGATGC
>CAYSIY010000093.1:0-8218 GCA_964431215.1 uncultured Limnohabitans sp.
CTGCACCGACTGGATCATGGCCTGCGAGTCGTTCATCTGCACGCCAATCACCTTGACCTCGGGGCGCACCGCCTTGATGTAGTTGGCCACGCCCGAAATCAGGCCACCGCCGCCAATCGCCACAAACACCGCATCCAGCGGCCCCTGGTGCTGGCGCAGCATCTCCATGGCAATCGTGCCCTGGCCCGCGATGACCAGCGGATCGTCAAAGGGGTGAACAAAGGTCAGGCCCTGCTTTTTTTGCAGGGTCAGCGAATGGTTGTAGGCGTCCGAATAGCTGTCGCCGTGCAGCACCACTTCGCCACCCAGGGCCTTGACCGCCTCGATCTTGACCTGCGGTGTGGTGGTCGGCATGACGATGACGGCACGGGTGCCCAGCTTGCTGGCCCCCAGCGCCACGCCCTGGGCATGGTTGCCCGCCGAGGCGCAGATCACGCCCTTCTTGAGCTGCTCTGGCGAGAGGTGCGCCATCTTGTTGTAGGCCCCGCGCAGCTTGAAACTGAACACCGGCTGCTGGTCCTCGCGCTTGAGCAGCACCTTGTTGTGCAGGCGGCGGCTGAGGTTGCGGGCCAGTTCGAGGGGGCTTTCCTGCGCCACGTCATAGACGCGGGCATTGAGGATTTTCTTGAGGTAGTCGGCGGGCTGGAGGGGGGGCATACAAGGTTCTCGCTGGCTTTATCGGGACGAATTCAACAGCCGCGTCGCGGCTAACAGATGGGGAAACGACAGGTGTTGGCTACCTGCGCATCGGCGAGTCGGGCTTGAGCCATCTGCAGCAAGCGCTCAAATTCCTGCGGATCAAATGGTTCACTTTTGATCTGGCCAATGCGCTGCAGGTTTTCCAGTGCTTCAGGCGGCATGCAATGGCTCCAGAAGATCCAGAACGGGTTTCTGGAAAACCTTGCTCACAAACGACGACGGGTCCTGGCGCCGCGACTCGAATTCCGAGACGCTGTAACAGGTCGGATTGATTTTGCGCCCCAACTGCGCTTCGGCGGGGGCCAGGCAAGCCAGCACTTGCGCCAACAACAGGTCGTTGCCCACCAGCATCAGGTCCACATCGCTTTGTGCTCTATCACTTTGCTGGGCCACAGAGCCATAAACCCAGGCACCCGACAGTTGCGCACGCAGGGGTTCTAAGGCCTTCGCCAGCGGCCATTGGAGGCCCACTGTTTTGCGTGTTAACGAAACCAGTTCCGCAAAGACCGGACTGTTGGGATTGGCCCGGAATCTGCGCAAATTCCCAACACGCTCGGTGGATACCAGGCCGGCTTCCGTGAGCGATTTCAGCTCTTGCTGCAGGGACGCGCTGCCCAACTGTGTCAACCGCAGCAATTCATTGAGGTGAAAAGCACGCTCAGGCATACCAAATAGCCACTTGAATACACGTGACTTACGTTCTGCAAACAGGGCGGCGCTCAATGACATTCTGTTAATTTAGCACGATCAAGCCAAAAATTAGCATGATTTTGGCAAAAAAATGCCCCGAGCCTTTCGGATCGGGGCCAATCCACCTTTTCGGAGGGTGGAGGAGACAACTCACGGTGCACCAGAGCACGATGGCTTGAATTATAGCCACGTCTTTGCTGCACTGCCGCAATTGCAGTGCAGCATTTGAATGGCCTGCCTGCAAGGTCCGGCCCTTGCGCTTGTCCGGCCCTTGCGCTGTCGGCTTGCCTACAATGCCTGCCTTCTGAAGCAAAGGACCTCACCATGGAATGCACCGTCAGCTGGACCGGCCCTGCCGGCACCCGTTCAGGCATGGGTTTTCTGGCCGAAACCGGCAGCGGCCACATGATCGCCATGGACGGCGCTCCGGACGCCGCCAAGCCCGAAAACGGCGGCCAGAACCTGGCCCCCCGCCCCATGGAAACGGTCTTGGCCGGCACCGGCGGCTGCACCGCCTACGACGTGGTGCTCATCCTCAAGCGTGGCCGCCACGATGTGCGCGGCTGCTCGGTCAAGCTGACCAGCGAACGCGCCGACACCGACCCCAAGGTCTTTACCCACATCCACATGCACTTCACCGTGACCGGCAAGGGCCTGCCTGCAGCTGCCGTGGAGCGCGCCATCGCCATGAGCCACGAGAAATACTGCTCGGCCAGCATCATGCTGGGCAAGACGGCGCAGATCACGACCAGCTTCGAGCTGGTGGATGTGGCCTGACCGCCTTCATTGGGTCATCTTCGGGCTTGACCCGGAGATCCCGTCATGGGCCGCGGGCGTTTGTGGTCGGTCGTGATGAATCCTGCTTCGGGTCAAACCCGGTGCGCCACCGTCGTCATGAGCTTGGCGGCGGCTTTCATGAGGCCCTTGAGCGGGGCCGGCAGGGGCGCTGCCCCGGCGCGCTCGGCAATGCGGGCGTGCGCCACCTCGTCGGCCTTCATTTGCGCCACGATGGCGCGTGAAGCGCTGTCGTGCGCGGGCAGTCGCTGCAGGTGTTCATGGAGGTGCGCCTCGACCTGGTTTTCGGTCTCGACGACAAAACCCAGGCTCAGGCGGTCGCCGCCGAGCTTGCCGGCGGCATAGCCGATGGCAAAAGCCCCGGTGTACCAGAGCGGGTTGAGCAGCGAGGGCCGGTCATGGAGCGCATGCAGGCGCTGCAGCGTCCAGGCCAGGTGGTCGGTTTCTTCCCGGCTGGCCTCGGCGAGCTTGGCGCGCAGCGCCGCATCGCGGCTGGCCAGCATCTGGCCGGTGTAGAGGGCCTGGGCGCACACCTCACCCACGTGGTTGACGCGCATCAGCGCCGCCGATTCGCGGCGTTCGGCTTCGGTCAAAGGCTGGCCGGGCGCTGCGGCGAGCGGGGTGGGGCGGCTGGCCCGGGGTTCGGCCAGCAAGGTGCGCAGGGCACTGTCGGCCGCGAGGATGAGGGCGTCGGGGTTCATACGGGGCGTGCCTCGCCGATCACCTGAGCCCGGAATTTGTCGGGGATGGCGTTAGGGGTGAGTACATCGACTGGCACCCCGAGCAGCCTTAACAACTCGTGCCTGATTGCGCCGATGTCCAAGAGGGTGGTTTGAGGTGTTGGGTCGATCAGCAGATCCAGATCGCTTCCCTCCCCATCATTGCCATGAAGTACAGAGCCGAAAACGCGTGGATTGCAGGCGCGATGGCGCTCCACCACCGACCGAATGGCGGCACGATGTGCTTGAAAAGCGATGGAGGGTTTCATGGGGGGATGTGAACAAGCGGAATGCGGACAGCTATTTTAGGGATCTGGCCCGGGGTTCGGCCAGCAAGGTGCGCAGGGCACTGTCGGCCGCGAGGATGAGGGCGTCGGGGTTCATGGCGCAGGAGTTTACGACTCGGCTGCCTGCGGGGGTGTTTTGGGCAAGTGCCCGGTGTCGGTGTCCGATGTGTTGCATGGGTGCAACGGAAAGCCTTTTTATTGGGGTGGATTGTTGGAAAACGGGGATTCGTCTGGTGGAATACACGCAGCTTCCGCAACTGGAGGTCGGTCTGGGGTCAAAGGCGGCATATCGCTGTACTGGCCCGGGCCCTTGTTAAAACCTTGGAGAAACTCGCAATGAAAAAGTCTCTGATCGCTCTGGCCGCCCTGGCTGCCACCGCTTCTTTCGCCCAGTCCACCGTGACCCTGTCCGGCGTGGTTGATTTCGCCTACGGCTCCGCCAGCGGCAGCGCCACCACCAACGCCACCAAGCTGCAGACCGTCAGCCAGTCCACCTACACCGCTTCGACCAGCGCGATCAACTTCGCCGTGGTGGAAGACCTGGGTGGCGGCCTGCGTGCTGAAGCCCGCTACGAAATCGATCCCCGCGCCTGGACCAACGGTACCGGCGTGAGCACTGCTGGTGCTCTGGGTCGTCACCAGTCCTTCGTCGGCCTGAGCGGCGGTTTCGGTGCCATCAAGCTGGGCGTCATGAACGCTGCCTCGCTGAACGCTTACTCCGCCAGCTCCCCCCTGGGCACCGGCATCGGTTCGGGTTTCAGCTTTTCTGACCACACCGCTGTCTCCGTGGGCACCGTGCGTTACAACAACTCGGTTCGTTACGACACCCCCCGTTTCAACGGTTTCAGCGCCAGCCTGACCTACGCACCTGGCAATGATGATGCCGGTGGTACTGCTGCTCTGCCGCAAATCACCAACCTCGGCCTGAACTACAATCAGGGCCCGCTGAACGTGGCCTTCTCCAGCCTGCAGACCACTGCCACGAACGCAACGACCGCTGCACCCAAGAGCACCTACAACTTCATCGGTGCCAACTACAGCTTCGGCGCTGCCCGTGTGTTCGCTGGTTACGGCGACGGCAGCAAGTCCGCTGCTGGTGCTGATGCCAAAGTCACCCGTGTGGGCGCCACCTACACCATGGGTGCTGTGACCCTGCTGGGCCAGTACGCCACCACCAAGATCGGTACCGCTGCCGACCGCAAGACCACCGGTCTGCGTGCCGACTACGCTCTGAGCAAGCGCACCGTGGCCTACGTGGGTTACGAGTCGCAAGACAGCGGCGCAGCCTCTGCCAACAAGCTGAACCTGATGGCTGTCGGCGTTCGCCACAACTTCTGATCCCGCGCTGGCGCAAGCCAGCTGAGGTTCAGAAACGAAAAACCCACCGTGGCAACACGGTGGGTTTTTTTATGGGCTGTCACTGCTGGGGGATGCCGGATTTCTGGATGACCTCGGTCCAGCGCAGGATGTCGCGGTCAAGCAACTGGGCCAGTTGGCCGGGCGTGCTGGCGCGGGCCTGCACATTGAAGCCGGCCAGGCGTTGCACCATTTCGGGCTGGGCCAGCACCTTGGCCACTTCGGCGCTCAGGCGGTCCACCACCGCCTTGGGCGTTTTGCCGGGGGCGGCGAGCGCGTTCCACGACGACACATTGAAGTTGCTCAGGCCCGGCAGCTCGCGCAGGGTGGGCACCTCGGGCATGTCCTTGGGGCGCTGCTCGCCCATCACGCCCAGCAGCCGCACCGCCTTGGCCGCAATCTGCGGCTTGAGCGGCCCCAGGATCTCGACCGCCATATCGATCTGGCCGCCGCGCAGGGCATTGATGACGGCCGGTGTGCCGTTGTAGGGAATGAGCTGGGCGATCAGGTTGGCCTGGGTGCGCAGCAGCTCGGCCGCCAGGTTCTGGGTGCTGCCGATGTTGATGGTGCCGATGTTGAGCTTGCCGGGGTTGGCCCGCCCGAATGCGATCAGGTCGCCCAGGGTCTTGTGGGGCGAGTTGTCGGGGACGACCACCGCCATGTCGAACTGCCCGAGCAGCGAGACCGGGGCAAAGTCGGTGCGGGTGTTGAAAGGCAATGAGCGGAACAGGCCCGCACTCACGGCCGTGCCATTGGACATCAGCAGCAGGGTGTGACCGTCCGGATCGGCCTTGGTGACCAGCTCGCCGGCCACCACCCCGCCCGCGCCCGGGCGGTTGTCAATCACCACCGGCTGGCCCAGGTTTTCGGACAGCTTCTGGCCCACCGCGCGGGCGGTCAGGTCGGCCACCCCGCCTGCGCCAAAGGGCACCACGATGCGGATGGGCTTGCTCGGAAAGGTCTGGGCCTGCAGCAGCGGGGCACTGCCCAGCAGGGCCGATGCGCCCAGGAGTTGAAGAATCTGACGGCGTTGAAACATGGGGGTCTCCTTGTTGAAAAAATAAAACCCTGCAGCGGCTCAGGGGTGTTGGTTGCGCTCGAGCCGGATATCGCCATAAGCCGCCTGTGTGCGGCCCCGGGTGTTGTCGGTGTCGGTCATGATGGCCATGGACTGCAAGTTGCCCGGGGCCTCGCCGAAGGCCTGCTCAAAATCGGCCCGGACATCGCGCTGGTAGCGCAGCCATTGCCGCAGGCGTTGCGGGCCCGACTCCACCACGATCTTGCGGATGCGGTCGGTGCGCGGGTTGGTGATGACCGTGCCCACGGGCAGCTCGTTGCTCCAGACGTACATCAGCACGGCATAGGGCATTTCTTCGCCAGTCATTGCACGGCTGAGTTCGCTGAGCATGGCGTTGCGCGGCGAAAAACGGCTGCGGTCCCCGTCAAAGGCGAGCACCACGCGCACCGCCGAGTCTTCGGTGTCGCGCTGGGTCATGTCGGCCCCTTCAATCAGGTTGCCCACCCGCCACTCGAAATGCAGCGCACCGAGTTGTGCCGGCTCGATGCGCAGTTTCTGGCGCAGCATGCTGATGGAGCCGGCCGACTCGGTCAGCACGGCAGGGCGCTGATCGGTGTGGGCCAGCCGAAAGGCCGTGCGCAGCTTGCCGGGCAGTTGCACGGTTTGCCAGCGCAGGATGTCCCGGGCGCCGTAGCTCAGCGGAAGCTCTTGCGGCACCGCCTGCACCTGGGCTGGCGGCAGCACGGAGCAGGCGGTCAGTCCGGCCGCCAGCAAGGTCACAAGAATGCAAGTGGAAAAACGCATGGAGAAAAAAAGTTTTCATGCCCAGACTATCATGGCCGCCCCAACCTCCGGGATCGTGGGGTTTCGCAACCCGCAGTCAAACAGGAGCATTCGCATGCAAAGAAGAACCCTGCTCGGCCTGGCGGCCTTGCCGCTGGCCGCCTGCAGTATTGAGCCTCTGAAACCCCTGCAGCGCCAGGCTTTGGGTCCGCAGGGCCGCTTGCCCGCCTGGCGTCAGCCGGTCGTGGGGCAGTCCTGGACTTACCAGATCCTGAACATGTACAACAGCGAGCGGGTCGACACCGTAGAGGAAACCGTCGCCTCGGTCTCACCCACGCTGCTGTTGCGTCGACGCTCCTCCAGGCAGGGCGAACTGCCCGATGAAGTGCACAGCGCCTGGGGCCAGATCCTGCAGGACCCGGCCTGGGACCGGCCAGTGGTCTACCAGCAGCCCTTGCCTTTGTGGCCCGAGCCGCTGCAGCCCGGTCAGCGCGCGCAGGCCAGCACCCGCTACCGCCCCTTGGGGGCCAGTTACAGCCTATGGATCGCGGTGCAGGCCCGGGTGATCGGCTTCGAGCGCATCGAGGCTGCAGGCCAGTGGCACGACACGGCGCGGGTTGAGCGCCTGATCCGGCTCGAACACGAGGACAGCAGCCGCCAGAACTACCTCCGTCGCGACAGCCTCTGGGTGTCGCCGCAGATCGGGCGCTGGGTGGTGCGCGAAACGAACGGCGAATACTGGCGAGTCGGCTCCAGACCCACCCAGTTCCGGGAAGACCACTTCAGGTGGGTGCTCCAGGGCTGGACCACGCCCTGAAATACCCCCCGAACGTCAGCGCGAGCGGGCCTTGCGCCACAGCGGCGGACCGATCAGCAGCAGGGCGGCGATGGCCAGCAGCGAGGCCGACAGGGGCCGGGTGACAAAGGTGCTCCACTCGCCCATGCTGATCGTCAGCGCCTGGCGCATCGATTGTTCGGCCATGGGCGCCAGAATGAGACCGACGATCAGCGGTGCGGCCGGGAAGTCAAAGCGCCGCATGGCGTAGCCGATCAGGCCAAACACATACAGCAGGCCGACGTTGAACACCGAGTTGCCTGCGCCATACACCCCGGCGGTCGAGATGACGATGATGCCGGCGTACAGCCAGGGCGGCGGGATCTTGAGCAGCTTGACCCACAGGCCCACCAGCGGCAGGTTGAGCACCAGCAGGATGACGTTGCCGATGTAGAGGCTGGCAATCAGGGTCCAGACCAGGCTGCTTTGCGAGGCAAACAGCTGCGGACCGGTCTGGATGCCGTAACCCTCGAAGGCCGAGAGCATGATGGCCGCCGTGGCCGAGGTCGGGATGCCCAGCGTGAGCAGGGGCATGAGCACGCCCGCGGCAGCGGCGTTGTTGGCGGCCTCGGGTCCGGCCACGCCCTCGATGGCCCCGTGGCCGAATTCTTCGGGGTGTTTGCTGAGTTTCTTCTCGGTGTAATACGACAGCAGGGTGGGCAGCTCGGCACCCCCCGCCGGCATGGCCCCGATCGGGAAGCCGTAGAACGCACCCCGGAACCAGGCCTTCCAGGACCGCCCCCAGTCGCTCTTGCTCATCCACAGACTGCCCGAGAGCTTCATGACCTCGCCGCCTTTGGACTCGCGGCCCTGCCAGGCCAGATACAGGGCTTCGCCCACGGCAAAGATGCCGACCGCGGCCACGGTCACCTCGATGCCATCGAGCAGCGAGGCCTGGCCAAAGGTAAAGCGTGGCTGGCCGGTCTGCAGGTCGATGCCCACCAGCCCCAGCAATGCCCCCACCGCCAGCGCGATGAGGCCGCGCAGCATGGAGTTGCCCAGCACGGCAGAAACCGCCACCACCGACAGCACCATC
>CAYSIY010000094.1:0-8202 GCA_964431215.1 uncultured Limnohabitans sp.
TCTTCCACACGGGCGATGTGCTCGTCCATGGTGCCGCCCACGTCCATCAGCAGCAGCACCTTGACGTTGTTGTGCCGCTCGGGCCGCATCAGGATGTCGAGGTAGCCCGCGTTGGCCGCTGTCTTGCGGATGGTGCCGTCCAGGTCCAGTTCGTCGGGGGAGCCCTCACGGGCAAAACGGCGCAGGCGTCGCAGGGCGACCTTGATGTTGCGCGTGCCCAGCTCCTGGCTGTCATCGTAGTCCCGGTAGGCGCGCTGGTCCCAGACCTTGACGGCTCTCCTGTTGCCGCCCTTGCCGCCAATGCGGATGCCCTGCGGGTTGTAGCCGCCGTTGCCAAAGGGCGAGGTACCGCCCGTCCCGATCCATTTGTTGCCGCCTTCGTGGCGCTCTTTCTGTTCTTCAAGGCGTTTCTTGAGCGTCTCCATCAGCTCGTCCCAGCCCATCTTCTCGATGGCGGCCTTCTGCTCGGGCGTGAGTTCCTTTTTCAGGATCTGTTCGAGCCAGTCCAGCGGCACTTCCTTGCTGGAGTCGGTCAGCAACTCCACGCCTTTGAAGTAGGCACCGAAAGCCTTGTCGAATTTGTCAAAGTGTTTTTCGTCCTTGACCAGCACAGTGCGGCTGAGGTGGTAGAAGTCGTCTATGCCGCAGGCGTCAGACGCAGGGCCGACCACATTGGCCTGCAGCGCTTCGAGCAGCGTGAGGTACTCGCGCACCGACACCGGCACTTTGGCCGCGCGCAGGGTGTAGAAAAACTCGATCAGCATGGTGGATTCACTGAATTTTTGGCCAACTGCGCGGCGATCGGTGCTGGTGAATGCAAGCCAGTATCAAAACGGTGTCGTTCAGAATTTCAAAGTGCAATGCGTAAGGAAAACGCCCCAGGAATGCCAGACGTATTTGCGCATACGCGGGCGAATGGATGTGCGGATCGCGGCTCAGGCGTGCTTACTGCACGCTGACCTGTCTCAGAAACTCGGCCCCCAGACCTGTCGCTTGCGCTTCGTACCATGTAAAAGCATCGCTCAGATCCAGTTCTGCCGCTGGCGTAAAGCGAACCGAATAAATCACAGTCTAACGCCCAGGCGTGCGGCAATGTCTTGCAAGCTGGCATGGGCCTGCGGATTGACTTTGCTCCATGCCGAACGGCGCAGAACTTCCAGTTGAACGGATTCCGGTACGGGTCTAGTCGCTTGCTGATCCTGGGCAATGTCATCCCAGACGTCCTGGACCAACTGAATTTTTTCGGCAGTGCTCAGTTGATGAATTTGTTCAATCAATGTTGGCATGTTCATGCTCCTTTGCTTGATCCGCTGGCGGGGGACTTTCCAATGCTCTCATGGCGGTCACAGCGGCGCAATGCGGTACTGGATGAACCCCGTCGGGCGGGCCACTTTGTCATAGAGCAGGCGTGCCGTGGCATTGCTTTCCTGTGTGAGCCAGTACACCCGCTGGGCTGGGTGTGCTTTGGCGGCATCGACCACGCTGTCGATCAATTGGCGTCCAACGCCTTGGCCCCGGTGTTCGGGCGTTACAAACAGGTCTTGCAGGTAGCAGTAGTCGTGTTCGGTTGAGCTGGAAGGATGAAACAGGTAGTGGGTAATGCCTACCAGGGTGTCGCCTTGCAGCGCGGCCAGACCATGCAAATTGAACTGGGCATCGATCAGGCGCTGCCATGTGCGTTCAGTTTGTTCTGGAGGCAGCGTGCTGTTGTAGAAGGTCAGATAACTTTGCCACATGGCGGACCATGGTGCCAGGTCTTGGGCTTGCAGGGGGCGCACTTGGATGCTCATGGGTGGTTTCCTGCGCAAGTCTTTGGCCCGGTCAGCTTGGAGTCCAGATGCGCCTTCACGCTGGGCCATTCGCTGGCAATGATGCTGTAGACGCAGGTGTCGCGCAGGCTGCCAGCGGCCAAGGGGTGGGGGTTGATCTGGTGGCTGCGCAGCACGCCGTCGAGCTTGGCCCCCAGCCGTTCGATGGCGCGGCGGCTCTGGTGGTTGAAGAAGTGGGTTCGGAACTCCACCGCGATGCAGTTCAGTGGCTCAAAGGCATGGGCCAGCAGCAAGCGCTTGGCTTCGGTGTTGAGGGGGGTGCGCTGCACGCGGCGGCGGTACCAGGTCGAGCCGATTTCCACACGGCGGTTGACCGCGTCAATGTTCATGTAGGTCGTCATGCCCACCGCCTGGCCACTGGTCGTCTCGATCACGGCAAAAGGGCACATGCTGCCTCTGGCCTGCAGTTCCAAACGCCGCGCGATTTCAGCCTGCATATCCTCGGGACGGGGGATGGCGGTGTACCAGTGGTTCCAGAGTTCACCGTCGCGCACCGCGTGCACCAGGTCGTCGTGGTGCTCAGTCGCCAGCGGCTCCAGGCGAACATGTTGACCGCAGAGGGTCACCGGCGCAGCGAAGGCATTCACGACTTGTTTTTTTGCTTGGAGCGCCACAGCCGTGCCAGTTGCAGGCCACCACCACCGCCCAGACCCACCAGTGCGATCGCACCGATGCTGGCTCCGGTGTAACCCTCGCTGAAGATGTCCCAGCCCAGGAACTGGCCGATCCAGTAGCCTGCCAAGGCTCCGCCGATGAACCCCACGGCGTCGGAGACCCCTTCGAGAAGCAATTTTCTGGTTTCAGACATGGTCCGGCCCTCAGCGGTTGCGCTGGTTCATGAAGACCAGCTTTTCAAACAGGGTCACGTCCTGCTCGTTTTTGAGCAGGGCGCCCACCAAAGGAGGCACCGACACTTTCTGGTCGGCGCTTTGCAATGCTTCGAGCGGGATGTCTTCGGCCACCAGCAATTTCAGCCAGTCCAGCAATTCGCTGGTGGAGGGCTTTTTCTTGAGTCCGGGCAGGTTGCGCACGTCATAGAAGGTTTTGAGGGCCACTGCCAGCAGGTCCTTCTTGAGCGTGGGAAAGTGCACCGCCACGATCTGCTTCATCGTTTCCGCTTCGGGGAACTTGATGTAGTGGAAGAAGCAGCGGCGCAGGAAGGCGTCTGGCAGCTCTTTTTCGTTGTTGGAGGTGATGAAAACCAGCGGGCGCGTCCTGGCCTTGATCAGCTGGCGCGTCTCGTAGCAATAGAACTCCATGCGATCGATTTCACGCAGCAGATCGTTCGGGAACTCGATGTCGGCCTTGTCGATCTCGTCGATCAGGATGGCCACGGGCACCTCCGAGGTGAACGCCTGCCAGAGCACGCCCTTGACGATGTAGTTCTCGATGTCCTTGACGCGCTCGTCACCGAGCTGGCTGTCGCGCAGGCGGCTGACTGCATCGTATTCGTAGAGCCCTTGCTGGGCTTTGGTGGTGGACTTGATGTGCCACTGCAGCAGCGGCAGGCCCAAGGCCTGGGCCACTTCCTCGGCCAGCATGGTCTTGCCGGTGCCCGGCTCGCCCTTCACCAGCAGGGGCCGCTTGAGCGTGATGGCCGCGTTGACCGCCAGCATCAGGTCCTGGGTGGCGACGTAGTTCTCGGTTCCGGTGAATTTCATGGGGATTCTTTGCTGCTCAAAAGCTTGTCAGGAGGGGGCAGGGCGCGTCGATATAATGTGCAGTTGATTTTCATCAATCATTCAGGATTGTCCAAGCAAAATGAACAAGCTGCAGACCATGCTCATCACCCTGGCTGTCTCGTCTGTGACGGCTCTCTCCGTCCAGGCCCAGGAAGCCAAGGGCGACGCCAAGGCGGCCGAGCAGAAGATCGCCATGTGCATCGGCTGTCACGGCATCAAGGGTTACCAGGCGAGCTTCCCCGAGGTTTACAGGGTGCCGATGATCTCGGGTCAGAACGCCAAGTACATTGTCAATGCCCTCAATGCCTACAAAAAAGGCGAGCGCAAGCATCCGACCATGCGTGCCATCGCCGAGAGCCTGAGCGATCAGGACATGGCCGACATGGCGGCGTATTACGAGCAGCATGGCAAGACCGCGGCTTCGGCTGCCCCTGCTGCCCAGCCCGATGCCAAAATCGCCGCCTTGCTGCAAAAAGGCGCCTGCATCTCCTGCCACGGCGACAACTTCAACAAGCCTGTCGATCCGGGCTACCCCAAGATCGCCGGCCAGCACAAGGATTACCTGTTTGTGGCCCTCAAGTCCTACAAGGTCGAAAACCAGGCCACCTGGGGTCGCAGCAACGGCGTGATGGGCGGCATTGCCAAGCAGTTTTCCAATGCCGAACTCAAGGCTCTGTCGGCTTACCTGGCCGGTTTGCAGGGCGAGCTCTACACCATTCCACAGTCCAAGTTCCGCTGAGCGGGTTCGCTGGCGTCTTGCGAGGCCCGCATCTGCGGGCCTTGTTGTTTTTGCGCAAGGCCTTGAGCCATTGCGGGCCAGGTCCGGTGCGGGCAGGCCCTTGTTTCAATCGATAAACTTTCGTTTTTTGCCATTCCTGCGGAGCATTCCATGGCCCTTATTCCTGCCACCATCCTCACCGGCTTTCTGGGCTCGGGCAAGACCACCCTGCTCAAGCGCGTGCTGTCCGAAGCCCATGGCATGAAGCTGGCGGTCATCGAAAACGAGTTCGGTGAGGAGAACATCGACAACGAGATCCTGGTTTCGGAGACGAACGAGCAGATCATCCAGATGAGCAATGGCTGCGTCTGCTGCACCATCCGCGAAGACCTGCGGGCCACCCTGCAAATGCTGGCGGCACAACGGCGCAAGGGTCAGCTGCAGTTCGACCGCGTGGTCATCGAGACGACCGGTCTGGCCGACCCCGGCCCGGTGGCACAGACTTTTTTCATGGACGACGAGATCGCCGAGACTTTCCTGCTCGACTCCATCCTCACGCTGGTGGACGCCAGGCACGCCCAGCAGCAGCTCAATGACCGGGTGGAGGCGCAGCGGCAGGTCGGTTTTGCCGATCAAATCTTCATCAGCAAGGCCGATCTGGTGACGGCCGATGAGCTGGCCACGCTGCAGCACCGGCTCAAGCACATGAACCCGCGAGCCCCCCAGCGGGTGGTGCATTTCGGAGAGGTGCCGATCAAGGAAGTGTTTGATCTGCGCGGCTTCAACCTCAATGCCAAGCTGGACATCGATCCCGATTTCCTCAACGCCGGGGCACATGACCATGACGATCATGCCCACGGTGAGCACTGCGACCATGACCACGATGGGCATGCCGAGCATGATCACCACCATGAGCACGGCGAACATTGTCACCATCCCCACCACCATCACCACGACGACGATGTCAAGAGCTTCGTCTTCAAGTCCGATCGCGCCTTCGATCCTGCCAAGCTGGAGGATTTTCTGGGAGCCATTGTCAATGTTTATGGCCCCAAGATGCTGCGCTACAAAGGCGTGCTTCACATGAAAGGCACCGAACGCAAGGTGATTTTTCAGGGGGTGCACCAGCTTATGGGCAGCGATCTCGGGCCGGTCTGGCAAGACCATGAACAGCGCACCAGCAAGATGGTCTTTATTGGCATCGACTTGCCCAGGGACATCCTGCTGCAGGGGCTTGAGCAAAGCCTGGTCTGACTGCTTTGGTATTGCTTGTTTGACGGATCTCCAATTTATCCATGGCGTTCGGGTTTTGAGGGATTCAGTCGCTACAATGCGCGGCCTGTATGGCTCCCTGTTTTGGGGATCCAGTCTGCCCGGCCAAAGAAGGCCCAGTCATGCACTGGAGCAGGATGCTTGATCTTGCGCATGAGGCCGGTGCACCCCAGCAGTCGGCATGATTTGCTGCTCCAGGAGACATGACGTGAAGACACCTGCCAAGAAAGCGACAAAAACCGCCGCTAAAGTGTCGGCCAAGGGTGCCGCCCCTTCCAAGACGGTGTCTGTCAAGTCGCCGGTCAAGGCCAAGCCTCCGGTCAGAGCGGCCAAAGCCGTCGTGAGCAAGGCCAAGCCCAAAGCGTCAGCCAACCCTCTGGCAGCAGCCAAGCCAACGCTGAAAAAGGCTTCAGCCAAAACAGCAAGCGTGAAGAATGCGCCAGCGTCCAAGGTGCCTGCAAAAAAAGTGTCAGCGAGCAAGACGCTTCCTGCAAAGAAGACACCGCCAAACAAGACGCCGGCCAAGAAGCCCCCCGCCAAGAAGCCCCCTGCAAAGAAAACTCCCGACACCCAGGTGCTCGCCAAGAAGGGCCAGCCTGTTCAGTCGGGGCCAGTGAAAAAGTCCACAGTGTCCCAATCACACGCGGCATCGTCCGCCCGCTCGACTGCCCCAGGCGCGGCCGTTCAGCCCAAAGGCAAGCCCCAAGCCCCGGATGCATCGCCAAAGCTTGCACCCGTCCAGTTGCCAGCGCCTGCGACCGACCTTCCTGCCCGCTCCAGCCGTCCCTCCGCCCGGCTGGCCCAGATCACCGTGCCGTCCATGCCGCAAGCTGTGGCATCGACGGCCGCCAAAGCAAGTTTTTTACCTCAAATGACCACCACTGTCCTGCCCGTTGCCGCTGCGCCCACGAAAAAAGACCCCAAGCTCGCCAATAACTGGAAAAGCAAGCCCGCTGAGCAGCTCAGCGACGCCGAAGTCCTGGCCATGCCCGACAGCGAATACATGAACGATGTCCAGATGGCTTTTTTCCGTCTGAAGCTGGTCCAGCTCAAGCAAGGCATTCTGAACAATGCCGGTGAAACCACCGAGCACCTGCGCGAAGACACGGTGGTGGTGCCCGATCCGGCCGACCGCGCCACGATCGAAGAAGAGCATGCCCTGGAGCTTCGTACCCGTGATCGCGAGCGCAAGCTGCTCAAGAAGATCGAGCAGTCGATTGCCCGCATTGATGCGGGTGACTATGGTTATTGCGACGAGACCGGCGAGCCCATCGGTGTCGGACGACTGCTGGCCCGCCCCACGGCCACACTCTCGCTCGAAGCCCAGCAGCGTCGCGAGCTCAAGCAAAAAATGTTTGGCGATTGAGACGGCGCCATCCTCCTGTTCGGGCCCCTCTTGCAGGGGCCTTTCTTTTTCTGGCCGCCGCATCCACGATTTTGGGTATTTTCACAATTCTCCGATCCTTCAGGCGTTACATTCAGTGCCCTCTCTAAGTGCCTCATTTGAAAGGAAAAAAGCCGGAATTTTTTGTTTTGGAAAAGGTCCTAAGCTGTTGATTTCATTGAAAAAAATCTGCTTCAACCCCTTGTGGCACATGGAATTCCTGTTACAGTGCAAAAAAGTGCAAATAAGTGGGAGAAAGTGCCTTCGCTTTGCGCTTTCAACTGGAAAAGGTTGTTGCAGTGTTTCAAGGGGCGTCATCGCTGAGTCTGGATGCCAAGGGGCGGTTGTCGATACCGACCCGGCATCGTGACGTCCTGAGCGCGACGGCCCAGGGGCAGTTGACCATCACCAAGCATCCGCACGGCTGTCTGATGGTCTTTCCCCGCGCCGAGTGGGAAAAATTCCGGGATCGCATCGCGCAGCAGCCGATGTCGGCCCAGTGGTGGAAGCGCATCTTCCTGGGCAATGCCATGGATGTGGAGATGGATGGCACCGGCCGGGTGCTGATCTCGCCCGAGCTGCGCCAGGCTGCGGGCATTTCCCGGGACACGATGCTGCTGGGCATGGGCAACCACTTCGAGTTGTGGGACAAGGCCGTTTACGAGGCCCAGGAAGCGCAAGCCATGCAAGGCGAGATGCCGGACGTCTTTAAGGACTTTTCGTTCTGATGGACATGACCGATCTGCCCCTGATCCACACCACCGTGCTGCTGCAAGAGGCCGCCGACGCCCTGTTGGCTGCGCCAGCCGGTCCAGAGGGTGTCTATGTGGACGGCACTTTCGGTCGTGGCGGACATTCGCGCCTCATTCTCTCGCGTCTGTCCCCGCGGGGCCGGTTGCAGGCGTTCGACAAGGACCTGGAGGCCATAGCCGAGGCGGCTCGCATCAATGATGCCCGTTTCTCCATTCGGCATGAAGGCTTTGCGAATCTGGCGGACCTTCCTGCGGGCAGTGTTGACGGGGTCCTGCTGGATCTCGGGGTCAGTTCCCCGCAGATCGACAGCCCCGAGAGGGGTTTTTCTTTTCGTTTTGATGGCCCTCTGGACATGCGCATGGACACCACGCGCGGCGAGAGTGTGGCCCAGTGGCTGGCGACCGCCACGGTCGATCAAATCACGGAGGTGGTGCGTGAATACGGCGAAGAACGGTTTGCTTTTCAGATTGCAAAGGCGATTGCAGCTCGCCGACAGGAGCGGGGCCCAGTTTCAAGCACCGCTGAACTGGCCCAGCTCGTGGCTGACACGGTCAAAACCCGCGA
>CAYSIY010000095.1:0-8127 GCA_964431215.1 uncultured Limnohabitans sp.
CGATGTAATCCACGGTCAGAGGGAAGAAATCCTGGCCGGCCTTGGCGATCTTGGAGCCCACCACGGTGGCGAGCACGACGGTGCCGTCCATGTCGAGCAGCACGGCGCCGCTGGCCTGGCGAGCGATTTCGCCCGTTTCCATCTTGACGGTGTGCTGACCCCACTGGAAGGTCTTGGTAACTTTGTTGAAGAGGGACATGTTCGGTTTTCCTTGAGAACATTCAAGGCACTTGAGGCAGTGCCAAAAGCCCGGAAAGCGGCTGCTCTGAACACCATGCCATTCCACAAATCCTGCCCGGGGCAAGCCTTGTGGAATGACACAGCGCGGGTTCGATCAGTCCGGAATCCGACGTTTCAAGAACAAAGCGCCTGAGCCACAGCGGTGAACTCAGGCGCTTTGCATCTTGTGGAGCAATTACTTGCGCAGACCCAGTTTGGCGATCAGCGCGACGTAACGGTCAGCATCCTTGGACTTGAGGTAGTCCAGGAGCTTGCGACGACGGCTCACCATGCGCAGCAGGCCGCGACGACCGTGGTGGTCCTTGGCGTGTTGCTTGAAGTGGGGCGTCAGTTCGTTGATGCGTGCGGTCAGGAGGGCGACCTGCACTTCGGGGGAGCCGGTGTCGTTGGCGGCACGGGCGTTGTCCTTGACAACTTCGGCTTTTTTGGAAGCGGCGATCATGATGTTTCCTTGTTGCGTGGCCCCTGTCGTGAGACGAGTGGCCCCGTTTGTTGACTTGCGCCAGCGGCTGGAAGGGCTGCTGACGTGCGCTTTGCACCATGCAAAACTTGCGGATTATAGCGTGCCGGGGATGGGCTGGGGTAGCCAACGCACCTCATGCTGCGCCGGGGCGCAGAAATCGGCGCATCGGCTACCCCAGCCCATCCCCCACCTTGGCGGGAGATTAATTGGTTAATTGAATTAATTGGGGTCAGATCCCAATTAATTTTTCGCCAGCCAGCCCTTGAGCCTCTCCACGCCCTGCCCCAGCCGCCCAAGGTCTTTCGAGGCAAAGCACCAGCGCAGCCAGCCTGCGGCTTCGGGGGCAAAGGCTTCGCCGGGGGCCAGGCCCAGGCCGGCTTCGGTGACCAATCGTTTGGCGGTCTGGGCGCTGTCGGGGTGCCCTTCCAGACGGAAGAAGGCGTACATGCCGCCCTTGGCCGGGGCCAGCTGCACGGCAGGAACAGCCTGCAGCAGGGGCACCAGGGTGTCGCGGCAGGCCTTCAGGTGCGCGACCACACGGGGCGTGATGTCATGCGTGTGCTGCAAGGCGGCGACGGCGGCGCGCTGGGTGAAGACCGAGGCGCAGGAGGTGTTGAACTCGATGAGTTTGCCCATGGGCTGCGTCATGGCTGGGGGCATGACCATCCAGCCCAGGCGCCAGCCGGTCATCAAAAAACTCTTGGAGAAGCTGTGCACCACCACCAGCCGGTCGTCGGGGGTGGCGATGTCCAGAAAGGACGGCGCGCAGGCGTTCGGTGTGGGCTCGTAATACAGGCGCTCGTACACCTCGTCGGCCAGGATCCAGGTGCCGGTCTGGCGACAATGCGCCAGGATGGCCTGCTGCTCAGCGTGCGAGAGCGTCCAGCCGGTCGGGTTGTTGGGGGCATTGAGCACCAGCACCCGGGTGGCCGGAGTCACGGCGGCCTGGAGTGCGGCCATGTCCAACACCCAGTCGCCACCTTCGGGGCGCAGGCTCACGCACTTGACACGCGCGCCCATGACCTTCGGCTGTGCCGTCAGGTTGGGCCAGACGGGGGTGACGGCCACCACCTCGTCGCCCGCATCGACCAGCGCCTCAAAGGCCAGCATCAGGGCATTGACGCCGCCCGAAGTGATGGCGATGCGGTCGATGCCGATCGGGTGATTCTGACCATGCAGGCCGCTCATGTAGGCGGCCACCGCCTGACGCAGTTCGGGCAGACCCAGGTTGTGGGCGTAGAAGGTTTCGCCCTTTTGCAGCGACTCGATGGCGGCCTGGCGGATCACGTCGGGCGTGACTTCATCGGACTCGCCGAACCAGAAAGCCAGCACATCCGGTCGGCCCATGCCCGCGTTGGCCACTTCGCGGATGCGGGATTCTTCAAGGTCAAGGACGGTCTGGCGCAGGAAAGGAGGCTGATTCATGCGCAAATGCTAACCCGTCAGGCACGGCCCGCCTTTCCGCTCTTGGCAGGGCGCAGGGCCCTGCCTAAGATGGCGGCACAAACACACCAGGGAGAACCGCATGCGCAAACGCATGATCATGCAGGGGCTGCTCGCCCTGCTCGCAGGCCTGACGCTGCCCATGGCCATGGCACAGGCCACAAGCCCCTCCAGAAGCAGCACAAGCAGCCGCGCCAAAGGCAGCCCCAAAAGCACACGCGCCAAAAACCGCAAGCCGCCCCAGGACAAGGGGCCAGGCGAAACGCGCGCCGAGCGTGACAGCCGCCTGCAGCGGGAGTGCCGGGGCCGACCCAATGCAGGGGCATGCGAAGGTTATGCGAACTGAGCCCACCACTGCCCCAGACCGCTCGAGCGCACACTCGGTCTGGCCATGGCGGCCTCCAGCAGTCCGGCTTCGGCCTCGATCAAGGTGAACTGTTCGCGCGCCCGGGTGATGCCGGTGTAGACCAGCTCGCGGCTGAGGACTTCGGCGCCGCCGGGCGGCAACACCAGCGCCGTGTGCCCGAACTCCGAACCCTGGCTTTTGTGTACCGTCATGACAAAGGCGGTTTCAACGTCGGGCAGGCGCATGACGCTGACCGAACGCAAAGCGTCGCCATCGAGGAACCAGACTTTGTCCTTGCCCTGGCTATTGGGCAGCACCAACCCCACATCGCCATTGAACACGCCCAACTGGGCGTCATTGCGGGTGACCATGACGGGCCGCCCGGCAAACCATTCGCCCCTGACCTTGAGCAGGCCCTGCTTGGCCAGGGCCTGCTGCACGGCGGCATTGAGCCCCTGGGTGCCCCAGTCACCCCGGTGCACCGCACACAGGATGCGAAAGCGCTCGAAAGCCTGCAACACGCTGCGCACCCAGAGGGCATGGTCCGCAGCCGAGGACGGCTCGCCCTGCCCGTTCGGCCCCTGCTGCATGAGGCGCAGGTAATCGGCATAGGAGGGCTTGCCCGAAGTGCCCAAAGCCAGTGCGCACACGGCCTGGGGTGAAGCGGGTTGCAGCGCGAGCAAAGGCGAAAGTCCCCCTGGAGCGGTCTCTGAGCGCGCCCCATTTCCGTCAGGACCCTGGCGGCCGGAAACTGCGTCGGCAGAAGGGAGCAGCAGCGCACGGGCCGCTGCCGCATCGCCGCAGTTGACCGCCAGGGCGAGCTGGCCAATGGCCCCGTCAAAACGGCGGCTCTTGCGCAGCATCACGGTCTGCTGGGCCAACGCGGGGGCTGCGGTTGTGGCCAGGCATGAGGCGGGCAAACCCTGCCCGGACACGGATTGCACAAATTGCGCAGTCTCTGCGCTGTAGCGACCTGCAGCGGCGTCGCGGCACAGTTCGCCGAGCACCGCCCCGGCTTCGACCGAGGCAAGCTGATCCTTGTCGCCCAGCAGCACCAGCCGTGCGGTGGAAGGCAGCGCCTGCAACAGCGCGTCCATCATTTCCAGGTGCACCATCGAAGCCTCATCCACGATCAGCACATCCACATCGAGCGGTTGACCCGCGTGGTGGCGAAACTGGCGCGTGTCGGGCCGCGCGCCCAGCAGCGAATGCAGGGTGCGGGCCGGGCCCATGCGGGCCATCAGCGCGCCCAGATCCAGGCATCTACCCTGTGGCACCTGCTCTTGCAGGCCACTGAGCGCGTGGTCGATGGATTGCTTGAGCCGCGCCGCGGCCTTGCCAGTGGGCGCGGCGAGCGCCACGCGCAAAGGGCTTTGGCCCTCGTGCAGGGCCAGCAACAAGGCCAGCAGGCGGGCGGCGGTGTAAGTTTTGCCGGTGCCCGGCCCGCCGGTGATGACCGACAGGCGGGCACGCAGGGCCACGGCGCAAGCCACTTTTTGCCAGTCGGTGTCGGCAGGCGTCTGGCCGCTGCGCGCAAAGAAACGGTCCAGCCATTCGCGCGCCTTCAGCTCGGCCACGGGCAAGGGCTCGCTGGCCCGCTGCAGCAGGCCTCGGCCCACGCGCTGCTCGTATCCGGCATGGCGGCGCAGGTACAACAGGGGTTCGTGCGTCGTGCCGCCCAGCACCAGCGGCTGGCCCTGGTCGGGGGCATCCATGTGCCGCACACAGACCCCTTGCAAAACGGCTTCCCACCCGGCCAGCGTGGTGGGCAACTGCGCCCACAGGGCACGCAGGCCCTCTGGAGCGTCCACCGCTGCCGCCGGCCAGCCCAGCAGCGTCGCGGGCGGCTGACAAAGTTGCGTCAAAGGCAGACAGGTGTGGCCCCGGCCTTCCATCTGTGCGAGCACAGCCGAGGCCACCAGCAGCGCCGGGCTGGCCTGCCGATCGAGCCGCAGCAGTTGGGCCGCGAGGGCGCTGTCGATGCGGCGCAGCAAGCCCTGTTCGGACCAAGCCTCGAGCCATTGCACGGTCTGTTGAGCGTTCAGCATGCGGCCTCCAGGTTGAGCATGGCGTCCAGGCCGTCCAGCAGCTCAAGAGGGGCAGGCAAGGTGCAGCAACCGCCTGCCGGTCCATCGATGCCGCGCATAAACAGGTAGACCGCGCCGCCCAGCTGCCGCGCTGGATCGTAGGCCTCGCCCAATCGGGCGCGCAGCAGGCGGTGCAAGGCCAGCATGTACAACGCAGCCTGCACATCGTAGCGGTGATGGGCCATGGCTTCAGCCAAGGCCTGCGGCGTGTAGGCCGCGTCATCGGCACCCAGGTGGTTGGATTTGTAATCAAGCACCCAGTAACGGCCTTCGTGCTCGAAGACCAGGTCGGCAAAGCCCATCAGCATGCCGTGCAGCTGCGCATCGGGCAATTGGGGGCGCCTCACGCCGGCCAAAAGATGCTGCTGGCACAGCGCATCCACCTCGCGGGCGTGCAGCCGCCGGGCGGGCAGCCAGAACTCCATCTCGGGGAGCACGGCGCTCAAGGCGTTCAGAGCTACCCCGGGTCCGCTCAGGGGCTGCGTCACCACCCGGGTGAGCCACTGCACCAGAGCCTCGGCCTGGGCCAGGTAGCCCGCGTTTGCGCAGCGTTGCCTGAGGCGATCGGCTTTTTGCGCATCCAGCGCAAAGCCATCGGCGGCCAGCCACTCCAGCTGATCGTGCAAAAAATTGCCTGCGCTCGGACCTTTGGCAAAGCGGTGCCAGGTCACCTGTTCCTGGGGGGTGGCTGCGGCTGCAGGCAGCGCTGGCGCGTCTTCGGCAGGCTCGTCGTCGGCCGGGCGCAGCGTGGTCATGTCCATGCCCATTGGGGCCAGGGGTTGCGAAGACAGATCACGCGCCAGCCGCGAAAAACTCGCAATCGTCCATGACTTGTCGATGCGGGCGGTGCAACTGAGCGCTGGGCGCAGCAGGGCACCGGGTGCTGGCCGCTGCCAGGGGGTCAAGGGCACATCGTCGCTGGCAGGCAACAGCTGCACGGACAGGCGCTGCTGCTGAGCATCGCTTTGCAGCGCCTGCAGCCGGCTCAGCCAGTCGGCGGCTTGCAGATCCTCCTGCCCCCCCAGCAGATGCCCCGCTGCGCTGTCGTGGTTCACACAACTTTTGCCTGGCCCCCGCGTGACCAGACTCCAGCCCACCCACATCGCATGCCGCGCCCGCGTGAGCGCCACATACCACAGGCGCAGGTCTTCGCGCAGGCGGTCGCGGTCGGCCAGTTTGGCGTCGTCCTTGTCAAAGTCCAGCGTCCAGTGGCGCTGTCCCTCGCCATCCTCGCGTTGCAGCACCGGGGTTTTGTGGGCCTCCAGCATGCGGTGGCTGTGCGCAAAAGGCAGGCACACCACCGGGTACTCCAGGCCTTTGCTGGCATGGATGGTGATGACCTTGACCAGGTCGTCGTCGCTTTCGAGCCGTACGGTCTGGTCTTCGCTGTCGCCTGCGCCACCGGCATGGACCTCGTCGATTTGCCGGGCCAGCCAGCGGATCAGGGCCTGTTCGCCACCCTGCTGGCTGCTGGCGGTCTGCAGCAATTCGGCCAGATGCAGCACATGGGTCAGACGGCGCTCGCCCTCGCTCTGGCCACGCCAGCGCCCGGCCAGTTCAAGCATGTGCAGCGACTGGCGCAGCATGGCCAGCACACCCTGCCCTTGCCAGACCCCACGCAACTCGCGCATCTGCTCGGCGCGCTGGTCCAGCAGTTCATCATCGGTGGCCAGCGCATGCAACTCGGCCAAGGACAGCCCGACGGTGCGCGTCGCCAGGGCCGCACGGACGCGGCGCATGTCCTGCGGCTCGGCCACGCCACGCAACCACAGGTACAGATCGCGGGCTTCGTCGCTGGCAAACACCGAATCACGGTCCGACAAATACACCGAGGCCACCCCCCGCACACGCAGGGCCTCGCGCACCGCAAGGGCCTCCCTGCCGGTGCGCACCAGCACGGCAATGTGTTGGGGCTGCAGTGGCTGATCACCCTGGTCTGCAGTGGCAAAGCGGGCCTGCGGGTCACTCAGCCAGGCCACGATCTGCTCGGCACACAGGGCCGAGAGGTGGACCAAGGCATCGCGCGGGCTGCGCAGTTGGGCGCTGTGGACCACCGTCATGGCTTTTTCCTGGCCATTGCGGGTCACGAACACCTCATTGCGGCCCTTGGCCTTGACGGGCTGAAAAGGCAGTGGATCGTCGTCGCCGCGCTTGTAGCCAAAAGCGTCCGGGCGGATCTGGAACCAGCGGTTGACCACATCGACCACCTCCTGCGTCGAGCGGAAATTGGTGCCTAGCACGTGGTGGCGGCCGTTGGTGGCGCGGCGAGCGGCCAGGTAGCCGTGGATATCGGCCCCGCGAAAGCGGTAGATCGACTGCTTGGGGTCACCAATGAGCAGCAGCGCGGCGTCCTGCCGGTTCTCGGCGGTGCGGTAGATGCGGTCAAAGATGCGGAACTGCAGCGGCGAGGTGTCCTGAAACTCGTCGATGAGTGCCACCGGGAACTGCTCGCGCAGGCGCTGCGCCAGGCGTTCACCTGTCTGCGGGTCGGCCAGCGCCAGATCGAGGCGCTGCAGCATGTCGGAAAAACCAAACTGGCCACTGCGACGCTTGAGCTCGGTCATGCGCTGCAGCACATGGCTGCGGGCATGCAGGCGGGCGGCGTGCGCAGGGTCGGGCAAGGCCAGCAAGGCCACTTGCAGATCGGCAAAGGCCTGTGACTCAGGCGGCCAATCGACGGGCGATTCGCCCGGCTTGCGACACGCCTGCAAACCCTCCGGGGTGAACCGCTCCCAGCCCGTTTTCATGGCGTTTTGCAGGGCCTGACCGTCTTGCGGTCCTTGAGCCCAGGCCTTGAGCACGCCCAGCCATTCGGCGGATTTTTTGTACGTCAGCTTGCGGCCATCCCAGCGGGACTTGTGCTGTTCCAGTTGCGCTTCGATCCAGCCGAGCAGGTGGTCGGCCTTCTCGTCCCAGCCTTGCTTGAGCGCCGCCAGTTGCGCCTCGCGTTCGGCCTGCACCGCGCCAAAGACCTGCGCCAGGGTGCCCGGCGCGCCTTCGGCCAGCGGCACCCCCATGAGGTCCCGCATATCCCGCTCAAGCGCAGACACGTCGCGCCAGACGCGCTGGACCTGCGCCACCAGCGGCGCGGCCATGGGGTAGAGCTGCGCACGCCAGTAGTCCTGCACGGCCTCCAGCCGCAATGCGGCCTCATCGGCCACCAGGGTTTCTTCAAACAGGCTGCCGCTGTCAAAGGCGTGCTCGCGCAGCATGCGCTGGCACCAGGCGTCGATGGTGTAGACGGCCGCGTCGTCCATGGCCTGTGCGGCCAGCGCCAGCCGGTACGCCGCTTGCTCGCGGGGCTCGCCTTCGGGGTATTCGTGCCAGAGTGGCTTGAGGAAAGCATCTTCCGGTTCCTGAGGGCTGCGAAACGCTTGAGCCGCCTCGGTCAGGCGGGCACGGATGCGGTCGGAGAGTTCGCGTGTGGCGGCACGGGTGAAGGTCATCACCAGCACGTCCTGCGGCAGCATGGGGCGCACCGGCGCGCTGTGGGCGTCGCCATGGCCCAGCACCAGGCGCAGGTAGAGCGCCGCGATCGTCCAGGTCTT
>CAYSIY010000096.1:0-8091 GCA_964431215.1 uncultured Limnohabitans sp.
GACAAGGCCGACATCTTCGTGACGACCACGGGTAACCGCGACGTCATCACCTACGAGCACATGGCTGCCATGAAGGACCAGGCCATCGTCTGCAACATCGGTCACTTCGACAACGAGATCGACGTCGCTTCGCTCGAAAAACTCCAGTGGGACGAGATCAAGCCGCAGGTCGACCACGTCATCTTCCCCGATGGCAAGAAGATCACCCTGCTGGCCAAGGGCCGTCTGGTCAACCTGGGCTGTGCCACCGGCCACCCGAGCTTTGTGATGTCGTCTTCCTTTGCCAACCAGACGATTGCCCAGATCGAACTCTTCACCAAGTCCGAGCAGTACGAAGCCGGCAAGGTCTATGTGCTGCCCAAGCACCTGGATGAAAAAGTGGCTCGCCTGCACCTCAAGAAGGTGGGTGCCATGCTGACCGAGCTGACCGACGAGCAGGCGGCCTACATCGGGGTGTCCAAGCAGGGCCCCTATAAAGCCAACACCTACCGCTACTGAGGCTGGCGGCTACTGCGCGGTCGTGATCCGTCGTTGCGGGCCCTCCGCAGATCCTCACGTAGTGCTGCTACGTTCCGGTCTGCGGATCCGCCCGCGCCTCGGCTGACGACCGCTCGCGACGCCGCGGGACAAGTGACTCATGCGTGCTGACCAACTTCTTGTGGATCGCGGCCTGGCGGTTTCGCGCTCGCAGGCCCAACGGCTGATCGCCTCGGGTGTGCAGTGGCGCGTGGGGGCGGGTGCCTTCAGGTGCGTGAGCAAAAATGGGGATGATGTGCCCAAAGCGGCCGAGCTGGTGCTGCTGGATGTTGCCGAAGCACGCTATGTATCGCGCGGCGGGCTCAAGCTCGAAGGTGCCCTGAAGTCCGCAGGCTGGAATGTGTCCGGCTGGCGCTGTCTGGATGTCGGGCAGAGTACCGGCGGATTTACCGACTGCCTGCTGCAGCAAGGCGCGGCGCAGGTGGTGGGCATCGATGTGGGGCACCAGCAGTTGCACGAGCGTCTGCGCAGCGATGCGCGGGTGGTCTGCATCGAAGGGCTCAATGCGCGGCAATTGCAAGCTGGCGACGCGCGGATTCCTGATGCACAGGCAGGGTTTGACCTGCTGGTGGGTGATGTGTCCTTCATTTCACTCACCCTGGTGCTGCCCGGCGTCGTCTCTTTGCTGCGGCCCGGTGGTCGGCTGCTGATGCTCGTCAAGCCGCAGTTCGAACTGCAGCCGGGCCAGGTGGGCAAAGGTGGCGTTGTCAGGGACGCATCACTGTATGCCCTGGTTGAACAGCGCATCCGCGCAGCCTTGGACGATCTGGGCATGGCGGTGCAGGCCTGGCGAGACAGTCCCATCGTCGGCGGTGACGGCAACCGTGAATTTTTTGTGCAGGCGATCAAGCCTGCGAGTTGAAGGAGAGGCGCCATGAAGTTGCCCCTGAGTTTTGAGTTCTTTCCCCCCAAGACCCCCGAAGGTGCGGACAAGCTGCGTGCTGTGCGCCAGCAGCTCTACAAGCTGAAGCCCGAATTCTGTTCGGTCACTTATGGGGCTGGCGGGTCCACCCAGGAGGGGACCTTTGCCACTGTGGGCCAGATCATTGCCGAGGGCGTTGGCGCGGCTTCGCATTTTTCCTGCATTGGTGCGACCAAGGTTTCGGTGCGTGAGCAGCTGGCCACCCTCAAGGGTATGGGGGTCAAGCGCCTGGTGGCCTTGCGCGGTGACCTGCCCAGCGGCTATGGCGCGGGAGGCGAGTTTCATTACGCCAGCGATCTGGTGGCTTTCATCCGCGCGGAAACCGGCAACGACTTTCACATCGAGGTGGCAGCGTACCCCGAGGTCCATCCGCAAGCCAAGTCGCCACAGGCCGACCTGCAGGCTTATGTGACCAAGGTCAAGGCGGGTGCCAACTCGGCGATCACGCAGTATTTCTACAACAGCGACGCCTACTTCCGGTTTGTCGACGATGTTCACAAGCTGGGCGCTGACGTGCCGGTGGTGCCCGGCATCATGCCGATCACCAGCTCGACGCAGTTGCTTCGCTTTTCGGATGCGTGCGGCGCGGAGATTCCGCGCTGGATTCGTCTGCGGCTGCAGGCCTATGGTGACGACACCGCCTCCATCCGGGCTTTTGGTCTGGATGTGGTGACCGACCTGTGCGATCAGTTGATCAGTGCCGGTGTTCCGGCGCTTCACTTCTACACCATGAACCAGAGCGCCGCGACCCTGGACATCCTGTCTCGCCTGCGGGGCGCTTGAGGCAACGGCTCTCCAGGTTTTTTGTCTGCGCCAGCGCACAGACGGTGTGGCGTGCGGCTTGTCCAATGGTTGCCGAAGCGGTTGTGCTTCTTCAACTGAGGATAAATCCATGAAAAAACCGATTCTTCTGGCCTTGGTGGCCGCTGCCGGTCTGGGGACTGTGCAAGCCCAGGAAAGCCCTTGGCAGGTGCGTCTTCGGGCCACGCATCTGGACATGGCCAACACGAACGGCACCACAGTGCCCGACCTCAACGTCAACAACAGGACCATTGCTGAAGTGGGGGCGAGCTATTTCTTCGACAAGAATGTTGCCGCCGAATGGATGTTGACCGTGCCGCAAAAACAGACGGTTTCTTCGGGGTCAAATGCGCTGGGCACTTTCAAGCATTTGCCATCGACCCTTTTGTTGCAGTACCACTTCACCGATCTGGATGGCTACAAGCCCTATGTTGGCGCTGGCATCAACTACACGCGGATTTCCAGTGTGAATATCCAAAACGGGGGGGTGACACTTGACAGCCACAGCTGGGGGGGCGCATTTCAGGCCGGTGTGGACATTCCCCTGGACCGGAACTGGTCACTGAACTTCGACGTCAGGAAGATTTACATCCGGACCGATGTGTTCTCGGGGGCCAGCAACACGGGCACTCTGAAACTGGACCCCCTGGCCGCCAGCATCGGTATCGCTTACCGCTATTGATCGGCCTTGGACATCAGCGTTCATCAAAGGTGACCGTCACCCTGCTGCTGGTGGGGCGGGCCTGGCATGAGAGCACAAAACCGGCCTCGACTTCGGGCTTTTCCAGCGTGAAGTTCTTGTCCATCTCGGTGCTCCCATGGGTCACCTTGCAGCGGCAGGTGCAGCACACGCCACCCTTGCACGAGTAAGGCAGGTCCAGGCCCATGGTCAGAGCCACATCGAGAATCTTCTCGTTTTTGTTCATCGGCATGGTGTAGGGCTTGCCGTCGAGCACCACGGTGAGCTGCACTTCGCCACCTTCGCGCGTGGCCGGGTGACCCAGCACGATCTTCGATTTTTGCTGAGGGCTCAGGGCTTCGAGCGTGGGCGAGGTGAAGCGCTCGGTACGGATACGCTCGGCCTTCACGCCGGCTTCGAGCAGCGCGCCCTCGGTCGCCTCGATCATGGCTTGCGGACCGCAGATGAAAACCTCGTCCATGCTGCCCACGGGCAGGAAGGCGTTGATGATGGCGTGCACCTTGTCTGCGTCGATGCGGCCTTCGAGAAGCGGCACCTCCTGTGCCTGGCGCGAGAGGATGTGAATCAGGGTGAGCCGCGAAGGGTAGCGGTCCTTGAGGTCCTGCAGCGCTTCGTTGAACATCACGCTGTCCATGCGGCGATTGCCGTAGACCAGGGTGAATTTGGATTCGGGCTGCTCTTCGAGCGTGGTCGCCAGGATCGACAGGATGGGCGTGATGCCCGATCCCGCCGCAAAACCGACGCGGTGGATGGCGCGCGGCTTGTGCACGGTGAACCGACCCTCGGGCGGCATCACCCGCAGTGTGTCACCGACCTTGAGCCGGGTGGCGGCCCAGTTGGAGAACACACCACCTTCGACCGGACGGATGCCCACCTCCAGCTCGCCTCGTGCGAGACGGCTGCGCTCAGAGCTGATGGAGTAGCTGCGGCGCACATCCTGTCCCGCGATGTCGGCACGCAGCGTCAGGAACTGGCCTGGCTCAAAGGCAAAGGCGTCACGCAGATCGGGCGGTACGGCCAGCGTGATGGCCACGGCACCGGCCGCTTCGGGCGAGACACGGGAAACGGTGAGGTCATGAAAGCGCATGATGGTTCGCTCTTGGTGCGGGTCAGTACGGTTTGAAATAGTCGAACGGTTCCATGCAATCGAGGCACCGGTAGAGGGCTTTGCAGGCGGTGGAGCCGAAATGGGACGTTTCTGTCGTGTTGCCGGATCCGCATTGCGGGCAATGCACCCCCTCGGCCCTGGCGCCTCGCGCCGCGAACTGCACCACATTGGCCCCACCCAGGGGTTCGCTGGCGCAGGCATGGGGCGGCGCGATGCCGTAGGCGCGCAGTTTCTCGCGTGCGGCATCGCTCATCCAGTCGGTGGTCCAGGCCGGAGCAAGTTGCGTAATGACCCTCGCTTGCAGGCCTTCGCAGGCCAGTGCGGCCTTGATGTCGTCTTCGATCTGACCCATCGCAGGACAGCCGCTGTAGGTGGGGGTGATGACGACTTCCAGCCCTTGTGCACCCTCGCGCACCTCGCGCAGGATGCCCAGCTCGCGCAGTGAGACCACAGGAATTTCCGGGTCGCTCAGTTGCTCGAGCCGCGTCCTGGCGCGTTCGAGCGGGGTCAGATTGCTCATGGGTTTACCAGGTGGCGCCGGGGTGCTGGCGCGCCAGGCTTTGCATTTCGGCCAGCACAAAGCCCAGATGCTCAGAATGCACGCCCAGTTTGCCGGTGGGCACAAAGCTGCCTGTTGCCGGCCGTCGCAGTGTGGCCTCCTTCAGGGCCTCATCCACGATGCGATTCCAGTCGGATTGCAGCGCGGCCATGTCGATGCCGGTGCCGTTGGCCTGGGCAGCCGCCTCATGCGGGCTGCTGCTCCAGAATTCGCTCGTGTAGGGCAGCAAGGCGTTGACGGCCGCTTGCGCGCGGGCGTGTGACTCGTCGGTGCCATCGCCCAGGCGGACCAGCCAGTCACGCGAGTGGCGCAGGTGGTAGCGCACTTCCTTGAGTGACTTGGCGGCAATCGCGGCCAGTTGGGTGTCTTTGGAGGCTTGCAACGGGTTCCAGACCAGCACCATCAGGCTGCTGTAGAGGAAGTTGCGCACGATGGTCGTTGCAAAGTCGCGGTCGCCGGCCGAAGTGGCGGCCATCAGGGGGGTGTGGGGCAACTCGCAAAGCGTGTAGTTGCGAAAGTCCGGCACATCGCGGAAATACGCCAGGGTGTCTTCGGTGGTGCCATTACCGATTTGCGCGGCGGCGTGCTGGTAGAGCAGGCGGGCCTGACCGATCAGGTCCAGGCTGTTGTTCGACAGAGCGATGTCTTCTTCGAGGATGGGGCCGTGGCCGCACCATTCGGCGTTGCGCTGACCCAGTATCAACGCGTTGTCGGCCAGGTGCAGCAGGTAATCAAGGGGGGCGGCTGCCTCAGTCACTGCGGCTTGCATCACATGTGTCCTACTTCTTCAGGAATGTCATAGAACGTCGGGTGACGGTAGATCTTGTCGCTGGCCGGTTCGAAGAACTCGCTCTTGTCGTTGGGCTCACTGGCAGAAATGGCGCTGGAGGGCACCACCCAGATGCTCACGCCTTCCTGGCGGCGGGTGTAGACATCGCGCGCCATCTGCAGCGCGTGCTGCGCGTCCGAGGCGTGCAGGCTGCCGCAGTGTTTGTGCTCCAGGCCTTGCTTGCTTCGGACAAAAACTTCCCAAAGGGGCCACTCCTTGAGTGCAGGGGTGCTGCTCATGCGGCCTCCTTCATTTGACGTGCTTGTTGCTTGCGGCTGTGGGCCAGGGCGGCTTCGCGCACCCAGGCACCGTCGTTCCAGGCCTTGACCCGGGCGCCCAGGCGCTCCTTGTTGCAAGGACCATTGCCGTTGACGGTGGCCCAGAATTCGTCCCAGTCGATCTGGCCGTAGTCGTGGGCCTGACGCTCTTCGTTCCACTTGAGGTCAGGGTCGGGCAAGGTCACGCCCAGTACCTTGGCCTGCGGCACGGTGGCATCGACAAACTTCTGGCGAAGATCGTCGTTGCTGATGCGCTTGATGCCCCAACGCATGCCCTGCGCGCTGTTGGGGCTGTCGGCATCGGGCGGGCCAAACATGGCCAGGCATTTCCACCACCAGCGGTTGACGGCGTCCTGCACCATGTCTTTTTGCGCCTGTGTGCCTTGCATCATCACCAGCAGGGCTTCGTAGCCCTGGCGCTGGTGGAAGGACTCCTCCTTGCATACGCGCACCATGGCGCGGGCATACGGCCCATACGAGCAGCGGCACAGCGGAATCTGGTTCATGATGGCCGCACCATCGACCAGCCAGCCGATCACCCCCACATCGGCCCAGTTGAGGGTGGGGTAGTTGAAGATGGAGCTGTATTTGGCTTTGCCGCTGTGCAGGGCATCGATCATCTGGTCGCGGCTGGTGCCCAGCGTTTCAGCGGCGCTGTACAGGTACAGGCCATGGCCGCCTTCATCCTGCACTTTGGCAATCAGGATGGCCTTGCGCTTGAGGCTGGGTGCGCGGCTGATCCAGTTGCCTTCGGGCAGCATGCCGACGATTTCGCTGTGGGCGTGCTGGCTGATCTGGCGCACCAGGGTCTTGCGGTAAGCATCCGGCATCCAGTCGCGTGGTTCGATGCGTCCATCGGCATCGATGCGGGCGTCAAACTGGGTTTGCAACGCTTGCACGCTGGCGTCGGCTGACTTGGACACAGCCATCAGTGGTGCAGAGTGTCCGCCGGACTGGGCGTCGTCCTGGTCGGAAACGCTGAAGGATTGCGTGTACATGGGCTTCTCCTGCGCCGCATGAAGGCGCTTCGAAGCGAAGTATATCCATTAACCGACCGTTCGGTCGGTTAATTTCAGGATGACCGGCTCAGGGCTTTCCCTGAGCGGCCGGTGCCGGGCTCAGGAGCCGCCTGCCTCGACCTGCCAGCCTTTGCCGTTACCTCGGGCCAGTGCCGGACCCACCACCGCGAGGGCCTGGCGCAGCTGTTCAGCCAGGGTGTAGGGCGGGTTGATGGCGAACATGCCGCTGGCCGAGAGTCCGGTGTCGCCATCTTGCCCCCGACCGATGGCCAGTGTGGCATTGAGCCAGCTCCGCCCGGCCTGGTTGGCCAGGGTCTTGAGGCGGCGCGGCAGTTCGTGGGCTTCCGGACGGGGAATGATCGGATACCAGACCAGGTAGGTGCCTGTGGGAAAACGTTTGAGGCTGTCCTCGATGACCTGGCTGACCTTCAGATAGTCGGACTTGATCTCATAGCTGGGGTCGATCAACACCATGGCCCTTTTCGAGCCACTGGCAGAGGCAGGTGGGGGCAGCAGTTTTTTGAGGGCTTCGAAGCCGTCTTCGCGGCTGACCAAGATGCTGCGTCCGGTTTCAAGCTGGGCAATATTGCCGGCCAGGGCTTTGCTGTCGGTCGGATGCAGCTCAAAAAGCTTGAGCCGGTCACGCGACTCGTGGCGCATCAGCCGGTGCATCAGAAACGGGGAGCCTGGGTAGATCCGGGCCTCGCCCCGAGGATTGAAGCTCGCCACCTGGTCCAGATAATCCCGTACCGGCTCGGGCAGGCCATCTTTTTCTTCTACGGCAGCGAGCAGCTTGAACAAGCCGTCTTCGGCCTCGGCACCTTTTTGCGAATAGTCGCCATCCAGGCGGTACAGCCCTGCACCGGCGTGGGTATCGATCAGGGTGATCCCCGCCTCTTTTTGTTGCAAATGCCGCAGCGTGGCCAGCAGGGTAATGTGCTTGAGGACGTCCGCGTGGTTGGCGGCATGGAAAGCGTGGCGGTAACTGAACATGGGAGGATGGTAACCGGGCAGGGACGAGCTTGGGGGCAGTGCGGCGGCCTCCTCGTCGCTGCACGCCGAAATGTCGACCGCGGTACTGCCCCCAAGCCCGTCCCTGCCCGGATGTGAGCTTGTTTCGTATAATGGCGGGCTTCGCAGCGCTTTTGCGGCTCCGCGGCGAAGATTCAAATGCCACCTAAGAGGTTCCCACAAGAGGAACACCGACCGTGGAAAAGAGCCCGACAAACCCCTTTTCGAAAGAAAAACATGACTACTTTCAGCGCCAAACCCGCTGAGGTCGTGCACGAGTGGTTTGTGATTGACGCGACCGACAAGGTCCTCGGACGAGTAGCCAGC
>CAYSIY010000097.1:0-7990 GCA_964431215.1 uncultured Limnohabitans sp.
TGGCCGCCATGCGCCTGAACATTCCGGTGGTGTTCGTTTCCGGGGGGCCGATGGAAGCGGGCAAGGTCAGGCTGGCGGTGCCCGGCTCCCAGACCATCCAGATCAAGAAGCTCGACCTGGTCGACGCCATGGTGATGGCGGCTGACGACAAGGTCAGCGATGCCGAAGTGGCCGAAGTGGAACGTTCGGCCTGTCCGACCTGCGGCTCGTGCTCGGGCATGTTCACCGCCAACTCCATGAACTGCCTGGCTGAAGCCCTGGGCCTGGCACTGCCGGGCAACGGCACGGTGGTGGCGACCCACGCCGACCGCGAACAACTCTTCAAGCGCGCCGGTCGGCTGGCAGTCGAACTGTGCAAGCGCTACTACGAGCAGGACGATGCTTCCGTGCTGCCGCGCTCCATCGCCACCTTCGAGGCGTTCGAGAATGTGGTGTCCCTGGACATCGCCATTGGCGGCTCGACCAATACCGTGTTACACCTGCTGGCCACCGCCCAGGAGGCGCAGGTGAACTTCACCATGGCCGATATTGACCGGCTCTCGCGACGCGTTCCCACCTTGTGCAAGGTCGCGCCCAACACCAACAAGTACCACATTGAGGACGTGCACCGCGCCGGGGGCGTCATGGCCATCCTCGGTGAGCTGGACCGGGCCGGTTTGTTGCACACCCATGTGTCGACTGTGCACAGCAAGACGATGAAGGACGCGCTCGACCAGTGGGATGTGGCGCGCAAGCCCTCCGAGGAGGTCAAGACCTTTTACATGGCCGGTCCGGCCGGTATTCCGACGCAGGTGGCCTTCAGCCAGAACACCCGCTGGCCCTCGCTTGATCTCGATCGCCAGCAAGGCTGTATCCGCAGCGCGGACCACGCCTATTCGCGTGACGGTGGACTGGCGGTCCTCTACGGCAACCTGGCTGCCGATGGTTGTATCGTGAAAACCGCCGGCATCGACGAAAGCATGTTCGCAGTCGAAGAGCTGCGCTACACCACCAGTGTGCCGACCTCGACCCTGCGGGTGTTCGAAGGTCCGGCGCGGGTGTTCGAGAGTCAGGACGCAGCGGTGGACGCAATCCTCGGTGACCGCATCCAGGCCGGCGATGTGGTGGTGATCCGCTACGAGGGTCCGCGCGGCGGCCCGGGCATGCAGGAGATGCTGTACCCGACGTCCTACCTCAAGTCCAAAGGTCTGGGCAAGCACTGCGCATTGCTCACCGATGGTCGTTTCTCCGGCGGCACCTCCGGTTTGTCGATCGGCCACGTGTCGCCCGAAGCGGCGGCGGGGGGCGTCATCGGGCTGGTGCGCGAAGGCGACAAGATCCGCATCGACGTCACGCAGCGCTCGATTGAGCTGGTGGTGGACGCCGACGAACTGGCCCAGCGCCGCCAGCAGCAGGACGCCCTGGGCTGGAAACCCGCGCAAAAGCGCGAGCGCAAGGTGTCAGCCGCCCTGAAAGCCTATGCCATGCTGGCCATGAGCGCCGACAAGGGCGCGGTGCGCGATCTCTCCAAACTGGAGGACTGATCGTCCCGTCCGCCCCAGTGACTCCGGCACAATCGGGGGATGCTCCAACATCCTTCGATTGATCCGGTCGCCCTGCAACTGGGGCCGCTGGCCATCCACTGGTATGGCCTGACCTACCTGGCCGCCTTCGGGCTGTTCTTCTTTCTGGGCACGCGTCGCCTGCAGCACCTGCCCTTCGCGCAACTGCCGCAGTGGACGCGCAAGGATATTGAGGACATTTTGTTTCTGGGCGTGCTGGGCGTGGTGCTGGGCGGGCGCATCGGCTACTGCCTCTTCTACAAGCCCGCCTATTACGCGACCCACCCCCTGGAAATCCTGGCCGTCTGGCAAGGCGGCATGAGCTTTCATGGCGGCATGCTGGGGGTGATGGCGGCCATGGTGTGGTTTGCCCATTCGCGAAAGCGGGCTTTCCTTGAGGTGATGGACTTTGTGGCCCCTTGCGTACCCACGGGTCTGGCGGCCGGGCGCATTGGCAACTTCATCAACGGTGAGCTCTGGGGCCGGGTGGCCGACCCTGCGCTGCCCTGGGGCATGGTGTTTCGCGGGGCAGGGGATTTGCCACGCCACCCTTCGCAGCTCTATCAGTTCCTGCTGGAGGGTTTGCTGCTGTTCCTGTTGCTGTGGCTCTATGCCCGCAAACCGCGCCAGCGGGGCCAGGTCGCCGCTGTGTTTTTGCTGGGCTACGGGGTCTTGCGATTCGTCGCCGAGTTCTTCCGTGAGCCGGACGCCCATCTGGGCCTGCTGAGCCTAGGCATGAGCATGGGGCAGTGGCTGTGTCTGCCCATGATCGCAGGGGGAGCGGCGCTGTGGCTGTGGTGCGGACGCCGTACGGCCTGATCAAGCCAGGGATCAGGATCACCGGTCCAGTGGCAACACCGTGCTCTCCTTGATTTCTTCCATCACCACGTAGCTGTTGGACTGTGCCGGGACCGGCATCTTGTTGAGGATGGTGCCCAGCAGCTCGCGGTAATCGCTCATGGCACGCAGCCGAGCCTTGACCAGGTAGTCGAAGCTGCCTGAAACCAGGTGACATTCGAGCACGTCGGGCATCAGGCCCACTTCGCGTCGTATGGTCTCGAACACCTGGGGGGATTTTTGTGACAGGGTGATCTCGATGAAGACCAGCAGGGGTTTGCCCAGTTGCACCGGGTCGACATGGGCGTGGTAGCCGGTGATCAGGCCCTGGCGTTCGAGCCTTTTAATGCGCTCGGAGCAGGGAGAGGTGGACAGGCCGACTTGTTCGCCCACCTCCGTGACCGACATGCGACCGTGGCGCTGCAGCAGGTCGAGGATTTTGAGGTCGATGCGATCAGGTTCGGACATTGTGCGGCGCAGACCCGGCGAGAGGGCTGTTGATTAGTTGAAATTTCTGTAATTAGACAATAAATCAGGAAATATTTCTGATAAAGATCCATAACATCACTGGATATCAAGTCAATCGGAGATTGAACATGAAAGTCGTGGTGCTCGGTGGTGGTGTGATCGGTGTGACGACGGCCTGGGCCCTGGCGCGCCAGGGCGCAGAAGTGACCGTGCTGGAGCGGCAGCCGGATGTGGCGCAGGAGACCAGTTTTGCCAATGCAGGTCAGGTGTCACCGGGTTACTCCACGCCCTGGGCCGCGCCGGGTATCCCGCTCAAGGCCTTGCGCTGGCTGTTTCAGTCCCATGCGCCGCTGGTCATCCGGCCCGATGGCTCCCTGTTCCAGTGGCGCTGGATGGCCGCCATGCTGGCCAACTGCTCGGCGGGCCGGTATGCGGTCAACAAGGAGCGCATGATGCGCCTGTCCGAATACAGCCGCGACTGCCTGCGGGCCTGGCGCGCCGAGACCGGCATCGCCTACGACGAGCGCAGTGGCGGCACCCTGCAGCTGTTTCGCAGCCAGGCCCAGCTGGATACCGCCGCACGTGATGTGTCTGTGCTGCAGGAGTGTGGCGTGCCGTTTGAGCTGCTGGATGCCGCCGGGGTGGCCCGTGTGGAGCCGGCGCTCTCGCGCGCCAGCGTCGCGATCACCGGGGGGCTGCGCTTGCCGAACGACGAAACCGGTGACTGCCACCTGTTCACCCGCCGTCTGGCCGAGCATGCCCGCGCTCTGGGGGTGCAGTTGCGCACGGGTTGCAGCGTGCAGGCTTTGGTGCACGATGGCCAACGCCTGACTGGCGTGCATCTGACCGACGCGGATGGCCAGCCCGAGCAGATCCAGGCCGACCGCTATGTGCTGGCCGCAGGCAGCTATTCGCGGGCCTTGCTGCAGCCCCTGGGGCTGGACATTCCGGTCTATCCGGTCAAGGGCTATTCGCTCACCATCCCCTTGCTGGATGCTTCTCTGGCCCCTCAGTCCACCGTGCTGGACGAGACCTACAAGATTGCGCTGACCCGTCTGGGCAACCGCATCCGTGTGGGGGGCATGGCCGAGCTGGCCGGTTTCGACCTGGGCCTGAACCCGCGACGCCGGGCGACGCTCGAAAAAGTCACCCGCGAGCTGTTCCCCGGGGGCGATCTGGCGCAGGCCCAGTTCTGGACCGGGCTGCGCCCCATGACGCCCGATGGCACGCCCCTGGTGGGCGCGACACCCCTGAAAAATCTTTACCTCAACACCGGTCACGGCACGCTGGGCTGGACCATGGCCTGCGGCAGCGCACAGTTGCTGGCCGACCTGATCTCGGGCCGCCAGCCGGCGATCCGCACCGAAGGCCTGGACATGGGTCGTTATGGTGCACGGAGGGCCACAAGCCGTCCGGACCGGCTGGCGGCTGCCTGAGGTTGGGGCGTAGGAGCGGCGGTTGGGCGTTGCTGCAGCCAGTCGTGGCGCACTGCCTCGTAGCTGGCCGCCACCTGCAGCAGCGCCACATCGCCCTGAGGTTTGCCGATCAGCTGGATGCCCATGGGCCAGGGCTTGTGCGGGTGAAAACCGGCCGGCAGGCTGATGGCGGGCAGACCCGCCAGCGTGGCGTAGATCGTGCATTCCATCCAGCGGTGGTAGGTGTCCATGCTCCGCTCGCCGATCCGTTGCGGCCAGCGCTGGTCGATGGCAAAGGGCCAGACCTGCGCCACCGGCAGGGCCAGCACATCCACCTGCTCAAACACCTTGAGCAGGTGCTGGTAGAAGCTGCTGCGCCGCTGGCTGGCCTTCTGGAAGTCCATGGAGGACAAAGCCAGCGAGTGCTCGTGTTCCCATAAGGCTTCAGGCTTGAGCTGTTCGCGGGCATGGGGCAGGGCGAGCAGGGATGCCACCTTGGGGCCAACCAGGGCGCGGCGCCAGGCCAGCCAGCATTCCCACAGTGCCTGGGGGTCGTCGCCCAACGCCATTGGCTCGACGATCGCGCCTGCGTTTTGCAGAGTGCGCAGAGCGTCTTCGCACACCTCCAGGATGTCTTTTTCCGTGGCCAGATGACCGCCCAGGTCGCCCAACCAGCCCACGCGCAGGCCTTGCAGCGCATCGGGGGTGTACTGCAGGCCTGAAATGTCGATCTTTCCGTTGATCGACAGAGGCTGTCGCACATCGTGCCCCGACTGCGTGGCCAGCAGACGTGCGAGGTCGCGCACGCTGCGGGCCATCGGCCCTTCGGTGCCCAGTTGGTCGACCCAGACATCAGCCCCCGGCCCGTAAGGCACCCGGCCTTGGGAGGGGCGCATGCCGAAGACGTGGTTCCAGCCGGCCGGGTTGCGCAGGCTGCCCATGAAGTCCGAGCCATCGGCCACCGGCAGCAGGCGTTGCGCCAGGGCCACGGCCGCGCCGCCACTGGAGCCACCGGCGCTGACGGCGGTGTCCCAGGCGTTGGGGGTCGCGCCAAACAATGTATTGAAAGTGTGCGAGCCCAGGCCCAGCTCGGGCATATTGGTCTTGCCCATCACGATGCAGCCGGCCGCTTTCATGCGTTCGGTCATGATGCTGTCGCTGCGCGGCATGTGCCTGGCCAGCAGTCGGCTGCCCAGGGTGCTGGGAAAGCCCAAGGCGTGGCCGGTGTCCTTGATCGCCTGCGGAATGCCGTGCAGCCAGCCGCGTGACTGCCCACGGTCCAGTTCCAAGTCGCATTGGCGGGCCTGGGCCAGCAGCGCGTCGGGTCTGGCCAGGTTGACGATGGCCGTGTAGAGCGGGTTGAGGCTGTCGATGCGTTGCAGGTAGGCCTGCATGACCTCGGTGCAAGACACCCGACGGGCGTGGATGTGTTCGGAGAGTTCGCTGGCGTTCCAGTCGGTGATGGCTGAGGTCATCTTGGGGTCGGGCAATTCGTCGGAGAACCGCGAAGTTTGATGGGGCGGTCGAGGATGGGCTGCCATTTAACAGCACTTGGAGCCATCGGGCTGTCTCCAGTGAACGCCGCCGCTGGTCGGCGTGCCAGAGACACGATGGTCAGGCCATCGGGATGCCGGACAGAACTGCCTGTACGATCAGCCAAAATTCGATCCGGCACCTGGCTTGCAGTCGCATCCGGGCATCCCATTCTCATAACCCCAAGGAGACAAGCATGAACCCATCCCAACCCTTGTTCGGTCGCCGAGGCGTGCTCAAGTGGGCGGCGTCGGCGGTGGCTGCAGGCAGCTGGTCGGCCCAGGCCCAGTCCGCCTGGCCCAGCAAACCGGTCACCATGATCGTGCCTTTCCCCGCGGGCGGCGGCACCGATGCCTTTGCCCGTCCTTTGTCGGCCCAGTTCTCGCGTCTGACGGGGCGGCAGATGGTGATTGACAACCGAGGCGGGGCGGGCGGCACGCTGGGGGCGGGCGTGGCGGCCAAATCGACGCCGGATGGCTACAACCTGTTCATGGGTGCCGTTCATCACACCATCGCCCCCTTCATGTACCCCCGGCTCGATTACGACCTCGAACGTGACCTGGTGCCGCTGATCCTGGTGGCCAATGTGCCCCAGGTGGTCGTGGTCAACCCCAGGAAGGTGGATGTGGCGGACTTCAAGGCTTTCCTGGACTTCGTGAAAAAGAGCCCCGGGCGGCTGAACTACGGCTCCGCCGGCAGCGGCACCTCGCACCACCTGGCCGGCGAGCTGTTCAAGTTACAGACCAGGACCTTCATCACCCACATCCCATACCGCGGCGCAGGCCCGGCCTTGCAGGACCTGATCGCGGGCAATGTGGACATGATGTTCGACGGCCTCGGGTCGTCTGCCCAGCACATCAAGTCCGGGCGCATCAAGGCCTTGATGGTCTCGGGCAGCAAGCGCAACCCCGCTTTTCCGGACGTGCCGTGTTCGGCCGAGCTGGGTCTGCCGGACTACACCGTGTCCACCTGGTACGGTGTCTGGGCGCCCCGGGGCACGCCCGCTGACGCCCAGGCCCGCGCCATTGAGGAAATCCGTCGGGCCTGCCTGACCGATGAGGCCAAGGCGGTCTGGGCGGGGCAGGGCGCGGAATTCCCCAACCTGACCGGTGCCCAGTTCGATGCCTTCATCAAGAAGGAATTGGCCAAGTGGTCTCAGGTTGTCAAAGCGTCCGGCGCGAAACTCGATTGATCCACCGTACATGGCCTCGCCCGGACCGTGCTCACGTCATTGCATCTGCCGCATTTCATGAATTCCAACCTTTTTTCTGCGCTTCGCGCTGCTTTTCCGGCCACCCTCGATGCCATTGCGGTGGAAACCGACGAAGGCCTGAACTACAGCTGGCGTGACCTGGATCGCGCCACCGCCATGATGGCCAACCTGCTGGATTCGCTGGAGTTGCCCCAGGGCAGCCGGGTGGCGGTGCAGGTCGAAAAATCGGTCGAGGCCATGATGCTCTACCTGGCCACCCTGCGGGCGGGCTATGTGTTTTTGCCGCTCAACACCGCTTACCAGAGCGGCGAGATCGAATACTTCATTGGCAACGCCGAGCCCGCCGTGGTGGTTTGCAGCCCGGCCAATTTTGGCTGGGTCAGCAAGATCGCTTTCAAGGCCGGGACCCGGCACGTGTTCACGCTGGGCGATGACCGCACTGGCAGCCTGCTCGAACGTTCAGCCCACCACAGCGATCAACACAGCCCCGCAGTCAAACAGGCCGATGATCTGGCGGCCATCCTCTACACCAGTGGCACCACGGGTCGAAGCAAGGGCGCCATGCTGACGCACGGCAACATGCTCTCCAACGCCAGCACGCTCAAGGATTACTGGGGATGGCAGGCCGGTGATGTGCTGATCCACGCCCTGCCGATCTTTCATGTGCATGGCCTGTTTGTGGCCATCCACGGTGCCTTGATCAACGGCAGCAAGATGATCTGGATGTCGAAGTTCGATGCCCGGCGCGTGATCGCGCGGCTGCCCGATGCGACCGTGTTCATGGGGGTGCCCACGCTGTACGTGCGCATGCTGGCCGAACCTGCGCTCACGCGCGAGGCTTGTCGCAACATGCGCCTGTTCATCGCGGGTTCTGCGCCCTTGTTGATGGACACCTTCAACGACTGGATCGCACGCACGGGACACACCATCCTGGAGCGCTACGGCATGAGCGAGACGGTGATGCTGACCTCCAATCCCTATGG
>CAYSIY010000098.1:0-7924 GCA_964431215.1 uncultured Limnohabitans sp.
GGCCTGCTCGAGTTGCGCGCCTTCGAGATGCCGCCGCACGCACGCATGAGCATCGTGCAGCAGCTGCTGCTGCGTGCGCTGGTGGCCCGCTTCTGGGATGCGCCGTACACCGCCCCCGTGACCCGCTGGGGCACCGAGCTGCATGACCGCTTCATGATGCACCACTGGATCAAGCAGGACTTTGACGATGTGCTGACCGAGCTGGGCGACTGGGGCTTGCATTTCGACCCGAGCTGGTTCGCTCCGCACTTCGAGTTCCGCTTCCCCAAGGTGGGCACAGTCCATGTTGACGGCGTGGTGCTCACCCTGCGCAATGCGCTCGAGCCCTGGCACGTCATGGGCGAAGAAGGCGCAGCGGGCGGCACCGTGCGGTATGTGGATTCCTCGCTTGAGCGCATCGAGGTCCATGCGAGCGGCCTCAACCCTTCGCGCCACAGCGTCACCGTCAACGGCCAGAGCCTGCCCCTGCAGCCCACGGGCGTGGCCGGCGAATGGGTGGCCAGCGTGCGCTACAAGGCCTGGAACCCGCCGTCTGCCCTGCACCCCACCATTGGCGTGCACGCACCGCTGACGTTTGACATCGTGGACACCTGGATGAAGCGGTCCTTGGGCGGCTGCCAGTACCACGTGGCGCACCCGGGCGGGCGCAACTACGACACCTTCCCGGTCAACGCCTACGAAGCCGAAAGCCGCCGCCTGGCGCGCTTCTTCCGCATGGGCCACACCCCGGGCCGCATGGCCGGGGCAGAGCCTGCAATGGGCGTGCCCGCCAGCCGCGAGTTCCCGTTCACGCTCGACTTGCGGTGATGACCGGAATGACTCGCACAGCGTGGTCATTCTTCATCAGGCGACAATGCAGCCATGTCCGATGTTCCGGTTTCGCCCGTCCAGCCCGATGCCCCGCCTGACCCGATGCGCTGGCTGAGCATGCACGCCCAGAGCGCACCCGTGGGGCATTGGGACGAGCTGCGCAACCGCCTGAGCGCTGCGGCAGAGCCTGCCCATCCACCCGGCCTGCTGTGGTCGGACTTCATGGCCCGTCTCGGCCCCGAGGGCCTGGCCGGTCTGAACCAGCGCATGGCCAATCTGCGCCGCCAGGTGCGTGACAACGGCATCACCTACAACGTCTACGCCCAAAGCGATGCGCCTCAGCGGCCCTGGGCGCTCGACCTCTTCCCGCTGATGATCGGCGCCCAGGCCTGGGAGCAAATCGAGCGTGGCGTGCGCCAGCGCATGGCGCTGCTCGAACACATCATGCAGGATGCCTACGGTCCGCAAAGCCTGGTGGCCCGTGGCCTGCTGCCTGCCGCGTTGGTGCAGGGCCATCCGGGCTACCTGCATGCCCTGCACGGCGCGGCTGCGGTGGGCGGCCACTACCTGAGCCTGGCCGCCTTTGACCTGGCACGCGGACCCGACGGCCTGTGGTGGCTGCTCTCGCAGCGCACGCAGGCGCCCTCCGGCCTGGGCTACCTGCTCGAAAACCGCCTCATCGTCTCGCGCCTGTTCCCCGAAGCCTTTGAATCCCTGCCGGTGCAGCGCCTGGCCGCCACCTACCAGGCCCTGATTGAAGGGCTCAAGGCCCGCTGCCCGCTGGCCAAGGGCGAAGCCCCCCACATCGCCCTGCTGACCCCCGGCCCTTACAACGAAACCTATTTCGAACACGCCTACCTGGCCCGCTACCTGGGCCTGACCCTGGTGCAGGCCGACGACCTGACGGTGCGTGGTGACAAGCTCTACCTCAAGACCCTGCAGGGCCTGCAGCGCGTGCACGGCCTGCTCAAGCGGGTGGACGACACCTGGCTGGACCCGCTGGAGCTGCGCGCCGACTCGTCCCTGGGCGTGCCCGGCCTCTTGCAGGCGGTGCGCAGCGGCCAGTTGCTGGTGGCCAACACACCCGGCTCGGGCTTTCTCGAATCCAACGCACTGCTGGGCTTCATGCCGGCGCTGGCGCAAGACATTCTGGGCGAAGAACTGGTGCTGCCGGCCATTCCGAACTGGTGGTGCGGCGAGGCTGCCGCCCTGCCCGAAGCCCTGCAACAACTGGCAGAAGGCGTGGTCAAGCCCACCTACCCCAGCGAAGGCGCACGCCAGGGCTTCGAGCCGCGACTGGGTCGGCAGATGGGTCCGCGCGAGCGAGGCGAGTGGGCGGGTCGCATCCTGCGCGAACCCGAGGCCCATACGGTGCAGTCCTGGCTGCCGCTCTCGCACCTGCCGGTCTGGGACGATACGGCCCAGCCAGAGACCGCTTTGCAAAGCCGCCCTGTGATCCTGCGGGTGTTTGCCGTAACCGATGCCCAAGGCCAGTGGCAGGTGCTGCCGGGCGGCCTGGCGCGCCTGGGCACCCGCGAGGGCATCGCCTCGATGCAGCGTGGCGGCAGCAGCGCCGATGTGTGGGTACAAGCCCCCTCGCACGAAGCGGTGGACACGGTCAGCCTGCTGGGCAACACGCAGGCATCGGCACCTCGTCAGCGCCTGGTGACCAGCCGCGCCGCCGAGAACCTGTTCTGGATGGGGCGCTACAGCGAGCGCACCGAAAACACCCTGCGCCTGGCGCGGCTGAGCCTCGATGTGCTCGGCAGCGAAGACCAGAGCAGCCAGCGCCTGCTCGGCTGGCTCAGCTGCATGGCGCAGCGCCATGGCCTGGTGCAGGCCGAAGTGCCGACCGCCCGGCAGTCGCTGCGGGTCTTTGAGCGCGCGCTGGTCGCGGGGCTGTGGGACACCGAGCAGACCACCAGCGTGGGCTACAACCTGCGCGCACTCCTGCGTGCGGCCAATTCGGTGCACGAGCGTCTCTCGCCAGAACACGCGCAGATGCTGCAAGAGACCGAGTCGCAGTTTTTCGAGCTCTGGCACCGCAGCGAGCAGGCGCTGCCCGGGCGCGTTGCGCCCACGCCCGCGGCACGTCGCTGCCTGCAGCAGACCAGTCAGCGACTGGCCGCGCTGACGGGCTTTCAGACCGACCGCATGAGCCGCGACGATGGCTGGCGCCTGCTCTCGATGGGCCGCCACATTGAACGGCTGGATTTCCTGTCGGACGCACTGGCCCAGGCCATCGAAGCGCGGCTGCTCCATGAGACAGCGGGCTTCGATGCCGTACTCCACCTCTTCGACAGCACCATCAGCTTTCATGCGCAGTATCAGCAAAGCCGCACGCCGCAGGCCCTGGTGGAGCTGCTGCTGACCAGCCCCGACAACCCGCGCTCGCTGGCCTGGGTGGCGCAGACCCTGGGCTCGCGCCTGCGGCGCATCGGACACCTCGTCGGCGGTGCCACACACGCGCTGGCCGAGCTGCTGCCGCCCGCGCCTCTGCCCACCCCCGATGCGCCCCCCCTGTGGCCGCAAGACCCCACCCAGCCTGAAGCCCTGCTGGCCCTGCTGTCGCAGTACCGCCAGAGCGCCCGCGCGGTGGCCGATGGATTGTCGGGCCTGTTTTTTACCCACAGCGGCCCCACCGCACACAGCGTCAGTGTCTGAACCATGCGCCTGACCGTCCAGCACGACACCGTCTACGACTACCAGCCTGCCGTCGAAACCGCGCAACACACGGCGCATTTGCAGCCGCGCGAAACGGCGCTGCAGCAGGTGCTCGGCTTTGACCTGCAGGTCAGCCCCACCCCCGAGAGCCTGCGCCACGGGCAAGACGCCTTTGGCAACCCCCAGGCCTGGTGGACCCTGGTGCAGCCCCACACCGAGCTGCGCGTGGTGGCCCGCAGCACGGTCGAAACCACGGCCCCGCTGGCGCTGCAAGCCAGCCAGCCCTGGGAGGCTGTGCGCGAGCACTTTCGCTACCGCAGCGGCCAGCCCGGCGATGCCCAGACCTGCTTTGTATTCGGCTCGCACCATGCGCCCCCGCATGAACGCTTTGCCGCTTACGCGCGCGGCGGCTTCACGCCAGGCCGCCCCTTGCAGGACGCCGCCATCGCCCTGATGCACATGATCCACCAGGACTTCAGCTACGCCAGCCAGAGCACCGACGTGCATACCCCGGCGCTGGACGCCCTGCAGGCGCGCCGTGGCGTCTGCCAGGACTTTGCCCACATCCTGATCGCCTGCCTGCGCTCGCTGGGCCTGGCGGCGCGTTACGTCAGCGGTTACCTGCTCACCCACCCACCCGAAGGCCAGCCGCGCCTGATCGGCGCCGACGCCTCGCACGCCTGGGCCTCGGTCTATCTGCCCGAGCTGGCCAGCAGCCCCTGCGGTGGCTGGCTCGACCTGGACCCGACCAACGACCGCTGCGGCTTTGGTGCTCCAGGTGAGGACTATGTGGTGGTGGCCTGGGGCCGCGACTTTGCCGATGTGTCGCCCCTGCGCGGCGTGTTGCAGGGCGGGCAATCGCACACCCTCCGGGTCGGCGTCAGCGTGGAGCCCGTGGCATGAGCTGGATCGCCCGCCTGAACCTGGACTACCGCCTGGAATCGGGCCGCAGCGTGGCCCGCTTTGCACACGAAGGGCCGCTGCGCATCCTGCAAAGCCTCTACCCCGAGGGCGATGCCATCTGCCACAACGTGCTGGTGCACCCGCCCAGCGGCCTGGTGGGCGGCGACATGCTGGACATGCAGGTCACGCTGGACCCCGGCGCACATGGCCTGGTGACCACGCCCGGCGCCACCCGCTTTTACAGAAGCGAAGCGGGCCTGGCCACCCAGCAGGTGCACGCCCGGCTGCAAGATGGCGCACGTCTGGAATGGCTGCCGCTCGAAGCCCTGGCCTACAGCGGCTGCGACGCGCTCAACCTGGCCCGCTTTGAACTCGCGCCCACCGCCGAGCTCATGGCCTGGGACCTGACCGCCCTGGGCCTGCCCAACGCGCAGCAGCCTTTTGTGACCGGACGGTTTCAGCAGCATCTGGAGATTGGAGGCCACGCTGGCCCCATTTGGCTCGAACGTGGCCTGCTGGACGCGCTGGACGATCGCCTGATGAACGGCCCCCTGGGCCTGACCGGCCAGCGCTGCATGGCCACGCTGGTGTTTGCCTCAGGCAGCGCCATCACGCCCGAACGCGCTGAAGCCGCGCTCGAAGCCGCACGCGCCGCGCTGGAAGCCAGCCCCCTGCGCCTGCAGGCCGGGGCCACTCAGCCGCACCCGCAAGTCATCGTGCTGCGCGTGCTGGCCCCGGTGGTCGAGCCCGCCATGCAGCTGCTGCGGCCCGTGTGGGCGGCTTGGCGGCAGGTGCTGTGGGGTTTGCCGGGGAATGTGCCGAGGTTGTGGAAGATGTAGGTCACAACAAAGCGTCCAGCCCTTTGCGATCGAGCAGATTCAACAACTTGAGCGACGGCCCGCTGGGGTGCTTTTCGCCAATCTCCCATTTGCGGACGGTGGAAGCGCTGGTGTTGAGCACCGACGCCAGCACGGTCTGGCTGAGCTTGTGCTGTTCGCGCAATGCGCGAATCCGCTCGCTGTCGTAGGGCGGGATCGGCTCCATGCACAAGGCTTCGATTTTTTGCATCTTGCGCTTGTCGATGAACCCCAGGCGATCGAGGTCATGTGCGGTCTCGTACACCGTGTCGAGCAAACGGCTGCTGCTCTTGGCTTTAGTGTTCATGGCAAATCTCCTGTAATGCCCCATCCTGGATGGAAAGTTCAAGCTGCGCTGCGGTCAGGTCCAGCAACTCCCTGGCAAGTCATTGCAAGGCTTCCAGCTCAGCTCGACTCACATTGGCTTTTTCGTTCTTCTCGAACCCGAACACAAAAAACCAACGGCTGCCCCTGCGGGTCGCAACCAAAGTCCGTGCCCCACCTCTTTTGCCTCGACCCGGAATGGCCACACGCTTTTTGAGTACATGGCCCCCCAGATCAGCGTCGACCAGACCCGCCATCAATTCGCGCACCGACATGCAAAGCGCAGCATCCGTCAGTTCAGTCTGACGCATCCAACGAGCAAACTGGCGGGTTTTGAAGACTCGGGGCATGCGATTAATATACCACCCAGTGGCATACTTCACAATGTATCTGTGCAAGATAGTGCAAGCAAGTGAATACGCTGCAGGGCCAGTTATTAAGCAAGACTCAATACCTGTCGCTGATGAAAAAACCACACAATCAGCAAACCCAGCCCGAAATCAGGTTGCCCTCGGCATCTTTTATAAATCCACATGAAATTTCTTGCGACACAACTGCGCTTAGCAGGCTGCTGAAATACCTCCCGACAACTGGAAAATTGGCACTCATGATGGTCATCTACCCCTTGGTAGCCTCAAAAAAATGGCTTGTAGGCCTTTCTATGAGGTCGACCTTTTGCCACAAGTGCCATCAGAACAGTATTTCAGCAGCCTGCTAGACAGCATCGACACCCTGGTTTTCGCCGGAGGTGGGAATCGTTGCTGGTGGCAGGCCGGCGTCATCACCCACCTTTTGGAACAGGGTTGGAAGCTGCCGCCAGTCCTGGTGGGGACCAGCGCAGGCGCGGCTGTCGCCACGTCTTTGCTCACTTGCTCCGCACGGGATGCGATCACCTCTTGCAAGCGGCTGTACGAACAAAATGGCCAGCTGTTCGACTGGCGATCGCTCGCTCAGCTGAAGTTGAAATTCGCCCATCAACACATCTATCCCGCCTGGGTCGAATCCTTCGCCAGTGATCATCACTTTGATCGGTTGCGGTCAGCCAGTTCCGATCTGATCGTTGCGCTCACGAGACCGTCCAGATGGCTCGGGCTCTCCGGCAGCTTGGTCGCTGGCTCTATTGCCTATTTGGCAGACAAGAAAATCGCACACAGCATTCACCCTCGCCTGCCACGCTATCTTGGACTTCGCCAGGAATTTCTGAACCTCAAGTCGGCCGTCAACGGGCAGGCTGCCAGAGTGCTGTTGCAGGCTGTTGCAGCAGCTGCACCTTTCATGCTGGCCAAAAGAGTCAATGGTGAATGGGGCTTTGATGGGGGGTACGCCGACAATGCGCCGATTCCACCTCAAACGGAAGAGGAAAAGTCAAAGACCCTCGTCTTGCTGACCCGCCATTACCCTGACTTGCCGAGTGTCTTCGAATGGCATGGTAGAACTTACTGGCAACCCAGTCAGAAGGTGCCCGCTTCAACTTGGGACTGCCGTCCAGACACAACGGTAGACGCTGCTTTTGAGCTTGGGATTCGAGATTGTTCAAACATTGTTCCTTCAGAGGTAATTAGATCTCTTTCGTTGGAAAAATGAAAAAATCATCCGTAGCTTCATTTACCGAGAATGATAGATGGCACCCATGGTCAATATCCGTATTGCAACGCCTGAAGATGCCAAGGCGATAAGCACGCTCATCCGCAGCGTTGCACACTACTTCACGCTGCATCCAGAGGGTGTCGGAGCAGAAGCATTTTTTGAGACGATTTCCGAATCGGCAATAGATAGCTACATTCGAGCACCAAATTTTCTTTACCTTGCTGGATTTCTGAATGAAAAATTGGTAGGCACGGTTGCTGTTCGTGACAACAAGCACCTCTATCATTTATTTGTGTGCTCGGAGTACCAGGACCGTGGTCTTGCAAGAAAACTGTGGAACACGGCTATGACCAATGCAATTGACAGTGGCAACCCAGGGGAGTTCACCGTAAATTCGACCCCTTATGCAGTGCCTATCTACGCAACTTTTGGTTTTGAACCAACCGGTCCCAAAGTCGAAACAAAGGGGATAGCGTTTGTCCCCATGAAATTCCGTCACAGGTCTCCGGGAATCTAGGGCGAAAGGCCAGCACCTCTTTGGACGACCATGTTCATAAATGGCAGGCGGGCTAGCGGGTCCATTGCGTATCCATCAAGTGCGATTCTGAGAGTTTTTGCCAGCATCTGAGGTCGATATCTGCTGCCCGCTCAAATCGCCACCAGCTGCCGAATGTTCTTCGCCTTCATCTCGTTGCCCGGCCCGCTGGCGATCACCTCGCCGCGTTCCATGACCAGGTAGTTGTCGGCCAGTTCTTCGGCAAAGTCGTAGTACTGCTCGC
>CAYSIY010000099.1:0-7785 GCA_964431215.1 uncultured Limnohabitans sp.
CTGTGCCGCCACCTACCTGCACGAACCCGGCGACAGCCGCGACGGCGTCACCGTTACCGTGCCGCTCTTTGTGCTCAACCAAGTGAGCGAAGAGCGCTGCGAATGGCTGGTGCCCGGCATGCTCAAGGACAAGATCCAGGCCCTGCTCAAAAGCCTGCCGCAACGCCCGCGCAGCCGCTTCATGCCCCTGCCCGAAAGCGCGGCCCGCCTGGCCGATGAGCTGAGCACACCGGAAGTCTTTGGTGCCGGCTCACTGACCGATGTGCTGCTCAAAAAAGTGCGTGACGAGACCAGCCTGGACGTGAAACGCGCCGACTTCAAGCTCGACATGCTCAGCCCGCACCTCTTCATGAACCTGCGCGTGGTCGATGAACACGGCCGCCAGCTCGGCATGGGCCGTAACCTCGGCGCCCTCAAAGCCGACTGGGGCAGCAAAGCGCGAGGCGCGTTTCAGGCCTTGGCGCAACTCAAAGTGGCTTCGTCAGTGGGGGCCGCCCCCTCAGGCATGCCCGCGCAAACCGTCATGCCCGCGAAAGCGGGCATCCATGCACCCCATGGACACCCGATTCAGTCGGGTGTGACCCATGAGTCTGTCATGCCCGCGAAAGCGGGCATCCATGCCCAGTCAGGCAACCGACCTGTCTCACCAGAGCGGAATGCCGACTCAAAATACACCGCCTGGACCTTCGGCGAACTCCCCGAACTCATGGAAATCCGCAAGTCCGGCCAGACCCTGATCGGCTTTCCGGCCCTGGTCGACGCAGGCGACGCGGTGACCATCGAAGTCTTTGACGAACCGGAAGTGGCTGCCGCCAAACACCGCCAGGGCCTGCGCCGCCTGTTTGCGCTGCAGATCAGGGACGCCCTCAAATACCTCGAGAAAAACATCCCCGACCTGCAAAAAATGTCGGTCGCGTTCATGCCCCTGGGCACCCCCGACGAACTCAAGAACCAGATCATCGACGTGGCGATTGACCGTGCCTTTTTGCAAGACCCGCTGCCCACCGATGAAGCCGCCTTCAAAAAGCGCGTGGAAGAGGGCCGGGGCCGCCTGACCTTGATTGCCAACGAAGTGGCGCGACTGGCCGGGGTGATCCTGACCGAATACGCCAGCGCGGTGCGCAAGATCAAGGACACCAAGAACGCACCTGAGGCCACGGCAGATTGCACCCAGCAACTGCAGCGCCTCATGCCCAAACCCTTCATCGCCGCCACCCCGTGGCCCGAACTGCAGCACTTTGCGCGGTATCTGAAGGCCATCACCCTGCGCCTGGACAAAGTCCGCGCCGACCCCGCCCGAGACGCCCAGCGCTTGAGCGAGCTCAAAGCGCAAGAGCAGCGCTACTGGCGTTTGGTGGCCGAGCGCAAGGGCGCGCAAGACGCCCGCATGCTCGAATTCCGCTGGCTACTCGAAGAACTGCGCGTGAGCTTCTTTGCGCAGGAGCTGCGTACCCCGCAGCCGGTCAGCGTCAAGCGGCTGGAAAAAGCCTGGTCGCAATTGACGTATTGATTCTTGCGTTGGAAGAATGAACCATGGCCAAAAGCAAAGCAGCTGCAGGCGCAGACCTGAACGAATTTGAGAAAGACCTCCTCGAATCGGTCAAGCAGGCCAAACGCGGCGAAGGCCGCGTGACCATGGTGGCGGTCACTGCGGCCACCGAGGCCAGGATGAAGGTGGGCGTCTCCCAATCCGCCTTTGCGCAATTGCTGGGCGTTTCTGTGCGAACGCTGCAAGAGTGGGAGCAAGGCCGACGCGAACTCTCGGGCGCCGTCAAAACCTTGCTGCGCATCGCCCTGCGCTCTCCGGAGGCGCTTCGATTGGCAGCGTGATGCGTTTTGAGGTGCAACTGCACATAAAACGAGGGAATCAATGGGTTCTCATTGGTAGCTTTCCAGTCCTTGAGATTCCAGCGGCTGTGAAACAGCTTCCACGCCAACTGGAATGCAATGAAGGTTTTGCCTGTGCCAGTGGCCAGCGTGAGCAGCACGCGGTCTTTGCCTTGGGCCACCGCCTCCAGCACGCGGCTGATGGCGGTTTCTTGGTAATAGCGGCCCGTCCAGGTGCCGCCTTTGTCTTCGAGCGGCACGGCGGCAAAGTGTTTGCGCCAGGCTGCGGCTTGGGCTTCGCGTTCATTCAAAGCCTGGCCAAAAGCCATGTCCCACAGCTCGTTGGGCGTGGGGTGGCGGGCCATTTCGGCCTCAGCGCCGGTGTGCATGTCGATGCCGTAAATGCCCTGGCCGTTGGTGGCGTAGGTGTGACGAATGGCCAGCCTGCCCGCCGTGATGTTGTGCTCCCGCAAGATGCGGCTGCCATCTACTTGTCCCCAGCCTGCGGCGGCAAGGGCCGGGTCGATGTGTTCGGCGCGGGTTTCGGCTTCGTTCATGGCTGCAGGCCTCGGGTGAGCAGTTTGGCGTGGTGCTCGGCAAACCAGTTGGCCACGGTGTTTAGGAATGTGGCCACCAGTTCAATCGCCTCTTCCAGTTCAGCAGAATCGACTTGGAAGCCAGCCCGGTATTTGCGGTTGCGCCAATCGCGCAGGGTGTCCAGTTCATCGAAGGCCATCACGCTCAGCGATACCGCCTGTGCTGCCCCCTCAAGTGCTGCGGCATGGTGGCCTTTGTCACTGGTGATGCGCCAGCCCTGCGCAGCAGCCACAGCCAGGCACGCCATCAGCACAGCGTCCCAGGCTGCGTCCATGCGGGTGCCGGATGAGACGGCGGTTTGCTGCGCATCCGTCAACTTGACCTGCGCACTCTGGAGCCAGGCCACCGCGTCCTTGGCGTTGCTCGCCTGCTGTTTGACTGGGGCATCGGGCTCACTGGCCAGTGTCTGAAAGGATCGAAGCATCAAAATTCCCAATCAGAGGAATGCGCGGGCTTTGGACGACTTGCTGGGCAAAACTTTCACCGTCCGTCACCTGTTTTTTGAATTTTTCTATCGTGCACGCAGTGGCGTGCACCTTTCGGCCCAACTGGCGTCCAGCAGGCCTGAGTGCGGCGTTGACCTTGAGTTCAGAAGCTGTGCCCAGAATCAGCACGTCGACATCGCTGTTGGCGGTGGCTTGACCCCGGGCCACTGAGCCAAACACCAAGGCCACTTCGATCCCATCCAGTTTTTCAAGGGTTTCACGCAGCTTACGCACCAGCGCGCTGTCTTGCTGCATGAGGGTCACCAACGGTGCCAACTGCGGGTCTGTGCTGGCGTAATAGCGGGGCAGGCCATCTTGCTGGCGGCGCTGCACCAGGCCAGCCACCGACCAGCGCTTGAGCAGCCGCGCCGTGTTGCCGGGGTCGATGCCCGAGTTTGCGGCCAGCTCACGCGGCCCAAAGCCTCGGCCCGGTTCGGCAAACAGGGCTTGCAGCACTTTGAATCGGGCCTGGCCGCCAAACACTTCGATGAGCTGGGCTTCGTTCATGGTTTGATGCTGGATTGACAACGATGTTGTCGAATATACATCAATGATGTCGAATTGGCAACAAGGTGTGGCCTCAGTCGATGGTGCGCGGCCCGCTGGCGCGTTGCTTGAAGCCCGCCAGATACGGAAAAAGCTCGCCGTTGACGAAGGCCTTGAGGTCGTCCCCCGTGAGGGCGGCGTTGTGGTCGATCTTGCCGTCAGCATCTTTGGGTGCGGCCCAGGTGGCCCAGCGAAAGCGCTCGTCCAGAATGAAGCGGTAGTCCCGGCCTTCGAGCACGGCTTCGGTGGCTTTTTCGGCTTCGAGCGCGTCCAGGTACTTCAGAAACAGCAGCCAGGAGGATTGTTCGGTGTAGTCCAGCTCGCTGGTGCAGCCCGCATCCTTGTGCAGGATGTCCTCGATGTTCTTGAAGGTTTGCTCAAATATGGGGGCATTCTAGGAGTCTTGTGGGCTGGTCCTGTCGGCTTGGCTACGGGGCGCACCGGACTTTTATCAGGCTTACGGAATTGTTGTATTTGTCTTTTTTGTCGTTAATGTGCTTTATCGAACATAGTCCGGGCGGTATTTGTCATAAATTCGCATCCAGCAATGTTGCTTGCCGCACTGAAAGCCATGAACCCCAGAATCAACGCCTTGCTCAATGGTTTACCTGCTGAGGAATACGATCGCCTGACGGCCCATATGCAGCTGGTGTCTTTGCCCAAAGGGCAGGACTTGTTTTTGCAGGGTGAGGTGCCCATGCATGTGCATTACCCGGTCGGCGCACTGGTGTCGATGATGATGGACATGCCCGACGGCTTCAGCGTCGAGGTGTACATGGTGGGCCATGCCGGCCTGCTGGGGGCGGCTGCACTGGATGGCCCCAGCCATTACCGGGCCAATGTTCGCCACGCCGGACTGGCCTATCGCCTGCCGGTCAGGACGCTTGAAAGCCTGTTGCCGCATTGCCCGGTGCATGCACAGGCCATGGCCAGGCTGACGCGCCGCATCGGCATGCATTTGTCGCAGGCGGTGGTCTGTGGCAAGCGCCATACCCTGGAGCAGCAACTGATCCGGTGGATGCTCATCACGCTCGACCGTACGCTGGACAGCACGATCCCCATGACGCATCAGGAAATAGCCGAAAGGCTGGGCTTTCGCCGCGAAGCGATCACCCTGGCCCTGGGCAAGCTTGTGGCACATGGCTACATCGCGTCACGGCGCGGGGAGGTGGAGGTGACCCGCCGGTCCGAGCTGGAGGCGATGGTCTGTGATTGCTACTGGATCGCCCAGGAAAAGACCCGGCCTGATCTGGCCCATCGCCCCCTGGCGTCCTTGCGTCTGTGCTGCTGAGCGCAGCCGGGCCTCAGGCGATTTCGGCGATCAGCTCGATCTCCACGCAAGCGCCCAGCGGGATCTGCGCCACGCCAAACGCGCTGCGTGCATGGGCGCCAGCGGTACCCAAGACCTGGCCCAGCAGTTCGCTGCAGCCATTGGTGACCAGGTGCTGCTCGGTGAAGTCGCCCGTCGAGTTGACCAGGCTCATGACCTTGACGATGCGCTTGACCTGGTTGAGGTCACCCACGGCCGCGTGCAGCGTACCCAGCAGGTCAATGGCCACGGCGCGGGCAGCCTGCTGGCCCTCGGCGGTGCTGATGTCCTTGCCGAGTTGACCGACCCAGGGCTTGCCGTCTTTTTTGGCAATGTGGCCCGACAGAAAGACCAGCTTGCCGGTCTGTACAAAGGGCACATAGGCCGCTGCGGGCACCGCCACGGGCGGCAGTTCGATGTTCAGGGATTTCAGGGTGTCGTAAACGCTCATGGTGTTCCTTGCGGGTTCGGTGCAGGCAACACTGTAATGCAGCTAAGCTTGGCCCCGAAATTGCAAGTGCTGTCGCGTGTTGTCCCCTGGTGTCTTCTTGCGTTGTCTGTTGAGCTTTGCCTGGTGGGTTGTTCCTGCCTTGGGGCACGAATTGCCGTCGGTCGATGTGGTAGGCCATTACGACAACCGCATTGGCAGCAGCGAGGCGGCCAGCCAAGGGGTGGTGGGGGCAGACCAGCTGCGCAGCCGGGCGCTGCTGCGCCCTGCCGAGGTGCTCGAATTCATTCCGGGCATGGTGGTGACTCAGCATTCGGGCGATGGCAAGGCCAATCAGTACTTCCTGCGGGGCATGAACCTCGACCATGGCACCGACTTTGCCACCACGCTCAATGGCGTACCGGTTAACTTGCCCACTCATGCCCATGGGCAGGGTTACAGCGACCTGAACCTCCTGATTCCCGAGCTGGTGGGGCGTGTGGACTACCGCAAAGGGCCTTACTTTGCATCCGAGGGCGATTTTGCGTCGGCAGGTTCGGCCCATATCAGTTACTTGACGCGGCTGCAGCGGCCCATGCTGGACATCACGCTGGGCCAGCGTGGCTTCTTGCGCACATTGGTGGCGGGCTCTCACGCACTGGCCGAAGGGATGACTTTGCTCACGGCGCTCGAACGCCTGAACCACGACGGACCCTGGACTGTGCCCCAGGCCTTGCGCAAGAGCAATGCGCTGCTGACCTTGAGCGGTGGCAGTCCGCGCGAGGGCTGGACTGGCAGCCTGTCTTCGTATGCCTCGCACTGGCGATCAACTGACCAGGTGCCACAGCGCCTGATCGATGCAGGTCGGTACAACGGGCAGCCTTTTCGCCGTTTTGATTCGCTGGACCCGACCAGCGGCGCCAGCACACGCCGCACCAGTCTGTCAGCCGCATGGCACCAGCGCTCGGACACTGACCTGCGTCGGGTGCAGGTGTATGCCTTGCGCTATGACCTGGATTTGCTGTCCAACTTCACCTACAGCCTTGAACGGGCCAGTGACCAGTTTGCGCAGACTGACCGTCGCGCCGTGCTGGGTGGTCAGGTCTTGCGCACCTGGTGGACGCCAATCGGGCAAGGACAGTCCATGCAAAACACTCTGGGCTTGCAATTGCGGCTGGACCATATCCGGGCAGGCCTGTATGACAGTGTGGCCGGACAGATGCGCAACACGCTGCGGGAGGACGACGTGCAGCAGGGCCAGGTGGGTGTTTACGGCGAAAACGAGATCCCTTGGAGCCCCTGGCTGCGCAGCGTGGTGGGCCTGCGGGCAGACCGTTTCGATGCCCGGGTGAACAGCCACACGCAGGCCGCCAATTCTGGGACAGCCCATGCCTTCAGGCTCTCGCCCAAGCTCTCCCTCATCTTCGGCCCCTGGGCCAAAACCGAGTTGTTCATCAACGCCGGTCGGGGCTTTCACAGCAACGATGCGCGCGGCACCACCACCCGTGTCGATCCACGCACGGGTGATCCGGTCAATCCGGTGCCTGCCCTGGCGGGCTCTCGCGGGCAGGAGTTGGGACTGAAGTCCGAAATCCTGCCCCGCCTGCATACCGCGCTGGCGCTGTGGCAACTGGAATTCGATTCCGAGCTGGTTTATGCGGGCGATACAGGCACCACCGAGGCAGGACGAGCCAGTCGCAGAACCGGTATCGAGTGGGCTAACCGCTGGAGTCCTGGCGAACATCTCAGGCTGGACGCCAACCTGGCATGGACTCGTCCCCGCTTTGTGGGGGGTGACCCGCTCCAGCGCCATGTGCCCAATGCGGTGCAAGAGGTCGCGCATCTGGCTCTGACGCTTCGCCGGCTTGGCCCTTGGTCGGCATCACTGGCTTGGCGCTACATCGGTCCTGCGCCCCTGACCGAAGACAACTCGGTGCGTTCGCGGATCAGTCAGACCACGAACCTGCGCGTTCAGCGCCAGTTGGGCACAAAGGGGGACTTGACGCTCGATGTGCTCAACCTCGGCAACCGACGCAACAACGACATCAGCTACTTCTACACCTCGCGGCTGGTGGGTGAACCCACCGCAGGCGTGGCGGACGTGCATGTGCATCCTGCCGAGCCGCGCACGTTCAGACTCACAGCGCGGTTGCGGTTCTGAGCGCGCCCGGTTCGAGGGTATTCAGGCGGTGCCCAGCAAGCCGCGCTTTTCAATAAAGGACACCACCGTGTCCACGCCTTCTAGGGTCTTGAGGTTGGTCATGACCCAGGGGCGGGTCTCGGGGTTGAGGCGCATGCGGGCGGTGTCCTGGCGCATCACGTCCAGATCGGCGCCGACATGCGGGGCCAGGTCGGTTTTGTTGATGACGAAGAGGTCGCTTTTGGTGATGCCAGGGCCACCTTTGCGGGGGATTTTTTCGCCAGCAGCGACATCGATCACGTAGATCGTCAGGTCACTGAGCTCGGGGCTGAAGGTGGCGGCCAAGTTGTCGCCACCACTCTCGACGAACACGATGTCGGCATTCGGAAATTTTTGGAGCATGCGGTCGATGGCTTCGAGATTGATGGAGGCGTCTTCGCGGATGGCGGTGTGC
>CAYSIY010000100.1:0-7781 GCA_964431215.1 uncultured Limnohabitans sp.
TGATGCAGCGGTCCCAGACCTGGCGCTGGCAGGCCAGGTCGGCGGCGGCCAGCAGCTCGCGGTCACTCATGCCGCCGGGCGTGTGCAGGTTGGTGGTGTAGTTCCATTCGCGATTGCCTTCGGGGCGCAAGCCGATCTCAATGGCATGAAGCGCACGCTGCAGCCCGGGGTTGGCAAAGGCCTGCCCCTTCTCCAGAGGCGTGAGTGGCGGCGCTGCCGGGGGAACAACAATCTTCTGGCCCAGCTCTTCGAGCGCCAGTTGCTCATAAAAACCCCGCACGCTGGCGATGCTGCGCAGCAGATCCTGGGCCTGCAAGCGCTGGGTGTCGTGCTCGGCCGTGGCCAGCAGCGCACGGGCGCGCCAGTAGGTCCAGGTCGGGTCTTTCAGGGCTTCGGTGCTCATGGCCTCGGTGGCGCTGAGCACCTGCCGCCATTGGCCTGCGCGCAAGGCCGCACGCACCTTGAAGCTCAGCAGCTCGTCATGGAGGTCGCTGGCCTTCTGGACCCGGGCGAAATACCCGCTGGCGTTGTCCTGCAGCTTCTGCGCGGCCTGCTTGCCGATGACGCCCCAGGTCCAGTTTTTTTCTTCGCTGGTGAGCATCAGGCCCCAGCGTTTGTCCAGCAGTTCGGCGGCCTTGTCCGGGTCACTGGCGGCCAGCCGGATCAGGGCCAGCACCGCCAGCTCCTTGCGGTTGCGGGTGACGGCGACGATGCGTTTGTCGAGGTATTTTTCCGGGTCGCTGAAGATCAGGCTGACTTGTTCGGACAGGCGGGGCGCTTCGATGTCGACCGCGTCCCTGGCCGCCTTGGGCCGGTTGGCGTCCGTGGCCAGACGGGCCTTGTGCCAGAGGTCCAGCCCGTTGATGCGTCGGCTCGTGTGCAGGTGTTCGGCCAGCCAGGTGCAGCCATCGTCGGCTTCGCGCTGGGCATGCCACAGGCGCAGCGCTTCCTGTGCGACATCGCGCTTGCTGAGCACGGCTTCGGCGGCCAGTGCATAACAACGCGCCTCCCGGTCGTCCTGCATGCGGAATTTGGGGTATTCGACCGCGATGGCACTCCAGTCACGGCGGCGGCCGAGCTGCAGCAGCCAGTCGTTGCGCAACCGGTCTTCGTAATAGGTGCCGGCGTAACGCCTGAGGAAGGCCTGGATCTCGCTTTCGCTGGCTGTGTCCAGACGGCTGCGCATTTCCCAGTAGGCGGCCAGCGGTTCGAGGGGGTGGCCTTGCACCTGGGGCAGCAGGGTGCTCAGGCGGCTGCGGTCCATCTTGCGCCAGGCCTGGTGCATTTCGAGCACGGTATCGTCACCGCGCTGGGGCACCTGGGCCAGGGCGCTGGTGAGCAGACAAATGGAGAGGACACCGGGCAGTGTCAGAATGGAAGGCAATCGCTTGAATGAAGGCATGCCCGATTATGGACAAAGCACAGGCCAAGAAAACCTTGCGCCAGACCCTGATTGAAGAAAGATTGAACCTGCCCGACCGGCTTGAGCGGGCCGAGGCCCTGCAGCGCGTCATGCGCATCTGGCTGTTGGGGCGGCCCGAAATCGTGATCGGCGCCTACTGGCCGATCAAGGGGGAGTTTGATCCGCTGCCGGTGCTGCACCGCTGGAAGGAAGACGGCGAGCTGATGGAGCAGCCACAACGCCGCCGCATTGGCTTGCCGGTCGTCGACAAGGTCCACAAAACCCTGACCTTTCACGCCTGGTACCCGGGCTGTCCGATGCAAGAGGACGCTTACGGCATCCCCAAGCCCAAGGACACCGAGACCATCGTGCCCACGCTGCTGTTTGTGCCCTGCGTGGGCTACAGCGCCGGTGGCTACCGCCTGGGCTACGGCGGCGGCTTCTATGACCGCACCTTGGCCACCTTGCAGCCCAGGCCGTTCACGGTCGGGCTGGGCTACACCCAGGGCTATGTGGACGACTTCGAGCCCGAGCCCCACGACGAACCGCTGGATGCCATCCTCAATGACAACGGCGTGGTCTGGCCCGTCTGATCCCCTCGACCTTCATGGCACGCCCCAAATCCGCCACCCACGACATCAAGCGCGATGCGATTCTCGACATCGCCGCCCAATGCTTTGCCGAGCGCAGCTACACCGCTGCCAGCATGAACGAAATCGCTGCCGCCTGTGGCACCTCCAAGGCCCGGCTCTACCACTATTACGACAGCAAGGATGCGATTTTGTTTGACCTGCTCGACCGGCATACCCAGCGCCTGCTGGGCCTGATCGCCCAGACCGAGGCCAAGGCCCAGCGACAGAACCTGGACGACCGCGCCGCCCTGCACGAACTGGTGCGCACTTTCCTGCAGGAATACGAAACCTCGGCCACACGGCATGCCGCCCTGCTCAATGACACCAAGTTCCTCAGCGGCGAGCCCGATGCCGCGCTGGGCGGAACGTCTGCCCGCGAACTGATCCTCGACCGGCAGCGCGACATCGTGGCGGCCATGACGCGCTTTTTGCGCCGGGCCTATCCTGCGCGCCTGACGCCAGCCAACCAGACGGCCCAGACCATGATGCTGCTGGGCATGATCAACTGGACCTTCACCTGGCTGCGGCCGGGCGGCCCGATGAGCTATGCGGCCTTTGCCGAAGAGGTGGTGGCGATGCTCGACAAGGGCTTGGGCTGATTCAACAATCCGTAACGCGTTACGTTTAGGTAAAATTTGCCGGCTTCATTCCCCTCCCTCCCATCCCTCCCCGGAGACGCCATGTCCAAAGCCTTTGCCAGCCAGGCCGACCTGCAAGACAAGAAGATCACTTTCGAGCAGCTCAGCAAGCATTGCTGGGCCTACACCGCCGAGGGCGATCCGAACTCGGGCGTCATCATCGGCGAGCGTTTCATCATGGTCAGCGATGCCACCGCCACCCCGGCCATGGCGCAGGACCTGATCCGCAAAATCCGCAGCGTCAGCGATCTGCCCATCAAGTACGTGCTGCTCACGCACTACCACGCGGTGCGGGTGCTGGGTGCCTATGCGTTCGCGGCCGAGGGCGCGACCGAGATCATTGCCAGCCAGGGCACACTCGAGCTCATCCGCGAGCGTGGCGAGCAGGACATGAAGAGCGAAATGGAGCGCTTTCCGCGCCTCTTTCGCGGCGCCGACACGGTGCGCGGCCTGACCTGGCCGACCCTGGTGGTGGGCGGCGGCGACCCGACCCGGGGCGAGGTGCCGGGCAAGCTGAGCATCAATCTGGGGGGCGTGGTGGTGCAGATCTGGCACCCGGGGCCAGGCCACACCCGGGGCGACACGATTGCCTGGGTCGAAGAAGAAAAAGTGCTGTTCAGCGGCGACCTGGTCGAGTACGAAGCCGGTGTCTACACCGGGGACGCCCAGCTCGAAGAGTGGCCTGCCACGCTGCAGGCGCTGCGTGCCCTCCAGGCCGAATACATCGTGCCCGGTCGCGGTGAGGCCATGAAAGGCCAGGCCAACGTCAACAAGGCGCTGGACTACACCCAGCGCTGGGTCGAGACGCTCTATGCCGCCGCCAAGGAAGCCGTGGCCGCGGGCATGGACCTCAAGGCAGCCATGGCCCACACCCGCAAGCGCATGGACCCGCTGTTCGGCCATGTGTTCATCTACGAGCACTGCCTGCCCTTTGATGTGTCTCGCGCCTACGACGAGGCCAGCGGCATCAAGAACCCCCGCATCTGGACCGCCGAGCGCGACCTGGAGATGTGGAAGTCGCTGCAGGCCTGAGGCGCGGACTCCCCCAGGATCAGGGCCGGGCGGCGAGCTCGCGCAGGTCCCGCTCGTAGGTCCTCAGGCGGCGCACGGCGCGCTGGCGCTGCTCTGCATTGGTGCTGTTGTGCAGTTCGGCCAGATGCCGACAGGCCTGTGCCGGGAATTCGGCATACAGGCGACGGTCCGGCTCGGCGGCGGGCACCAGCCATTGTTGCCAGACCGCGAGCAGGGCGACTTCGGCTTGCGCCACCGGCAAACCCTGCTGAAGCCTTTGCAGCGTGGCCAGCAGCAGGTTCTGCCGGCGCAGACGATCCCGCCGTCCCCATTCCGGGCTCCAGGCCGACTTTTGCAGTTGCTGGCGCAGCAGCTCGACCTGCGGGCCGCTCAGGTTGCCGTAGAAGTCACCATAGCGCGAGGTGATGCGGTCCAGACGGCGCTTGAACCGATCCGGCCCGGACCCCAGCAGCCACTCCTTTTCCCAGGCTTCGTTGCTTTGTTCCCATTGGCGGGCCAGATGCCTGAGCTGCTGGGGTTGAAGCTGCAAGGCGATGGGTGCCGCCTGCCGTGCCGCCTGGGCCATCAGGCGATCGACCGCGCTGGCGGCTTCCGTCCACACTTCGCAGACCTGTTGTGCCTCGACATCGCGCGTGGCCAGGCCCTGGAGTTTGACCAGCAGCCCGGCATAGACCGGGAGCTCCTGTTCGCGGTGCCAGCGGTGCAGTTGCGTCAGCGCTTCCCTGACCTGGGGCTGCTGGCTCTCCTCCAGCGATATCTGGCTGTCAAGCCACCAGTAGCCCAGGGTCGGGGCCTGGTTGTAGCCCAGCTTGATGGCGCTGCAGCCTTGCAGCCAGGCCATGCAAAGCACGATGATCCACGGGCGCCAGTTCATGGCAGATCCTGCGGGCCGGGTCGATGGATTCGGGTCATGGTCTACCTCATTCTGGACCGATTGTGGCTTCTGCGACGTCCGCTGTGCCCAAAGGCTTTGGAGATAATCGGGTCATGGGGTGCATGCGGGCATGACCCCGGCACAACAGAGGTACCTGATGAGTCTGAACACACCGACCGCGCTGGACGTGGTCATTATGGCGGCCGGCAAAGGCACCCGCATGAAAAGTCGCCGTCCCAAGGTGCTGCAGGATCTGGCCGGACGGCCCTTGGTGCAGCATGTGCTGGGCACGGCCGCGCAGTTGCAGGCGCGTTCGGCGGTGGTGATCACCGGGCATGGTGCCGACGAGGTCGAAACCGCCCTTCGCCGCCGCGAGCAGGGGCTGGCCTTGCGTTTTGTCCGGCAGGAGCCGCAACTCGGCACCGGCCATGCGGTGCAGCAGGCGGTACCGGTGCTCGCCGACGATGGTGTGGTGGTGGTGCTTTCGGGCGATGTGCCCTTGACGCAGGCCGGCACCCTGCAGGCCTTGGTGGCCCAGTGCGCGGGCAAGCAACTGGCCCTGCTGACGCTGGAGATGGACGATCCGAGTGGCTATGGCCGCATCGTGCGCAGCCCCAGTGGCAGCGTGCATGCCATCGTCGAGCACAAGGACGCTGACGACACGCAGCGTGCCATTCGCGAAATCTACAGCGGCATCATGGCGGTGCCCGCCCGCCTGCTCAAGGCCTGGCTGGCCCGGCTGGACAACCGTAATGCGCAGAACGAGTACTACCTGACCGACATCGTGAAATTCGCGGTGGCCGATGGCGTGCCGGTGGTGGCGCACACCATCCGCGATGCGGTGCAGGTGGCGGGCGTCAACAGCCCCTTGCAACTGGCCGAGCTCGAGCGGGCCTACCAGCGCCGCCAGGCCGAAAGCCTCATGGCCGACGGTGTGCGCCTCAAGGACCCCGCCCGTCTTGACCTGCGCGGCGAGCTGGTCTGTGGGCAGGACGTCGAGATCGATGTGAACTGCGTCTTTGAAGGCCGTGTGGTCCTGGGTGAGGGCGTGAGGATCGGTGCGAACTGTGTGATTGCCAACTGCAGCATTGCGGCCGGCGCGGTGATCCATCCCTTTACCCACATTGACGGAGAACAATCGGGCGTCACGGTGGGCGAGGGCGCACGGGTCGGCCCGTTTGCCCGCCTGCGCCCCGGGGCACAGCTCGGTGCCGAGGTGCACATCGGCAACTTTGTCGAAGTCAAGAATTCCTCCCTGGCCCAAGGTGCCAAGGCCAACCACCTGGCCTATCTGGGCGATGCCACCGTGGGCGAGCGTGTGAATTACGGCGCAGGCAGCATCACCGCCAACTACGACGGGGCCAACAAGCACCGCACGGTGATCGAAGCCGATGTCCACATCGGCAGCAACTGCGTGCTGGTGGCCCCGGTCACGATTGGTGCCGGTGGCACCGTGGGCGGGGGCTCCACCATCACCAAGAGCACCGAGCCCGGTGCCCTGAGCGTGGCGCGCGGCAAGCAGGTCAGCGTCGCGAACTGGCAGCGCCCCTCGAAGAAAAAGTAGCAGCGGCCACCGGGCGCGAAAGTCATGGCCCGGATCCGCTGCCTCTGCTAGCGGTACGGCAGAGCCTGCTGCGTTCCGAACTTGGCCCGCTTCGTTGCAAAAAACGCCTTGACGTTGCGAACATTGGCGTCCTGGGTGAACAGCGCCTGGCTGATGGCCAGGTAGCCGGGCATGTCAGTGGCCTGCACCACCAGCACAAAGTCGGGGCCGGGCGACACGCGCCAGCACTGCTGCACCGCGTCGTGCGCCACGGCGCGGGCCTCGAAGGCGTCCAGGTGTTCACTGCCCTGGCGGTCCAGCGTCACTTCCACCAGGGCCTGCAGGCCATGCCCCAGTTTGTCGCGGCTGAGGATGGCCACCTGGCGTTCGATCCAGCCGCCTTCGATCAGGCGTTTGACGCGGCGCAGGCAGGTGGGCGGAGAAACATTGACCTTGTCGGCCAGGGCCACATTGCTCAGGCCAGCGTCGTGTTGCAGGTGGTCGAGCAGTTGCAGGTCGATGGCGTCAAGTTGATTTAATTCCATAAATCACATTAGGTAGAAATAAAATTTCCAGATATATACCACATGAAATAAAAAACCACCATTCAATCGAAATTGATCTGTTATTTTTATTTGCTGCCCCTATCATGGCGGCCATTCCCCTTTCCGGAGTCTTTTCATGTGTGGCATCGTCGGCGCCGTTTCTACCCGCAACATCGTTCCCATCCTGGTGCAGGGCCTGCAACGGCTCGAATACCGTGGTTATGACTCCTGTGGCGTGGCGGTCCATGCGGCCAGCCTGGGCGGCAAGGGCGGTCTGCAGCGCGCACGCAGCACGGCCCGCGTGGCCGAGCTGATGGACCAGGTGAGTGCCGACAAGATCGAGGGCGGCACCGGCATCGCCCACACCCGCTGGGCCACGCACGGTGCGCCTGCGGTGCACAACGCGCACCCGCACTTCAGCCACGGCACGGGGACGGCCCAGGACAAGCCCGGCAAGGTGGCGCTGGTGCACAACGGCATCATCGAAAACCACGAAGAGCTGCGCAGCACCCTGCAGGCCAAGGGCTATGTGTTCGCCAGCCAGACCGACACCGAAGTCATTGCCCACCTGGTGGACAGCGTGTACGACGGCGACCTGTTTGAAGCCGTCAAGACCGCCATCGGCCAGTTGCATGGTGCGTATGCGATTGCGGTGTTCCACAAGGACGAACCGCAGCGCGTGATCGGTGCGCGGGCCGGTTCGCCGCTGATCCTGGGCGTGGGCCAGGGCGAAACCTTTCTGGCCAGCGACGCCATGGCGTTAGCCGGTGTGACCGACCAGATCGTGTACCTCGAAGAAGGCGATGTGGTCGACATCCAGTTGGGCAAATACTGGGTGGTGGACCGCGAGCACAAGGCCGTGACCCGTGCCGTCAAGACAGTGCATGCCCACAGCGGCGCGGCCGAGCTCGGACCGTACCGCCACTACATGCAAAAAGAAATCTTCGAGCAGCCGCGCGCGATTGCCGACACGCTCGAAGGCGTGGAAGGCATTACCCCCGAGCTGTTTGGCGATGGGGCCTACAGCACCTTCAAGGCGATTGACAAGGTGCTGATCCTCGCCTGCGGCACCAGCTACTACAGCGGCTGCGTGGCCAAGTACTGGATCGAGGCGG
>CAYSIY010000101.1:0-7775 GCA_964431215.1 uncultured Limnohabitans sp.
CTGGTTCTTCGGTCACCCCGAGGTCTACATCATGATCTTGCCGGCCTTCGGCATCATCAGCCAGATCGTGCCGGCCTTCGCCCGCAAGAAGCTGTTCGGCTACGCCTCGATGGTGTACGCCACGGCCTCCATCGCCATCCTGAGCTTCATCGTGTGGGCCCACCACATGTTCACCACCGGCATGCCGGTGACCGGCCAGCTGTTCTTCATGTACAGCACCATGCTGATTGCCGTGCCCACGGGCGTGAAGATCTTCAACTGGATCGCCACCATGTGGAAGGGCTCGATGACCTTCGAGACCCCGATGCTGTGGGCTGTGGGCTTCATCTTCGTGTTCACCATGGGGGGCTTCACTGGCCTGATCCTGTCGATGGCCCCGTTGGACCAGCAACTGCATGACACTTACTACGTGGTGGCCCACTTCCATTACACGATGGTGGCTGGCTCCTTGTTCGCCCTGTTCGGTGGCTTCTACTACTGGGCTCCCAAGTGGTCGGGTGTGATGTACAACGAAACCCGCGGCAAGATCCATTTCTGGCTCTCCCTGGTGTTCTTCAATGTGACCTTCTTCCCGCAGCACTTCCTGGGCCTGGCTGGCATGCCCCGCCGCTACGCCGACTACCCGCTGCAGTTCGCGGACTTCAACATGCTGTCCTCGATCGGTGCCTTTGGCTTTGGTCTGATGCAGGTCTACTTCTTCCTGTTCATTGTGATCCCGGTCATGCGCGGCCAGGGCGAGAAAGCGCCCCAGCGCCCCTGGGAAGCTGCAGAGGGGCTGGAGTGGGAAGTGCCGTCGCCGGCGCCCTTCCACACCTACGAAAACCCGCCCAAGCTCAACGCTGACGCCACCCGCGTGGTGGGCTGATCCGGATTTGGCCATGACGCCTGAAGACAAGCGCAAGAGCAACTTCCGCCTGGCCCTGATCCTGGCTTCTGTCGCCCTGGCCTTTGCTCTGGGCTATATGGCCAAGATCGCCCTGCTGGGCGGCTGAGGAAGGATGGATCGTCATGAACCTGCGTGGTGCCAACCTGAAAATGCTGGGCAAGCTGGCCGTGATCACGGTCGGCATGTTTGGATTTGGCTATGCGCTGATTCCGATCTACAGGCACATCTGCGAGATCACCGGCCTGAATATCCTCGCCATAGGCGAGCGTGACCTGCCGGGCAAGTCGTCTTTGGCTCGGCCTGGCAACACCCAAGTGGATACCAGCCGTCTGATCACGGTCGAGTTCGATGCCAACGTCCGGGGTCCCTGGGATTTCAAACCCGAAAAACGCTCGATCCAGGTGCATCCGGGTGAACTGACCACGGTGCTCTACGAGTTCCAGAACATCCAGAACCGGACCATGGCGGCGCAGGCCATTCCGAGCTATGCGCCCAAGCAGGCGGCAGCGCATTTCAACAAGCTCGAGTGTTTCTGTTTCAACCAGTACACGCTCGCACCGGGTGAAAAAAAGCAGTGGCCCGTGGCCTTCGTGATCGATCCCAAGCTCTCGAAGGATGTGACGACCATCACCTTGTCCTACACCTTCTTTGAGGTCGGCAGCGGTATTCCGCCAGCACCGGTAGCCCAGTCGGGCAAGCCAGGAGCTGCGTTGTGAGCCTGGATCTGCAAGCCCATCGGCGCTCGGGCGCCTGGCTGCGCACCCTCAAGGCTGTGCTGTGGTCCTTCATCGGTTTGCGCAGCCGCCACGAATTCAACAAAGACATGGCCCAGATCAACCCGATCCATCTGATCGCGGCGGGTTTGCTGCTGGCGGTCCTTTTTGTGCTGGGGCTGTTGGCCCTGGTCCACTGGGTGGTGCAGTTGCCCACCGGTTTTTAATCCGACACGCATTCACGTTTCACCAGAAAGCAAGAACAGGAGTCCCATGAGTACTACCGCACACGGCAGCACGCCTTACTACTACGTCCCGCACGAGTCGCGGCATCCGGTCATGGCCTCCATCGGCCTGTTCTTTGTCATTCTGGGAGCGGGTCAATGGATCAACGGCTCCGGTTGGGGTATGTATTCAACCCTCTTCGGTCTGACCTGGTGGCTGGTGGTGCTCTACCAATGGTTCAAGGAAGCCATCGCCGAGAGCGAAGGCGGGCTGTACGGCCGCAAGATCGACTTGTCCTATCGCTGGAGCATGACCTGGTTCATCTTCTCCGAAGTGATGTTCTTTGGTGCGTTTTTCTCCGCGCTGTGGTGGGCCCGTGCCCACTCGGTGCCGGCGCTGGGCAGCCTTGACAACGCCTTGCTCTGGCCTGATTTCAAGGCGGTCTGGCCTTCCGTGGCGACGGGCATGACGGCCTCTCCCGCAGGCATCGTCGAGCCTTTCCAGACCATGGGCCCCTTCTGGTTGCCGACCATCAACACCGCCTTGCTGCTGACTTCGGGTGTGACCCTGACCATCGCCCACCATGCCATTCAGGCGGGTGAGCGAGCCAAGACCATCCGCTGGATGTGGGCCACCGTGCTGCTGGGGGTGGTTTTCCTGTTTGTTCAGGGCTATGAATACTTCCATGCGTACAGTGACCTCAACCTGAAGCTGTCTTCCGGTGTGTACGGCTCGACCTTCTACATGCTGACCGGTTTCCATGGTTTCCATGTGTTCGTGGGCATGCTGATGCTGCTGTTCATCACCCTGCGCCTGCAAAAAGGCCACTTCAGCGCTGAGCGTCACTTCGGTTTTGAAGGTGCCGCCTGGTACTGGCACTTTGTGGATGTGGTCTGGCTCGGTCTGTACATCCTCGTGTACTGGATGTGAGGCAGCCTGGTTCTGGCAAAAAAAGCGCCCTCGGGCGCTTTTTTTGTTCGGTGCCGGAGCGACTCAAGCGCCAGAAGGAATGCCGGTGGGCTGTATCCAGCCCATTTTCCAGGCGAGCAGGACGCACAGGAACAGCAGGATCGAGATGCCGACGCGAAAGGCCAGAGCGGTGGCCATGCGGCTTTTGGGCGCAGGCTGATCGGAGGGCGTGTCACCCTTGGGGGCGCGCATCATGTAGACCAATGCAAACGCCAGCGAAGTGAGGATGGCGCCGAACGCCAGTGCGACCATGATTTTCATGTGGGAGATTATCCAATGAGACAGGCCAGGCGATCATGGCTGAATGTGCTGGTGTTGATCGGGGCACTGGTGGGGGTGCTGGTGACCGCGTCGATGGGGCGTTGGCAGCTCAGTCGCGCAGCACAGAAAGAGGCACTGGCGCAGATGCGCCAGGAACGCACGGAGATGCCGGTCATCGATGCGTCGGCTTTGCAAGGCCTGGACCAGGAGTCGCTCGCGCAGTGGCTGCATCGGCGCGTCGTGCTGCGGGGCCAATGGCTGGGCGATCAGACGGTCTGGCTGGAGAACCGACAGATGCAGGGCCGCACCGGCTTTCATGTGCTGACTCCGCTGCAGCTCCACGACAGTGCAGATGTGGTGCTGGTGCAGCGCGGATGGGCACCGCGCAACTTCATTGATCGCACGGCGTTGCCACCGGTCAGCACCCCAGACGGCGAGGTCACCCTTGAAGGCCGCCTGCTCCCCTGGCCCTCCAGGGTCTATGACTTCAAGCAGGTGGAGCAGGGGCCGATACGGCAAAATCTCATCTTTGATGATTACCGACGGCAGACCGGCTTGTCGCTGCTGCCGATCAGTGTTCAGCAGACCGGTGCCGATGACCAGGGTTTGCAACGCGCCTGGCCTGAACCAGGCACCGGTGTGGAAAAGCACCATGGTTATGCCTTTCAGTGGTTCGGTCTCAGTGGCTTGATCGCCTTCCTTTATGTCTGGTTCCAAATTGTCCAACCCCGCAGAAAAAAACAAGCCCCTTGAGGTTCCGCTGGCCATGACGGTGCACGATTTGCCCCAGCCGGGCGAGCTGGCACAGGCCGATGCGCATCGCACCCGAAGTGGCCGCGTCAAGATGCTGCTGCTGATGCTGATCTGCATGGCGCCCGTCCTGGCCTCTTACTTCACGTATTACGTCATCCGTCCGACCGGCGGCACACGCAACCATGGTGACCTGATTCAGCCGCCCGTGGACATGCCCAAGGCCACGGCGCGTGATTTGCAAGGCCGGGAGGTCCCGCTCGAAACACTCCAGGGCCAATGGTTGATCGTGACCGTGGCGGGCGGTGCCTGCGACGAGCGCTGTCAGAACAATCTCTATTTCCAGCGGCAGTTGCGTGAGGCGCAGGGCAAGGACAAGGACCGCATCGACCGTGTCTGGTTGGTCAGCGACGACGCGCAGGTGCCTGCCCAGCTCATGCCCGCCCTGGCCCAGGCGACCGTGCTGCGTGTGGCCTCCGAAACCCTTCAGGCCTGGTTCAAGCCGTCCGCTGGCCAGGCATTGCAGGACCATCTCTATCTGGTCGATCCGATGGGCAACTGGATGCTGCGCATGCCCCCCGCCATGGACGTCGAGAAGGCCTCCCAGGCCAGACGCGACCTGGACCGGCTGATGCGGGCTTCCAAATCCTGGGACACGGCGGGGCGCTGATGGACACCTCGGTCGATCTCTACAACCTGGCCCCCGCCCTTGAACTCATGGGCGTGGGCCTGCTGGTGGCAGGCCTGCCCTTTGCCTGGTTCTGGCGGCGCCACCGCGATGCTTCGGATGCCCGGCGCCTGAAAGCATTGACGTGGCTGACCCTGACCCTGACTTTCGAGCTGGTGCTGGTGGGCGCCTTCACCCGGCTGACCGACTCCGGCCTCGGCTGCCCCGATTGGCCGGGTTGCTACGGCAGTGCCAGCCCGCTGGGCGCTGCGCAGCACATTCAGGCTGCCCAGGCAGCGATGCCCGATGGCCCCGTGACCCACAGCAAGGCCTGGATCGAGATGGTGCACCGCTACATGGCCACCGGCGTAGGGGTGCTGATCATCGTGCTGACCCTCTGGACCCTGAAGGTCTGGCGGCGCCAGCCTGCACAGGCGGTCCACCCCCTCTGGCCGGCCTTGACCCTGGTCTGGGTTTGCCTGCAGGGGGCATTCGGTGCCCTGACAGTGACGATGAAACTGTTTCCGGCGATCGTCACCCTGCATTTGCTGATGGCCATGGGCCTGCTGGCACTGTTGTGCATGCAGGCGGTTCGTTACTCCGGCTGGCAAAGCATTGGCATGGTTCCTGGCCTGCGCAGACTGCTCTGGCTGACCCTGGCGCTGCTGGTCCTGCAAACGGCTCTGGGCGGTTGGGTCAGCACCAACTATGCGGTGCTGGCGTGCAGCGACTTTCCGACCTGCCAGGGCCAATGGTGGCCACCGATGGACTGGCAAGGCTTCGTGCTCTGGCGTGAGCTTGGCCTGCGTGCCGATGGGCAAGCCCTGCCGTTCGAGGCCCTGACGGCCATTCACTTCGTTCATCGCAACATGGCCTGGCTGGTGCTGGCCCTGCTGCTGTGGTCTGCCATGCGACTGAGGGCGGTGCCGGGCCTCGTTCGCCACGGCAGTGCCTTGCTGCTGCTGTCCCTGCTGCAGCTGCTCACCGGTTTGTCCAACGTCGTCCTGGGGTGGCCTTTGCTGGCTGCCGTGCTGCACACCGGTGGCGCCAGCGCCTTGATCATTGTTCTGGTGTGGGCCTTGTCGCTCGGACGATCCGCCCCCGCCGGTGCAGCCATCCCGATCAAACGGCAGGCTGCGCGAACCAACGAAACTTCAAAGCCCGTGGCATGACTTCTGTATCCGCTCCCTTGGCCGCCTCGGTCTGGCGTCAGTACTACGCACTGACCAAGCCCCGTGTGGTGCAGCTCATCGTCTTCTGCGCCTTGATTGGCATGGTCCTGGCCGTGCCCGGACAGCCTGACACCCGGCAACTCATGCTGGGTGTGTGGGGATGCCTGGGCATCTGGCTGGTGGCCGGTGCTGCGGCGGCGTTCAATTGCCTGGTTGAAAAAACCATCGATGCCAAGATGAAGCGCACCGCCTGGAGGCCCACCGCCAAGGGGGAACTGAGCGACCGTCAGGCACTGGTGTTTTCTGCCGTGCTGTGCGCCCTCGGTTCGCTGATTCTGTATGCGCTGGTCAACCCCCTGACCATGTGGCTGACCTTTGCCACCTTCGTGGGTTACGCAATCATCTATACCGTCATTCTCAAGCCGTTGACCCCGCAGAACATCGTCATTGGAGGGGCCAGTGGTGCCATGCCGCCGGTGCTGGGCTGGGCCGCCATGACCGGGGAGCTGACCCACGACGCGTGGATTCTTTGCCTCATCATCTTTTTGTGGACGCCGCCGCATTTTTGGGCGCTCGCCCTTTACCGCGTGGAAGACTACCGCAAGTCCGGCCTGCCGATGCTGCCCGTCACCCACGGCAATGCCTTCACCCGTCTGCAGATCCTTCTGTATACCCTGCTCTTGTTTGCGGCCTGCTTGTTGCCTTTCATCACCGGCATGAGCAGCTGGTTGTATCTTTTCTTTGCAGTGGCGCTAAATCTGGGTTTCATCGGCCATGCGCTGGCGCTCTGGCACAACTATTCCGATGCGCTGGCCCGCAAGACCTTCCGTTTTTCCCTGATCCATCTGAGCGTACTCTTTGCGGCTCTGCTGGTGGACCATTACCTGTTCTGAGGTGCGCATGCTGCAACGCCGACTCCTGACCCTTGGCCTGATGACCCTGGCGAGCCTGGCGGCCTGCAGTCCTGACAAGCCCGCTTTCCGGGGCGTGGACATCACGGGCGCCGACTATGCGAAAGACTTTGCGCTGCCCGACCAGAATGGCCAGATGCGCACGCTCAAGGACTTTTCGGGCAAGGCGGTGGTGGTGTTCTTCGGCTACACGCAGTGCCCTGATGTCTGTCCCACCACCCTGCAGGAATTGCAGCAGGTCAAGCAATTGCTGGCCGCAGAGGGCGACAGGCTGCAGGTGATTTTTGTCACGGTCGACCCCGAGCGCGATACCGCCGAATTGCTCAAGGCCTATATGGCCAACTTCGATCCAGGCTTTGTGGCCTTGCGCCCTGCTCCCGAGCAGCTGCAGGCTGTGCTCAAGGACTTCAAGATCTACGCCAAAAAGGTGGAGGGCAAGACCGCCAGCAGCTACACCATGGACCATTCGGCGCAAAGTTATATCTACGATCCCAAAGGTCGCTTGCGCCTGTACAGCCGTTACGGCAGCGGTGCGCAAGCCATGGCTGATGACCTGCGTCTGTTGCTCAAGGGCATCTGAGCAAGGTCGTACCCCGGTTCTGTTTGTTTTTGCGGGCGAAGCCGCTTGCCCGGCGGCCACAAAAAAACCCGGCCAAAGCCGGGTTCTGCAAGGCACTGTCGATGGCTCAGGCGTATTCGGCCAGCGCCTTTTTCATCTTCTTCATGGCCGCCACTTCGATCTGGCGGATTCGTTCGGCGCTCACGCCATATTCGGCGGCCAGCTCGTGCAGCGTCATGCCGCCGGAACCATCGTCATTGACCTTGAGCCAGCGCTCTTCAACGATCCGGCGGCTGCGCTCGTCGAGGATTTGCAGGGCAGCCGCCAGGCCGTCGCTGGCCAGCAGATCGCGCTGGCGTGCTTCGATCATGGCAGTCGGTTCGTGGGCGGTGTCCGAAAGGTAAGTGATCGGTCCGAAAGCCTGTTCGCCGTCGTCGCTCGGGGCCGGATCCAGCAGCACATCGCCGCCAGACATGCGGGTTTCCATCTCCAGCACTTCTTCGCGCTTGACGCCCAACTGGCTGGCCACCTGGCTGACTTCGGCGGCCGACAAGGTGTCGCGGTGAGTCCCCTGCGCGGCGTCCGCCTTGAAGCCCTGCTTCATCGAGCGCAGGTTGAAGAACAGCTTGCGCTGGGCTTTGGTGGTCGCCACCTTGACCATG
>CAYSIY010000102.1:0-7629 GCA_964431215.1 uncultured Limnohabitans sp.
CCGGCAGCATCAGGTCGAGCACGAGCAGGTCGACACTCTCGCGTTGCATGATGCGCGCAAGTGCACGCGAATCTTCTGCCATGAGCACATCAAAACCCTCCTGCGACAGAAAGCGGCGCAACAGGTCGCGGATGCGGGCGTCATCGTCGACGATGACGATTTTGTCAAGGCGATGGGGAGGGTTCATGCAGCGTGGTCACGAGGTTGGACACGGATCGCAGGTTCGCACAGCCTGCCTGCGTCACCGTAAGCAATGGTTACTGGGCCACCCAGCCGCCATCCATGTTCCAGGCCACCCCGCGCACATTGTCGGCGGCGCCAGAGCAGAAAAAGACGGCCAGCGCCCCCAGTTCTTCGGGGGTGGTGAACTGCATGGATGGCTCTTTCTCGCCCAGCAGCATCTTCTTGGCTTGCTCATTGGAGACGCCCATTGCGGCTGCTTTGGCGTCCACCTGTTTTTGTACCAATGGGGTGAGTACCCAGCCAGGGCAAATCGCGTTGCAGGTGATGCCGCTGGTGGCGTTTTCCAGAGCGGTGACCTTGGTCAGGCCGACAATGCCGTGCTTGGCGGCCACATAGGCGGATTTTTCGGCAGAGGCGACCAGGCCATGAACCGAGGCGACGTTGATGATGCGGCCCCAGTTAGCGGCCTTCATGGCGGGCAGTGCCAGACGTGTGGCATGAAAGGCGCTGGAAAGATTGATGGCAATGATGGCGTCCCAGCGCTCAACCGGAAAGTTTTCGATGCGTGCGACATGCTGGATGCCAGCGTTGTTGACCAGAATGTCCACACGGCCGAAAGTCTCTGCCGCGAACCTCATCATCGCCTCAATCTCATCGGCTCGGCTCATGTCGGCACCGTGGTAGGCCACCTTCACGCCCAGCGCCGAGATCTCTGCCTTGGGCCCCTCGGCATCACCAAAGCCGTTGAGCACGATGTTGGCACCTTGCGCTGCCAGAGCCTTGGCGATTCCCAGGCCAATGCCGCTGGTGGAGCCTGTCACGAGGGCTGTTTTGCCTTTGAGCATGCTGTGTTCTCCGTATCCATTACGATGCTGAAAAATTCATTATCACCGCACTCTCAGCGTCTGTTGACGATGCTCAGGGCCGACCCTTCAGAACTTGACCTGAGTCATGCTCCAACCCCGACTTGAATCCGTCATTTGCCCCCATCCCGGGGGCCAGCACCGTATGGCCTGGTGGGTATGGGGAGAGGCCGACGCCCCGCATGTGGTGGTGTGTGTGCATGGCCTGACCCGGCAAGGCCGCGATTTTGACCGGCTGGCCCGTGCCCTGGTCGAGCGCGCGGCCGGGCGTATTCGGGTGGTTTGTCCGGACGTGGCTGGACGTGGTCGCAGCGATTGGCTGCCTCAGGCGGCCTTCTACCAGATCCCGCAATATGCGGCCGACATGCTGGTGCTGCTGGCGCAATTGCAGCAACAGTCGGCCATTCAGACGCTGGACTGGGTCGGCACCAGCATGGGCGGGCTGATTGGCATGGCGCTGGCCGGTCAGCCTGGGCTACCTTTGCCGGTACCCATGCGCCGTCTGGTGCTCAACGATGTGGGGCCGTCGATTCAGTGGGTCTCGCTCCAGCGCATGCAGCAGTATGTGGGGCGCTATGGCCGCTTTGCCCATCTGTCTGAGGCTGCGGCTGAGCTGCAGCGCCTGTCATCGGGCTTTGGTCCCGTGCCCGAAGACCTCTGGCTGGAGATGAGCGCGCACATGGTGCGTCCGTGTACCGAAGGAGGACTGACCCTGCATTACGATCCGGCCATCGGAGAGCCCGTGCGGGCCTTGACGCAGGCCGCCGCGCAGGCCGCCGAGGCGGCAGTCTGGGCCTTGTACGATCAGATCGGCGCCCGGACTTTGCTCATCCGTGGACTGGAGTCCGACCTGTTGACCGAGGCGACCGCCCTGGCCATGACGCAGCGCGGACCCCGGGCACGGCTGGAGCAGTGGCCGGGTGTCGGGCATGCGCCCACGCTGACCGATCCGGCGCACACCGATGTTGTGGTCAATTTCCTGCTCGCCCCGCTGGCATGAGTCATACGAGTCATTTTCCTGCGGCCTCGGCCGCCGTTTTGCATGCGACGGCCACGCCCGAGCTGGCGCAGGGCACACTTGAGCGCGCCCGCAGCTTCGCTCACGCCCTGATCGAATCCGAGCGGCTCGATACCGGAGAGAACGTCTGGTCGCATGCCCAGGCGGTAGCGGCGATCCTGGCCGAGATCGGTGGCTCCCAGGAGATGCAGGCCGCCGTTTACCTGGTGTATGCCTGCCCACACCTGAACAAGCCTGAGCTGGTCATTGCCAAGGCATTTGGCGATAACCTGGCGCAACTGGCACTGCAGACCAACCAGCTGCTGCATGTGCAGCGCCTCTCGCGTGCTGCAACGAGCACGGCCCGATGGGAAGACGATCCTGGGCTGCAGACCGAGAACGTGCGCAAGATGCTGCTGGCGTTCTCGCGGGACCTCAGGGTGGTCATGCTGCGGCTGGCCTCCAGGTTGCAGACCCTGCGGCACTTTGCAGCCAGCAAGCAGGAGGTGCCCCCGGCATTGGCGCATGAGTCGCTGCATGTGTTTGCGCCTTTGGCCAACCGCCTGGGCATCTGGCAGATCAAGTGGGCGCTGGAAGACCTCTCATTCCGCTTCCTGGAGCCCGGGACTTACAAGCAGATCGCGCGTCTGCTCGATGAAAAACGCACCGAGCGTGAGCAATACATGGTGCTGTTGTGCGAGCGGATGTCGCAGGGACTGGCGTCCCAGGGCATCCAGGCGCAGGTCAGTGGCCGCCCCAAACACATCTACAGCATCGTCAAGAAGATGCGCGGCAAGTCGCTCCCTTTCGAGCGTGTGTTCGACATCCGGGCCGTTCGGGTGGTGGTGGCCGAGGTGGCCGACTGTTACCAGGCCCTGAGTTGGGTGCATGAGCATTTCAAGGCCATCCCCGAGGAGTTTGACGACTACATTGCCAGGCCCAAGGCCAACGGCTACCAGTCCTTGCACACCGTGGTGCGTGACACCGATGGCCGACCCATCGAGATCCAGATCCGCACCCAGGCCATGCACGACCATGCCGAACATGGGGTGGCAGCCCATTGGGCCTACAAAGAGGCAGGAACCAAAGGCTATCTCGGCGTGAGCGCCAGCAGCACCTACGACGCCAAGATCGCGGTGTTACGGCAGTTGCTCGCCTGGGAGCGGGATCTTTCGGGCACGGTGGCCGGCAAGGGCCTGTTTGACGACCGCATCTATGTGCTCACCCCGGATGCGGCCATTGTCGAGCTGCCTCAGGGGGCGACGCCGCTGGACTTTGCCTACAGCATCCACACCAGCCTGGGGCACCGTTGCCGTGGAGCCAAGGTGGACGGTGCTATGGTGCCGCTCAATACCCCGCTGGCCAACGGGCAGACGGTGGAGATCACGGCCATCAAGGAAGGGGCCCCCTCGCGCGACTGGCTCAATCCGGAGCTGGGCTTTCTGGTCAGCAACCGCGCACGCAACAAGGTGCGCTCATGGTTCAACGCCCAGATTGCGGCAGAGCACGTTGCGCGAGGGCGTGAGGCGGTTGAAAAATTGCTGCAGCGGGAGGGCCGAACCGCGGTCAAGCTGGAGGATCTGGCCGCACAGCTGGGCTTCAAGTCGGCCGATGGCCTGTTTGAAGTGGTGGGCAAGGACGAGTATTCATTGCGCAACATCGAGGTCCTGCTCAGGCCACCGGAGCCAGCCCCCTCGGCCGACGAAATGGTGCTGCGCCGCTCCACCCGTGGCAGCCGCCACAAGACTGCTTCGGGCGTGCTGGTGGTCGGGGTGGATTCCTTGCTCACGCAACTCTCTCGTTGCTGCAAGCCCGCACCGCCTGACGAGATTGCCGGTTTCGTGACGAGGGGCAAGGGCGTGAGCATTCATCGCCAGGACTGCAGCAATCTGCGCGAGCTCAGCGCCCGCAGCCCCGAGCGGGTCATTGACGTGCGCTGGGGCGAGCGCAACAGCGGGCAGGATGCTGCGGTCTACCCGGTGGATGTCACGGTGGAGGCACTGGATCGCCAAGGCCTGTTGCGTGACATCTCCGAGGTCTTCTCCAAGGAAAAAATCAATGTCATTGGCGTGCAGACCCAGTCGATCAAGGGCATGGCCTTCATGACTTTCACGGTGGAAACGCCCGATGCGGCGCTCATCTCGCGCGTGCTGTCTCCCCTGAAGTCTGTCAAAGGGGTACGCAACGCCAGACGGCGCTGAAAATCCTGCTACAATGCAAGGCTTGCAGGCGCGTAGCTCAGCTGGTTAGAGCACCACCTTGACATGGTGGGGGTCGTTGGTTCGAGTCCAATCGCGCCTACCAAATACCAACCCGACATGGAGTGTTCCATGTCGGGTTTTTTTCTAGGCCATTCAGGGCTTTGCCTTCAGGCTTTTTTCAATGCTGGCCAGCAGTTTGCGATCATCCGGCCCGGTCATGCTGCTGTAGCTCTCGATCAGCTTGCCGTCCCGGCCAATCAGGTATTTGTAGAAGTTCCAGCGCGGGGGTGTGGCGCCCTGGGCGATCAGCTGGCGGAAGAAGGGGTTGGCCTTCTCGCCGCGCACGCTGGAGGCGGCGAACATCGGAAACTTCACACCAAAAGTGTTTTCGCAAAACTCGGCAATTTCCTTGTTGCTGCCTTTTTCCTGGGCGAAATCATTGGACGGAAAGCCCAGCACCACCAGGCCGGCATCCTTGTAGCGGGAGTGCAGGGCTTCCAGTCCCTTGTACTGTCCGGTGAATCCGCAATAACTTGCGGTGTTGACCGCCAGCACCACCTTGCCTTCGTACTGGCAAAGCGATTGCGGTTTTTCGTCCTGCAGGCGCAGCAGGGTGTGGTTGAGTGTGGCCGGACAGGCGTTCGCGCCCGTGGAGCCCAGCAAGCCGCCCAAAAGGGCGCAAGCGGTCAACAAGAGTCGGTGTTTCATGAAGCGCTCCTCAGCAATCCTGGAAGCCCCCACTTTACTCAGCCTGGCAAGACTGTGCTGACCGTCAGGCCATGCCCTGATGACGCAGCAGAGCGTCCAGGCTGGGTTCGCGGCCCCGGAAGGCCTTGAACGATTCCAGCGCCGGCCGGCTGCCACCGGCTTCCAGAATGGTCTGGCGGTAGCGGCGGCCGGTCTCGACGCTGGGGCTGCCGTCTTCGGCTGCAGTTTCCTCAAAGGCTGCGTAGGCGTCTGCGCTCAGTACCTCGGCCCATTTGTAGCTGTAGTAACCGGCTGCGTAACCGCCCGAGAAGATGTGGCTGAAGGTGTGGGCCATGCGGTTGAATCCAGGTGCCTGCAGCACCGCGACCTCGGCCCTGACCTCGTGCAGCAGGGGCATGAAGTCCAGCGCCGGATCATGCTCGGCGTGCAGGCGCATATCAAAGAGGGCGAACTCAATCTGCCGCAGGGTCTGCAGCCCGCTCTGGAAGTTCCTGGCGGCCAGCATTTTCTCGAACAGATGGCGCGGCAGCGGCTCACCCGTTTCCACATGGGCTGTCATGTGACGCAGCACCGACCATTCCCAGCAGAAGTTCTCCATGAACTGGCTGGGCAGCTCCACCGCGTCCCACTCGACCCCGCTGATGCCTGACACATCACGCTCGTTGACCTGTGTGAGCATGTGGTGCAGACCGTGGCCGAATTCGTGGAAGAGGGTGATCACGTCGTCATGGGTCAGCAGCGGCGGTTTGCCGTTCACGCCTTCGGCAAAATTGCACACCAGATGGGCCACCGGGGTCTGCAGCTTTCCGGAGTCCGGGCGCAGCCAACGTCCAACCACATCGTCCATCCAGGCCCCGCCGCGTTTGCCAGAGCGCGCCGGTGGGTCCAGGTAAAACTGGCCGATCAGTTGGCCGCTGCGCTCGATGCGGTAGAACTCGACCGCCGGGTGCCACACGGGTGCCGCGTCCCTGGAAATGGTGACCTCGAACAGGGTTTCGATGATGCGAAACAGGCCGGCCAGTACTTTGGGGGCTGTGAAGTACTGTTTGACTTCCTGCTCACTGAAGCTGTAGCGGGCCTCCTTGAGCTTTTCGCTCAAATAAGGAATGTCCCAGGCCTTGAGCTCGCCGCTCAGTCCGAGCTCTTGTTGTGCAAACGCCCTCAGATCGGCCAGGTCTTTTTCTGCAAATGGCCGGGCCTTGACTGCCAGGTCGCGCAGGAAAGCAATGACCTTTTCGGGGGACTCGGCCATCTTGGGCACGACCGAGACCTGCGCGAAGTTGTTGTAGCCCAGCAGTTGGGCTTCTTCCTGGCGCAGGGCCAGGATTTCGTGCATGAGTGCAGTGTTGTCGTACTGTATGCCCGGGCCTTCGGCCTGATCGGAGGCCCGGGTGGTGTAAGCCTTGTACAGGCGCTCGCGCAAGGTGCCGCTGTGGGCAAACTGCATCACCGGCAGGTAGCAGGGCATTTTGAGCGTCAATCTGGCTTTGCCCGGCTGTCCGTTCTGGCTGGCCAGCGCGCAGGCGGCGTCGATCACGTCCTGCGGCACGCCGTCCAGCTCGGCGGGGTCAAGATCCAGTGTCCAGCTGTCGGTGGCATCCAGGGTGTTTTCGCTGAATTTCTGCGAAACCTCGGCCTGACGCTCCTGGATGGCGGCGTAGCGCTCCTTGGCGGCACCCTTCAACTCGGCCCCCCCCAGCACAAAGTTACGCAGGGCATTGTGGTGGGCTTGGCGTTGCTCGGCGTTCAGGCTGGCCGGATCGATGGCCTTGTATTTGGCGTAGAGCCTTTCGTTGCTGCCCAGCCGCGTCCAGAACTCGGTGACTCGGGGCAGGGCGGCGTTGTAGGCTGCGCGCAGCTCGGGGGTGTCGGCCACGCTGTTGAGGTGGCTGACCGCACCCCAGGCGCGTCCGAGCCGCTCGGTGGCCACGTCCAGCACTTTCGCAATTTCGGTCCAGTCAGCAGGAAAGTCGGCAGCCGTGACGCGGCTGAGGGCGACATCGGCCTCGGCCAGCAGCACATCCATGGCCGGGGCCACATGGTCGGGCGCGATACGGTCAAAAAGCGGCAGACCAGAGGTTTCGAGAAGAGGGTTGCTTGCGGTCATGGTGGTATCTGGTGGCGCCGGGGTAGAGGTTCGGGTCAAGCCCGAGGAGGGCAGTTTCGGATTGCCGGTGAGGTCATGGGCCTTTCCCGGCTTGATCGGGAATCCGGGTTTTATCTGGCGGCGCGTTCGGCGGCTTCAAGGGTGTTGACCAGCAGCATGGTGATGGTCATGGGGCCCACCCCACCCGGGACGGGGGTGATCCAGCCAGCGACGGCTTTGACACCCTCGAAATCCACGTCGCCGCAGAGTTTGCCTTCTTCGTTGCGGTTCATGCCCACATCGAGCACCACCGCGCCGGGTTTGACCATGTCAGCGGTCAGCACGTGACGCCTGCCAACGGCGGCCACGATCACGTCGGCCTGCAGGGTCTGGGCTTTCAGGTCCCTGGTGTGCGAGTGGCAGACGGTCACAGTGGCGTCCTTTTGCAGAAGCATGAGCGCCATCGGCTTGCCCACAATGTTGCTGCGACCGATCACCACCGCGTGTTTACCGCGCAGGTCGTAGCCGATGCTCTCGAGCATCTTCATGCAGCCGTAGGGGGTGCAGGGCCAAAATCCCTTCTTTTCGCCG
>CAYSIY010000103.1:0-7603 GCA_964431215.1 uncultured Limnohabitans sp.
CCAATATGGCGCTGAAGTACGCCGACTATGGCTACATCATGGAATCGGGCCGCATCGTCATGGACGGGGAGGCCCAGTACCTGCGCACCAACGAAGACGTCAAGGAGTTCTATCTGGGCGTGGGCGGCGGTGAGCGCAAGAGCTTCAAGGACGTCAAAAGCTACAAGCGCCGCAAGCGCTGGCTGGCTTGAACCCACCCCCGATGCGGCTGCGCCGCTTCCCCCTCAAGGGGGTCGTTCCACCGGCCTGGCCGAGCCAGGCCACGGAACGCTGACTTCATCTCTGGACCCGATCACAAACACCATGAGCCCGCATTACGACGCCCTCGAAACACGCAGCCCCCAGGAGCGCGAAGCGGCCCTGATGGCCGCCTTGCCTGCGCAGATTGCCAATGCACAGAACAACAGCGCCGCCTTTGCGGACATCCTGCAGGGGGTGAACGCCGCCTCGATCACCAGCCGTGCTGCGCTGGCCAGTCTGCCGGTGACCCGCAAACACGAACTGCTTGAGCGCCAGCAGGCAGGGCGTGCCCGCGACCCCTTCGGGGGGTTCTCGACCATCGGCTGGAAAGGTTTGTTGCGACCGGGCGGAGCACGCCGGGTTTACCAATCTCCCGGACCGATCTATGAACCCGAAGGCCAGGCCAGCGACTATTGGCGTGCGGCCCGCGCCATGGCTGCAGCAGGCTTTGAAGCCGGGGACCTGGTGCACAACTGTTTTTCGTATCACCTCACGCCCGGCGCCTGGATCATGGAAAGCGGTGCCCATGCCCTCGGCTGCACGGTCATACCGGGGGGGGTCGGCAACACCGAACAACAACTTGCGGCCATCGCCGACCTGCGTCCGGTGGCCTATGTCGGCACCCCCAGTTTCCTCAAGATCCTGATCGAAAAGGCGGCCGAAGCAGGACAAGCACTCTCCATCACCAAGGCCCTGGTCTCGGGCGAAGCCTGCCCGCCCTCGCTGCGCGACTGGTTCAGTCAGCAAGGCGTAGCGGCCTATCAGTGCTACGCCACAGCCGATGTCGGCCTGATCGCCTACGAAACACCGGCCCGTGAAGGTCTGGTGCTGGACGAAGGCGTGATCGTCGAGATCGTGCGTCCCGGCACCGGTGACCCGGTGGCCGAAGGCGAAGTTGGAGAAGTGGTGGTCACGGTGCTCAACCCCGACTACCCCTTGATCCGCTTCGGAACCGGTGACCTCTCGGCCGTGCTGCCCGGCACCTGCCCCACCGGTCGCACCCACACCCGCATCAAGGGCTGGATGGGAAGGGCCGACCAGACCAGCAAGGTCCGCGGCATGTTCGTGCACCCCGGTCAGATCGCCGAGATCGTCAAGCGTTTCCCGGAAGTCCGCAAGGCGCGCCTGGTGGTCACCGGCGAGATGGCCAATGACCAGATGACCCTGCAGGTGGAAACAACCACCCGTTCTGAAGGGCTGCAGCAGCGGATCGCAGATGCCGTACGCGATGTGACCAAGCTGCGTGGCGAAGTGCAATGCGTGCCCGTGGGCAGCCTGCCCAATGACGGCAAGGTCATTGAAGACGCCCGCAGCTACAAATGAACCGGCCCGCCCTTGCGCGGGCCGCAAAAGACCGTGGCAAATCAAGGACTTATTAGGGCTTACCGCTAAGTAATTCCCGCGATAACAAAATCGCGGGCGCATCCTAAACTTGGTGCTTTGCTTACATTCACAGGAGTACACAGATGAAGAACTGGATCGCCCTCGCAGCCATCACCGCTGTCGCCGCCTCGGGCGTACAGGCGCAAAATTTCCCGGGCTCCAAGCCGGTCACCCTGGTTGTGCCTTTCGCCGCAGGCGGCCCGACCGACCGTGTGGCACGCGACCTGGCCGAAGCCATGCGCAAGCATGTACCTGGCGGCAATTTCGTGGTGGAAAACACCGCGGGTGCCGGCGGCACGATCGCGGCCACCAAAGTGGCCAAGTCGGCACCGGACGGCCACACCCTGATGGTCTGGCACATCGGCATGGCCGCGACCCCGGCCCTGTACCGCAAGCTGAGCTACAAGCCGCTGGAGGACTTTGAATACCTGGGCATGATCAACGAAGTGCCCATGACCCTGGTGGGCAAGCCGCAGCTGCCGGCCAACACCTACCGCGATTTCGAGAACTACATCCGCGCCAATGCCGGCAAACTCAACATCGCGCACGCCGGTCTGGGTTCCGCCTCGCACATCTGCGGCCTGCTGTGGCAGTCGGCGCTCAAGAACAAGGAAGCCATGACGACCATCCCCTTTGGCGGCACGGCCCCGGCCATGAACGCGCTGATGGGTGGCCAGGTCGATGTCATGTGCGACCAGACCACCAACACCACCGCACAGATTGAGGGCGGCCGCATCAAGGCCTTTGCGGTCACCACCGCCAAGCCGCTGTCCAGCCACCCGGTACTCAAGTACTACCCGACCCTCGATGAAATGGGCCTCAAGGGCTTTAACCTGACCATCTGGCACGGTCTGTACGCTCCCAAAGGCACGCCGGAAGCCGTTCTGAAGGTCCTCAACGAAGGCCTCAAGAAAGCCCTGAAAGACCCCGAGTTCATCAAGCGCCAGGAAGGTCTGGGTGCCATTGTGGTCAACGACAAGCGTGTCGAACCCGCAGAGCACAAGAAGTTTGTGGCCGCCGAAATGGTCAAGATCAAGAGTGCCGTCGATGCCGCCGGCATCTATGCCGACTGATTCTTTCGGCAAACGCCTCCCCAAAGGCCGCCTTCGGGCGGCCTTTTTCTTGCCCCCCCGCCAGCCTGTCGCCGGGAACACCCCTGTATCACCCCGGGCTGCTTACACTCCCTGTCTGACGAGACTGAACAAGGACGCAACGATGCCGACCCATGATTTGCCGATGGACAACCAGTGGCTGCCCTTCACACCCAACCGCCATTTCAGGAAGGACCCGCGGGTGTTCGTGGCCGCCAATGGCATGCACTTCACGACACATGACGGCCGACAGGTGCTCGACGGCATCTCCAGCTTGTGGTGTGTAGGTGCCGGGCACAATCGCCAGCCGATCAACGAGGCCATCAAGAAGCAACTGGACACCCTGGACTACGCCACCGCCTTCCAGGCCAGCAACGACCAGGCCTTCCGCGCTGCGCAAATGATCGCCCACATGGCACCAGGCGACCTCAACAAGGTGCTGTTCTGCAACTCCGGCTCCGAAGCGGCCGACACCTCGCTCAAGGTGGCGCTGGCCTACCACCGCGCCCGTGGTGAAGGCCACCGCCATGTGTTCATCGGACGCGAAAAAGGCTACCACGGCGTCAACTTCGGCGGCATGAGCGTGGGCGGCCTGCCGGCCAACCGCAAGGTCTATGGCGCCCAGTTGCTGCCCCGGGTAGATCACATGCGCTTCATCCACGACCCGGTCCATCACGCCTACATCCACCACGAAGAACCCGTCTGGGCCGAGGACCCACTGGTCGAGCTGGAAACCCGCATCCTTGCGCTGCACGACCCCAGCAATGTGGCCGCCATCATCGTCGAGCCCATCGCTGGCAGCGCGGGCTGGTACATCCCGCCCAAGGGCTACCTCCAGCGTCTGCGCCAGATTTGCGACAAGCACGGGATCCTGCTGATCTTTGACGAGGTCATCACCGGCTTTGGTCGCCTGGGGGTGAACTTCGGTGCCGACTTTTATGGCGTGGTCCCCGACATGCTCAACTTCGCCAAGGCGGTCACCAATGGCGTGATCCCGCTGGGCGGCGTGATCTGCCGTGACTTCATCTACGACACCATGATGAACGCCAGCGGACCCGAACACGTGATCGAGTTCTTCCATGGTTACACCTACTCGGGTCACCCGGTGGCCTGTGCGGCCGCCGTGGCCACGCTGCAGCTCATGAAGGACGAAGACCTGTTCGCACGTGCCGGCAGGCAAGGTCGGGTACTGGGTGATGCGATGCACAGTGGCCTCAAGGGCCTGCCCCATGTGGTGAGCATCCGCACCCTGGGGCTGGCTGGTGCGGTGGAAATGGCGCCGGCGCCTGCCGGTCCGGGCAAGCGCGCCTACGACATCATGCTCGACTGCTTCCACCGGGGCGTCTGGCTGCGTGCCGCGGGCGACAACATCGTGCTCTGCCCTCCCTACATCGTTGACAATGCGCACATCGATCAGATGGTGCAGACACTGGCCGACAGCATACGACGGCACGCCTGACCGTCAGCCCATCGTCCGCACCGCACTGCGGACGAATGTTTGCCCGAATGACGCCTTCCGTTTTCCTGCGCACCGGCCTGACCCTGCTGGGCGCCCTGCTCGCGGCACAACTGTGCCTCTGGCTGCACACCCCCATCCCCTGGATGCTGGGTCCGCTGGTCTTCACCGCCGTGGTCTCCATCGCGGGGCTGCCCACCCGCAGCTCGGGGCGTCTGCGCAACCTGGGCCAGTGGATCATCGGTGCGGCACTGGGCCTGTATTTCACGCCACAGGTCGGGGCGCTGGTGCTCACGCTGTGGTGGGCCATTGTGCTGGGCATTGTCTGGGCCTTGGCCATGGGTTGGACATTCGGGCTGTGGCTGCGCCGACGCCACGCGAGTGACCTGGGGCATCTGGGCGAGCGTCGGCTGCGGGCCACAAGCCACTTTGCGGGGGCCATTGGTGGTGCCTCCGAAATGACGCTGCTGGCCGAGCGCATCGGCGCCCGCACGGACCTGGTGGCTGCTGCCCACAGCGTGCGGCTCCTGATCGTCGTGATTCTTGTGCCCTTTGCCATGCAATGGGCGCAAAGCCACTGGGGCCTGCAGGTGGACCCCAGCTTGCGCAGCGTGGGGCGCATGACCGAGTGGCCTGGCCTGCTTGGGCTGGCCGCCATCACCCTGGCCGGGGCCTGGCTGATGATTCGCCTCAAGCGCACCAACCCCTGGTTCATGGGGGCCTTGATGGCCACCATGCTGCTGAGCCTGTCGGGGCAATGGTGGTCAGCCATTCCCGCCTGGATGAGCAATACCGCCCAGCTTTTCATTGGCGTGAGTCTGGGCGTTCGCTTTCGACGCGAATTCCTGCGCACGGCACCGCGCTGGCTGGCCTCGGTGGCCATGGGCACCCTGGTCATGCTGGCCGCATCTGCCCTGTTTGGCTGGCTCATGGCGCCCTGGGTCGGGCAACACCCGGCGACCATGATTCTGGGCACCTCGCCGGGGGGCATCACCGAAATGGCGATCACCGCCAAGGTGCTGCAGCTCGGCGTCCCGGTGGTCACCGCCCTGCAGGTCAGCCGCCTGGTGGCTGTGCTGTTGCTCGCTGAACCCTTGTGGCGCTGGCTGGAAAAAAACAAGCACCCGTGAAGGGGTTGCGCAGCACCGATCAGATTTCGATCTTGGAGCCCAGCTCCACCACCGAGTTGGCCGGCAGATTCAAAAATTCGGCGGCGGCACTGGCGTTGTGGTGCATTTGCGCAAACAACTTTTCGCGCCAGGGCGCCATGCCACCACCGATGGTCGGAATCACGATGTCGCGCGACAGAAAATAGCTGGTGCTCATCGGATCGAGCCTGTAACCCTGATTTTTCAAAAGGGCCAGCGCACCGGGCAGGTCCGGGTTGTCCTTGAATCCGTAGTTGACGATCACCTGCCAGCACTCGTGGCCAAGCGGCGTGACTTCCAGCCGCTGGGCTTGGGCCATGCGCGGAATTTCGTGGCTGCGCACCGTCACGAACAGGTTTTGCTGGTGCAGGATCTTGTTGTGCTTGAGGTTGTGCAGCAAGGCGTTGGGCACGGTATCGGGTTCGGCGGTCATGAAGACCGCTGTGCCTTCGACCCGCGCCGGAGGGGCAATGAAAACCGCCTGCAGGAAATCACCGAGCCGGATCGCGTCTGAACGCAGGGATTGGTTGAGCAGCCGCCTTCCGTCGTGCCAGGTCAGCATGAGGGTGAATATGGCCGCACCGATCACCAAGGGGAACCAGCCTCCCTCCAGCAGCTTGAGCATGTTCGACGCCCAGAAGGCCAGATCCACCGCAAAGAAAAACCCGGTGGAAGCAATGCACAACGCCAGCGGCAATTTCCAGGCGTAGCGGATCACGAAGAAGGTCAGGACGGTGGTGATCAACATGTCGGTGCAGACGGCGATGCCGTAGGCTGCCGCCAGGTTGCTCGACGACTTGAACAGGCCCACCGCGATCACGATGGCTGCAAACAGCCCCCAGTTGACAAACGGCATGTAGATCTGCCCGGTATCGGTCTCGCTGGTGTGCAAGACCTGCAGGCGCGGCAGAAAGCCCAGCTGGATGACCTGCTTGGTGACGCTGAAAGCCCCCGAGATCAGGGCTTGCGACGCAATCACCGTGGCCATGGTCGCCAGCCCCACCAGGGGCAGCAAGGCCCAGTCAGGTGCCATCATGTAGAAAGGGTTCTTGACCGCCTCGGGCTCGGACAGCAGCAGCGCACCCTGGCCAAAATAATTGAGTGTGAGCGAGGGCATGACCACCGAAAACCAGGCCAGACGGATCGGTTTTTTGCCGAAGTGACCCATATCGGCATACAGCGCCTCACCGCCCGTCACGCACAGCACCACGGCCCCCAGGATGATGAACGTGGTGCCCGGATGATTCCAGATGAAGCTCAGGGCATAGTGCGGGCTGATCGCCCAGAGGATCTGAGGGTCGTGGGCAATGTGCGACACACCCAGCAAGGCGATGGTGGCGAACCACACCAGGGTGATCGGACCAAAGAACTTGCCAATGCCGGCCGTACCGCGTTTTTGCACCCAGAACAGGGCCAGCAGGATGAGCAGGGTCAGCGGAATGACCGCCTTCTTGAAGGCCGGAGACACCACCTCCAGCCCCTCTACGGCCGAGAGCACCGAAATCGCCGGCGTGATGACCCCGTCGCCATAGAACAGGCAGGTGCCGAAGATGCCCACCATCAGCAGCACCTTGCGCAGCTGCGGCCGGTCCTTGACCGATTGGGAGGCCAGCGCCAGCATCGCCACCAGCCCGCCCTCGCCATGGTTGTCGGCCCGCAGCACCAGGAGCACGTACTTGAGGGAGACGATGGTGGTCAGTGTCCAGAAGAAGATGGACAGGATGCCGTAGACATTGTCCGGGGTGAACGGCACATGGCCGGAGCCGAACACTTCTTTGAGGGCGTACAGCACGCTGGTGCCGATGTCGCCGTAAACCACACCGATGGCGCCCAGAGTCAGGGCCGCCAGAGAAGATTTTGTCGATGACACAAAAAACAGCCTGACCCGAAGTCAGGCTCCAGAACGCGAAGCCTGTATTTTGCGCCTGCTGGCAGGGGGTGTCACGTCAGCAAGGTACCAATGTTGCAGCGCAACAACCAAGCCCGGTTCCTCAATCGTAAACCTCGGCCTCAGGGTCGGTCGCTTCAAGTTCGTAGCTGGCCGCGAGCATGGCCAGGCGGCCAATCACACCATACATATAGAAGCGGTTGGGCACACTGGCCCCCGGCTTGGCCCCCGGCTGTGGCAGTTGCGCACTCTCGTCAAAGGCCAGGGGAACAAAACTGGCCCCCGGCGCGTTGAGGTTCTCGTCCACGCCGCGCTCGGCATGCACCCGATAAAACCCGCCCACCACATAGCGGTCCATCATGTAAACCACAGGTTCGGCCACCGCCTCCTGAATGCG
>CAYSIY010000104.1:0-7590 GCA_964431215.1 uncultured Limnohabitans sp.
GACCAACACAGCGGCCTGCGCCGCCGCCTGCAAAAAGTGCTCGACCGCCTGAAGCCCCAAGGCCGCGAACGCCTGCGCCGCTTGGAGCAAGGCAGCGAGCTCGACCTCGACCTGGCCCAACAAGCGCTGATTGACCTGCGCAGCGGCCACACGCCCGACGGCCGCGTGCAACAACACTGGCGCACAAACAGCCGCGACGTGAGCGTGCAACTCGTTATGGACCTCTCGGCCTCGCTGGCCGAGCCCGTGCCCGGCAGCGAACACACCGTGCTGCAAGTGAGCCAAGCCGCCGTGGCCATCTTGGGCTGGACGCTGGCGCAACTGGGCGACGCGCTGGCGCTGGGCGGCTTTCATTCCAACACTCGGCAAGAGGTGCGCTACACGCACCTCAAAGGCTTTAACGAGCCGTGGGGCGCAGAAGTCAAAGCGCGGCTGGCCGCCATAGAGCCCGCGTACTCCACCCGCCTGGGCGCCGCCCTGCGCCACGGCGCACGCCCGCTGGTGCAACGCGCCAGCAGCCGCAAACTGCTGCTGGTCTTGACCGACGGCGAACCCGCCGACGTGGACGTGAACGACCTCGACTACCTGGCCCAAGACGCCCGCCAAGTCGTGCGCGAGCTCGAGGCCCAAGGCGTGTTTGTGTGGTGCATCCAGCTGCACCCCGCACACGAAGAGAGCGTGCGCACCGTGTTTGGTGAGCACTACACACTGGTGGACCGCATCGAGCAACTGCCGCAGGTGCTGGCGGGCTTGTTTTTGAGGTTGACGAGGTGAGGGGGAACGGCTGGAAACAGCCCACTGCCCTGGCCCCCAGCAACGATCACTGGTACTTAAAGCGAGTATTGGGCAATAGGCTTACTTGCTGTGCTCCGAGCACATGGCGTTCATGGCTGGGGCAAATAGTTGTGCGCCTTTTGGTCGGTAGTTCGTAATGAGTTGGAGAACTTCATGCGGCCGGCGTGACGAAATCGTCCCGCATCCTGAACGCGGCAGATGAACCGCTCTCGACCAGAACGTCAAGCACATACAGGATCGCCTCGCGCAGGGCCGGATCGCGCTTGAGTTCCAGTGGCCTTGCGTAGACATGCCGCTGGAGAAGGGCTTCGAGCATGAAGACGGTGTTGGACTCGCGCAGCATGTCGGCATGGTTCCCTCGGCTGAGCGCGTGCGCGATGCGCACAAAAGCGGCGGGCATGGAACGCTCGCCGATGTGGTAAAGGAAGCGGACATAGCTATCCAGCACGATCCAGACCGGCGGTAATGCCTCGAAGAGAGCGTCGACGTTGTGGGCATAGCCTTCAAGGCTCCGCCAGTGACGAACGTTGTCCTTCCACCATGCGGTCAGGAAGATCGTCGACAGCACCTCGCTGCCGTGGGGATGCTCCCCGTCCAAATGCGTGAGCCAATTGGCTCGTTTCACCCGCTCGGCAAACAGGTTCCATAGGAACCAGTAATGCGGCGTATTGGGATTGTTGTCCTCGATGCTCGTGAACCCCTGGATGACGTTGTGGACCTCGCGCGGATGCCGGTCAACGGCCTCGAGGATTGGCTGAAGGACTTGCTCTGCATCGGCATCTGACGCGCGCATCACAAATTGCTGAATGCGGTCGGATATGGCTTGCTCGCTGTGAAAATTCCTGTCGCGCCGGTCGGGAGAACGATTGTGTTCAAGGTTCCAGCACTCCACGAGGTCTTCACTGGCGCGCCGGTGCGCGACCACGGCCAGAGGCTCATTGGGAACCTTGCCTAGGATCGCGAGGACCTTCGCGTGCGCCTCAGCTCCGAATATTCCGGTGATGTCGAACCTGACATGCGCATCCTCGGCGATTTTTCCGTCAATCCAGAAGTTTGCGCGAACGTATACGGCCGCGTCGGTGGAGATCGCGTTCGGTGTGCGCCGCTTGTCGTAACGCTTCTTCTCTTCGGCGTTCCAGTCGCGGTCGGCAAGATCCGCCATGGTTGCGATGGCATTGACGGCGCGCAGAGCAAGAGCGGGGCTTGCGGCCCATAACTTATCGTTCATGCCACTGACGGCGTACCAACGGACCTCGTCGACCGGATGGGTTAAAGCGGCAATAAAGGCCTGACGCACGCGAGGCGTCTGGGCTTCAGTTAGGGGCTTGGAGAGCAGCAGCGGCACGGCGAAGGCACAGGGGCGATCAGCTAGCATCGAAAACCGCTGCACGCGGTCGATGGATTCCCACTGGTCCGCGTGGCTGGAGATTTCGGAACAGATGACGTCGATGCACCACTCCTTCTCTTCAGGCGACATCTCGTCCCAGTGATCGCGGACGCAGACAGCAGCCACGAATCCTGGAGCGTTATGGCTGTTGTCGGGATGTTCCGCGGTACTGTCCATCCCCTTGGCACTTGCCAGCTTCTCCCGCCACTGGGCGGGATCGCAAGAGCCGGCCTCGCGCTGGAAGATCTGGAGGCCCCACATGTAAACACCCAGACGAGCATTCATCTCGCTCATCTTCCTCGTGCTCTCGTCTATGAGTTGCTGGACTTCTGGAGCCGGAGGCTTGGGTTCGAGGCGGATGTAATTCCTCTCAGAGCCCTCGCCGTCCGCGGCTGATGTTTCGCCCGCTGCGGGCTGAACGTGGGCCATGTCGTACTGGCGGATGTCCATCCGGTGAAGGGCAAGCTGCCATGTGAGGTCGTGCTTATTGCGCTTGTCCGGCGCTGGCAGTGCCGCGATGTATCGGTCGATGATGGCGTGAGCTCTCGGAGCCAGAGGGCCGAATTGCAGGTTTGCGATGGCCGCTTCAAGGTCGTGCTTGCGGTGCGGCAGCGCGTTCGACTTCTTCCGCTCCTCTTCGTAGATCTTGTTTTCGGCATTCAGAGTTGGGAACAGTCCCGTGAGGCTCGAAGTCTGGTGCTCGCCTGCCATGCGACTGCGATCGATCTCGATGTAGTCCTGCACCGACAGCAGCACCAAAAGGGCCTCCCCTGACCGATGAGGATGGGCGGTCGCCACGCTTGCGACGACGGCAGCGAGCGCAGCAGAATCGCTGCGCCACAGGATACTAATGAGTATGGCATCAAGCCCCTCGCTATGGGAGTCGGCGTAGTCGAGCAACCACTTTTCAAATGCCATCAGCAGTGACTGGAGTACGTAAGGACCAACGGAGATACCACGATACAGGTCCCAGAGACGCTGGTTAACCCATTGCTTTCGCGTGGCTCCGTTGGCAAACGTGAGTTCGACCTCCCAGGCAGGTTCGAGGGGGTCATGGAGACGCGGATGTGCGTACCAATCGGCACTGTGTTTGAAGACCTGGATCAGGAAGTCGAGGCCCTTTCGCGGATGGTGCATGAGCAGGTTGATCCACGGCCCCCGGAGGGCACTGGCAGGGAAGTAATCATGGTGCAGGTGTTCCTTTATGCCGAAGTAAAGATCAACGTCGATGGATGAGCGGCCATAGGGTTCCGCGCGTAGATATTCCTCCGTGGCGAGGAATGTATCGAGGGCGACGGAGATAAAAAGGTCCGGCAGGTCGCGCGCGGCAGGAGCCCCCTCCAGGCCAGCAAGGATGATGTCGCGGAATTCTTCGGCGACGCGATCACTGCGACGCTCTTCCTTGATCTGCCCACGCAGAATGGCTTCAAAGCACGCGGGGGCGGCCTTCGGGATCTTGGCAATCACTTTCAGAGTGCGTTGGCGTATGTCTCCTCCCCTGTAGTGATCAAAGCGCGGGAGGAGCCAATGGGCAATGCCGGCAACATGTTCAGCCCCGTCGATGTCAGGCGCCCACCAGCTGACGCCGCGCACGGCATCTTCGATCAATGCGAGAAGCAGCGGTGCGTCGTCCGGTCCGAAACTATCTATGTTGCGGTGCACCAGTCGCACGACGGTTGTCCAGACCGCGCCTTCCGGCACGCTCAGGATCGAGCTGTGGCCGCGCACGTCGGCAAGCCACGCGGGCGACGTCATACAGGCGACGCGCAGGAGGTGGATGATTCGCTTGAGGATCGCGCGCTCGTTGGCGAGCAGCTCGGCCTCGTGCCGCGTCAAGAATGCTGACGCCGACGGCGCCTTGAGCAGCGAGACCAAAGTGTCGTCGCGGAACTGGGCGGGCACGTCGGCCTGTGCGATGGCCGCGCTGAATAGCCGATCCGCTGCTGGTGTGTCGCGGTCGATAAGTTCAGCAACCCACTTGCGGTACGAGCGACGCACTGCAGGATGTGGCCCTATCTCTGACGACAATGCCTTGAACGATGTCTCATCCGTGAGGTGCTGTTCCTCGATCCATTGCAGGATAGCCCAGTCCTCAAGGACGTCGTGCGCCGTCGCGACGAGCAGAGTGTTCCTGTCCGGCGAAACGACGAGAGAATCTTGCTTCAGGCGAGCGATGGCCGCTGCATTGAGTCCTGTTGCAGGCACGTAGTCTGAAAGCGCGCGCGCCCTGCGCACCGCCAGCTCCTGTAGGGCCTCTTCGCGCAGTCGCGGCATGCCATCGGCCGGATACTGGTCCGCGCGCACGATCTGCTGCCAGAAAACGGCCCGAAAATCACGCTCATTCTCCGGTAGCGGACGTCCCGCCCCCCACGGAATTTGCAATGCCTTGTCGAGGAAGTAAGGGTTCCGCAGGATATCGCGCAGGGCGGGGTTGGCGAGTGGCACTGCCAGCGACGGAAAGGCCGTCTGGATCTCCTGCAACTCGGTGTCGTCAAGCGGCGGAACTTCGATGACCGCGTAATTAATCCCTGCAGCCCGGAGAAAGCTGGCCTGTACCTGCTCCACAGAATAGTCGCGGCAGGTCATGAGGATTCCTAGGCCATCGTCCCCCTTGGTGAGTGCCATCAGGTCGCTAAAGGCGTCGCGCGTCGGTTTCTCAAGCAGGCGTTCGACGCTCTCGATCACGAGCACCTTGCGGCCTTGGGCGCCGAGGATGGCCTGAAGCTCTGTGGCGCGCGCCGGAATCTGGCTGTTGTGGAGTGTTTCGTCGATGTGGGCGACGGCGAATTCCTCGATCCGGAACCCGAAAACGAAGAAGTCTCGGGAGAGAAAAGACACCGACTCCTTGCCAATAACGGATTTGCCGCTCCCAGCCGGACCCGTGATCAGAACTACCTGCTTCGCCTCAATGGCTGCAAGCACCTTCTGGACAATACCAACGCGCTGCAGGTGAAAGTCATGCCCGATCGTGGTGCCGATGTTCCGGAGGATGATCTGCGTGTGATTTCTCAGTGCAGTCAGTGCTCGTTGCTCTTCCCCTCCTACCTCGCCGTAGGCTTGGACGAGAGCGTCTGGAAGATCGGTGCGTTTCAGGTTCCGAGCGCCAGGTACGGCCTCGCTCGCGAAGTTCAAAAGGTCATCCCATGCTGCCTTCGCGCTCGCGGATGGATCCTGATCGGTTGACTTGAGAGCTAGCAGCGTCCTGATGTGCACCTCGGTCTGGCGAGTGGAAGTGTGTAGGTCTAGGCTTAGGACGTGAAGCAAACGCAGGAACGGCCACAGGTCTTTGGCGGTGATGTGCATTCCTTCCAGTGCTCCGACGATCTTGCAAAGCTCGTCGGACTGATGGACGGACTTCTTCGAAATGAACCCGTCGATTGAGAGCCGCCGTTGGAGCTCCTCGCCGTCAGCCGAGCTTCTGGCGCAGTCAAGCAACCCAACGAAATTCTCGAGAAGCGTCTTTGTGCCCCGCAGCGTGACGAGCACAAAGCGGTCGTGCTGGGGATTGAAAGGATCGGCCTTCTTGAAGTCTTTCCAGAAATCGCCAATGGCCTTCTTACATTCTTCGTTGGTAGCACTGATGGTGAAGCTGCGCTTCACCTGCCCGACTAGGCGCGCCATCTCCGTGCCCGTGCGGGCGCAGTCTACGAGGAAGTCATCTGTATTGAAATGCAGATGCTCAGTCTGGAAATGGACTCCGGTGACGTGGGTATCGGTCAAGATCGGCGGGATGCCGCGGACGAGCAGCTGCGCCAGCCAGTACGCTGCAACGTGCTGTTCGAAGAACACTCCCTCGCCACCAGTGGAGAGTGGGCTTGAAACGCGTTTCTGGTTCAGGTCATTCATTCAGTCCACCAATTGTTTAAATGTTTGGGTATTTCGATTGCTAGGGAATTCCGCTTGAAGCCCGCTTGGTAAAGATTTGGAGCAAACGCTCATTCGTTACGTGGCCTTGTACAACCATCAACTACCCCAGTCGGCGCTCAAAAGCAAAAACCCGATGCGGGCCTTGAAAGACTGGTACGCTTTTCATCCGCATTTGTTCGTCAAGTGTCCTTATGATCATCGCTGGATGCGACACCTAGTTGTTATTCACACAGAAAACAACTTCAAGGTTTTTTTTGATGGGTTGATGCCCGCCAACCCGGTTAAGCAAGCTAAACTCGCCCCAACACGGCCCCCTTCGGTAAAGCGCTTCGGCGCCAAGCTGCTTGGGGGTTTTTCTTTGGGCGCTCACCATGGCCGCGCCTCCCAGCCTTCGTCCACCCACATGCCGCAGATCTGGAAAGCCTTCGCACAGCAGCGCCTTGAGGCGCTGGCCCCAAGTGGATGAGGGGTTGATCACCGTCATCATGTGCTGGCAAATGCACAGCAACACAAACGGGCGGGCACGCAAGCCAGCGTGTTTGTCGCCTTGAAAACCATCCAGTGCAGGCACCTCACCCACTGTGGGCAGCTTGGGCTGGTCCACCACGTTGCGGTTCCACAAGCGGCTGTGGTGCGCACACACATTGCGTAAATAGTTCAGGCTGCGCAGCCAACTGGCAAACACCCGGCCATCGCGCACACCATACGCCTGCGCAATTTCGTCCTGCGCTTCTGACTTCAAACCCGCAAACAAGGTGGACATGCAACCGAAGTCCCACACCTCGCAAGCCACCCAAATGGGCAGCGGCAGCCCGTACTTGGTTTTGTTGTGCTTGATGAACTCTTCACGCGAGCGGTTGATCAGGCTCGCGTGCTTGACCAGCCACTCGTGGTGACGCGACAGTCCCGAATCCAGGTTGATGTCTTTGGCAAAGGTGGGGTGAAACAGCTGTGCATCCAAATACGCAAAACGGTCCGTCTTGCCCAAGCTGTGCGAGAGGTCCACACGCAAGGCAATCTCGATGCGCTCCAGCGCATCCATGGCCAAGAGCCTCAGCTTCTTGTCGAACACATACAAGCCCACCGCGTCCTGAAAATGTGTACCCGGCTTGAACTCGTCCAGCACAGGCCGCTCAATCACCACCCGCTTGGGCTTGCGCCCCGTGGTGGGGTCCAGTGGGCAAAACGGCACATCGCGCACCCGCAAATCAAACCAGTAGCCGCTGAGGCGGTAGTAGCCAATGCGCTCCAGCACCTCACGCGCTTTACTCTGGTCGGTGATGGACATGCCGCGCTCGGCCAGCTGAGCCAACTGCTCATCCACACTCAGCCAGGGTTTTTCGTTACGCGATGCCATAGGACGTACAGGCTCAACCAGCGACGAGCGCATCGGCCAAATGGCCTTGCGTGGATTGCACAGCGATCAGGCGTTGGCGTAGGTCGGCGCACAGGCTGCGGAAATCGCTTTCGTTGAATTGCTTTTTATTCAATCGGGGACTCGTTCTCGGCTGTGGAGATCTGTCTATTTTTAACTATTTTGT
>CAYSIY010000105.1:0-7581 GCA_964431215.1 uncultured Limnohabitans sp.
TGCGCAACATCCGCCGCTTTCTGGCCGAGGGTGACAAGTGCAAGATCACGCTGCGTTTCCGTGGCCGCGAGATCACGCACCAGGAAATCGGCATGGCGTTGCTGCAGCGTATCCGTGACGAGTTGGCCGACCTGATCGTGGTGGAGCAGTTTCCCAAGCTCGAAGGTCGCCAGATGATCATGATGATCGCGCCGGGCAAGAAAAAGCCGGGGGCGACCAAGACCGAAGCAGCGCCTCAGGCGCCCGCTGCGGCTCAAAGCGTTTGACGGGTCTTTGGACCTGTCGATCCAGCAGGCGAGAGCCCGCTGTCAGAAGTGTCTCGGGGTCAACAAGGCTGCAAATTCTTTGCAGACACCTCACGAGCACAAATAAAAGGAGCATTCAAATGCCCAAGATGAAGACCAAGAGCAGCGCCAAAAAGCGCTTCCGTGTTCGTCCCGGTGGAACCGTCAAGCGCGGTCAAGCCTTCAAGCGTCACATCCTGACCAAGAAGACCACCAAGAACAAACGCCACCTTCGCGGTGCAGTGGCCGTGCATGAGACCAACATGGGTCACATGGCACAGATGCTGCCTTCGGCTGGCCTGTAATTCACTGACGAACAAGGAGAACTCATATGCCTCGCGTCAAACGTGGTGTAACGGCACGCGCCCGTCACAAGAAAGTCCTGGCTCTGGCCAAAGGTTTCCGCGGCCGCCGCGGCAACGTCTTCCGCATCGCCAAACAGGCGGTGATGAAAGCCGGTCAGTACGCTTACCGTGACCGCCGTACCAAGAAGCGCGTCTTCCGTCAGCTGTGGATTGCCCGTATCAACGCCGCCGCGCGTGAACTGGGCATGACCTACAGCCAGTTCGCTAATGGCCTCAAAAAGGCCGCCATCGAAATCGACCGCAAAGTGCTCGCCGATATCGCCGTGCACGACAAGGCCGCTTTTGCTGGCATCGTGAACCAGGTCAAGGCCAAGCTGGCTGCCGCCTGATTTCACGGGCGATATGGGCCTTGGGGTCCATCACTCGCACCGTCAAAGGGGTTGAGGCTTGCAAAGGCTTCAATCCCTTTTTTATTGAACTTCCTTCAGACACCGCAAAGATGAACGAGTTGGACACCCTGGTCGAAGCCGCGCGGCAATCCTTCGCGCAAGCGACCACCCCTGTGGACCTCGAAAACGCCAAGGCCCGGTACCTGGGCAAATCTGGCCACATCACCGAGCTGATGAAAGGCATGGCCGCACTCAGTGTCGAAGACAAGAAAACCCGGGGCGCCGCCATCAACCAGGCCAAACAGGCCATCGAGGCCGCGCTCAATGACCGTCGCCAAGCCCTGGCCGATGAAGAACTGCAGGCCCAGCTCAAGGCCGAGGCCCTCGATGTGAGCCTGCCCGGCCGCCGTGGCACGGTCGGCGGTCTGCACCCGGTTTCCTTGACCCTCGAGCGCATTGAGCAGATTTTCGGCTCCATGGGCTTCGAGGTAGCCCAGGGTCCCGAGATCGAGACCGACTGGTTCAACTTCACTGCGCTCAACACACCCGAAGATCATCCGGCGCGCTCCATGCACGACACCTTCTACGTTGAAGGGGGTTATCTGCTGCGCACCCACACCAGTCCGATGCAGGTACGGCACGCTGTACAGCATGTCAAGCGGTACCGAGGCCTGCTCGACGCCGGCCAGAGCATGCCCGAGATCCGTGTGATCGCGCCCGGGCGCACTTACCGAGTGGACAGCGACGCCACCCACTCGCCCATGTTTCACCAGTGTGAGGGCCTGTGGATTGGCGAGAACGTGAGCTTCAAGGACCTCAAGGTGGTATTCACCGATTTCTGTCGCACTTTCTTCGAAAGCGACGATCTGGTGCTGCGCTTCCGTCCGAGCTTTTTTCCCTTCACCGAACCGAGTGCCGAGATTGACATCCAGTTCCAGAGCGGCCCGCTGGCCGGTCGCTGGCTCGAAGTGGCCGGCTCTGGCCAGGTGCACCCGAACGTGGTGCGCAACATGGGTCTGGACCCTGAACGCTTCATCGGTTTTGCCTTCGGCATGGGCATGGACCGTTTCACCATGCTGCGCTACGGCGTGAACGACCTGCGCCTGTTTTTTGATGGCGACATCCGTTTCCTGAGCCAGTTCCAGTAACTCTTCGAGCCGAGCCATGCAATTTCCTGAATCCTGGTTGCGCGAATTTTGCAACCCGCCCCTGACGACCCGGCAATTGGCCGACACGCTGACCATGGCGGGTCTGGAAGTCGAAGAACTCGAGCCCGTCGCCCCGCCGTTTACCAAAATCGTGGTGGGAGAAATCAAGGAAACCGTCCAGCATCCCAACGCCGACCGCTTGCGCGTGTGTCAGGTGGATGTGGGGCAGGGCAGCCTGCTCAATATTGTCTGTGGTGCACCCAATGCCCGCGTGGGCATCCGTGTGCCGTGTGCACTGGTGGGTGCCGAGTTGCCGCCCGGTGAAGATGGCAAGCCGTTTGTGATCAAGGTCGGCAAGCTGCGCGGCGTGGAAAGCCAGGGCATGCTGTGCTCGGCCAAAGAGCTGCAGATTGCCGACGACCACGGCGGCCTGCTCGAATTGCCGCTGGACGCGCCGATCGGCCAGAACATTCGCCAATACCTGAATCTGGACGATACGCTGTTGACGCTCAAGCTCACGCCGAATCTGGCCCATTGCCTGAGCGTGTACGGCATCGCACGGGAGGTGTCGGCCCTGACGGGTGCGCCTTTGCAGGTGCCGACATTTCCGCTTGCGAGTGCCCAAATCAGCGACAAGCTGGCCGTCAAGGTGCTGGCACCTGATCTGTGTGGCCGTTTCAGCGGTCGCGTGGTCAGGGGCGTGAACACCCAAGCGAAGACGCCCCAGTGGATGGTTGATCGCCTGGCCCGCTGCGGCCAGCGCAGCGTGAGCCCCTTGGTGGACATTTCCAATTACGTGATGTTCGAGTTCGGTCGCCCCTCGCACATTTTTGACCTTGACAAGATTCATGGCGGATTGCAGGTGCGCTGGGGCCTGCCCGGCGAATCGCTCAAGCTGCTCAATGGCAATACCGTGACGGTAGACGGGCAAGTCGGGGTCATTGCCGACGACCAGCAGGTCGAGTCTCTGGCGGGCATCATGGGCGGCGACGCCACCGCCGTGTCGGACGATACGAAAAACATCTACATCGAAGCCGCCTTCTGGTGGCCGACGGCCATTGCGGGCCGTTCGCGGCGCTACAACTTCTCCACCGATGCTGGTCATCGTTTCGAGCGGGGCGTGGACCCTCAGTTGACGGTGGAACACATCGAGCGCATCACCCAGTTGGTGCTCGACATTTGCGGCACGCCCGAGACGAAAGTTGGTCCCATCGACGATCAGATCCTCAACATCCCGCAGGCCAGGCCGGTCACGTTGCGCGTAGCCCGTGCCAACAAGGTGATCGGCATGCCGCTCACACAAAAGCAGTGTGCTGACGCATTGCGCAGCCTGGGCCTGCAATTGACAGAGGGCGAGGGCACGGTCACGGTGACGCCCCCGAGCTTTCGCTTTGATCTGCAGATCGAAGAAGACCTGATTGAGGAAGTGGCGCGGATGGTGGGCTACAACCAGCTGCCCACCCACCCGCCATTGGCGCCGATCAGCGCCAGGATCCGTGCGGAGGGTTCGCGCAATCCTTTTGCGGTGCGTCGCATGCTCGCAGGGCTGGGTTATCAGGAAACCATCAACTTCAGCTTTGTTCAAGAGAGCTGGGAGCGTGATCTGGTGGGCAATGGCGACCCGATCCGGCTGCTCAACCCGATTGCCAGCCAGATGAGTGTGATGCGCTCAAGTCTGATGGGCTCACTGCTCCAGGTGGTCAAATTCAACGCCGATCGCAAGGCAGACCGGGTGCGGGTGTTCGAGTTGGGCCGCGTGTTCCGTCGCGAGGCCAGTGTCAAAGGCAGCGACAGCAGCGTCGAGGGTTTCGATCAGCCGATGCATGTGGCCGGCATGGCCTGGGGCCCGGAGCAAGCGCTGGGCTGGCAGGGCAAGGGCCGTCCGGTCGACTTCTTCGACGTCAAGGGCGATGTCCAGGCGCTGCTGGCCCCGCGCAAGGCAGAATTCGTGGCGGCCGAGCACCCTGCGCTGCACCCCGGCCGCTCGGCCCAGGTGGTGCTGGACGGCGTGGTCATCGGTCATGTGGGCGAGTTGCACCCGCGCTGGCGCCAGGCCTGGGACCTGCCCAGCGCTCCGGTGGTTTTCGAGCTCTCGCTCGACGCCGTGCTGGCGCGCAAGGTTCCCGTGGCCCAGGGGGTGGCCAAACACCAGCCCGTGGAGCGCGACATTGCCGTCATCGTGAGTGAAAGCGTGACGCATGCCCAACTGATGCAGGCGATCCATGCCGCTTCGACCGAGGGCTCGTTACAGGAGGCCGTGCTGTTTGATGTTTACCGCCCCAAGTCCGACAGCGCAGGCGGTGCATTGGCGGTCGGCGAAAAGAGCCTTGCGGTGCGCCTGACGCTGGGCAGCGCGCAAGACCCACTCACCGAGGCCCGGATTGACAGCATCATGAACGCTGTCGTGACCCAGCTGGGCCAGCAGCTCGGCGCACGGTTGCGGGCCTGAGCGGAGCACAGGCATGGAAATTTCGGTTGAAAGCCTCGAAACCCCGGCGCTGACCAAGGCCCATCTGGCGGATTTGCTGTTTGAGCAGATCGGTCTGAACAAGCGCGAGTCCAAGGACATGGTCGATGCCTTTTTCGATCTGATCGTGGACAGCCTGATCCGTGGTGAAGACGTCAAGATTTCGGGTTTCGGCAATTTCCAGATCCGCACCAAGGCAGCTCGCCCGGGACGCAATCCGCGAACCGGCGAACTGATCCCGATCCAGGCGCGTCGTGTGGCCACCTTTCATGCCAGCCACAAACTCAAGGACGTGATTCAGGCAGCAGTCGGCAACGGCAAAAACGGTGCACAGTGAGGTTTTGACCCGGAGTTCCATATGCTCTTCAAGTTCAAATCCAAAGCCTGCGCCGACCTGATCATGCTCGAAGCCGATGCCCGTCGGATTCTGCAGGCGATGACCGGGGACGATCCGGTCAAGGGCATTGTTCGTGCAAACGATCTGCTCACCGCAGTGGCCAGGCTGGAGGCGGCTGTGGCGCAAGACGAAGCCTTGCGACAGCAGCGCACGGAAAAAGCGGCCGCCAGAGAGCCAGGGCAGGGCCCAGAGACGCAGGAGCATGAGGCCCCCTTGCCGCCCATCCGTCTGGCCCAGCGGGCGGCACCCATGCTGCAGATGCTGCGCCGCTGTGCGGCCCAGGAGTCCGATCTGGTCTGGGGGGTCTGAGCGCAGTGTGTCGCTCAGCGGTAAAAAGGTGAGCCCCCGAGCTTGTAGCCGGCCTGGATATTGCGCCTGGCGAACCAGCCTTGGTTCATCTCGAGTACGAATCGCACGGGTTTGGACGAGCAGTGGGATTCGTCGCTGAGGGGCTTCATGTCGGCGAGGTTCACGATCGTGCCGTCATCGGCCACAAAAGCGGCAGTCAGCGGGATGAAGGTGTTGCGCATCCAGAAACATTGGGTGGCTGCTTGTTCAAACACAAAGAGCATGCCTTCGTGTTGCGGCATCTCCTTGCGGAACATCAGGCCGGTCTGTCGTTCCTGGGGGGTTTGGGCAAGCTGAACATCCAGCATGTGCATGCCAGCCGTCAGTTTGATGCGCGGCAGATTCAGCTGGGGCTGCTGCGCCCATGTCAGCGGCGCAAAGGCCAGAAGCAGCAGAAAGAGACGGGCTTTCATCTGACGAAGGCGCAATGAGCGGGAAAAACTGGACAACATCTGGGGCTCCGTGAGTCCCCAAGGATAACCGCGAAGAGCGCCTCAGGCCGTCTCTTGACCGTTCATCTCTTGATCAGAAGACCCGGGGGGCGATCCGGCAGGGCGGATATGGAGCGCCATGAAGCCTTTGGGGCCCTCGGAGAGATCAAAGTCGACGCGGGCGCCTTCCTTGAGGCTTTTGTAGCCGTCCATCTCAATTGCAGAGAAGTGGGCAAAAGCGTCGGGGCCGCCATCGTCGGGCTGGATGAAGCCGTATCCCTTGGCATCATTGAACCATTTGACCGTACCGCTGGGCATGGTTGTCTCCATTGTGTTTTGCCTTTGAGTGTGATTGTCTGCCGCTGAATTTGTCAATCTCCGGACTTTCCCGATGCCGGTCACAGAGGCGGGGGCATCCGACAGCCCCCGGCGCACGAAAAAAACCGCCGATAGAATGGCCCCATGGCAACGAAAAAAACAGTCCCCCCTGCGCTGCCGCCGGATTTGACCAAAACAACCGATGTCGGCGACACCGTCGTTCTCGAACGTCGCGCCCAGCGCGTTCAGCCGCCGCAGATGTTCCAGGTGGTCATGCTCAACGATGACTTCACTCCCATGGAGTTCGTGGTGCTGGTCATCCAGGAGTTCTTCAACAAGGACCGGGAAGCGGCCACCCAGATCATGCTCAAGATCCATCTGGACGGCAAAGGCGTTTGCGGTGTCTACACCAAGGATGTGGCGCACACCAAGGTCGAGCAGGTGCTCGATGCGGCACGCCACAGTGGCCATCCCTTGCAATGTGTGGCCGAGCCCATTGAATAAGCGGCGATCGGTGCCAATTAGTCCAACAGTTTCAACCTCAACCAGTCAGAAGGAAACCCCATGATTGCCCAAGAACTGGAAGTCAGCCTGCACATGGCCTTCGTCGAGGCCCGTCAGCAGCGCCATGAGTTCATCACGGTGGAGCACCTGCTGCTGGCATTGCTCGACAACCCCAGCGCGGCCGAAGTGCTGCGCGCCTGCTCGGCCAACATCGATGACCTGCGCTCGTCCCTGACCAACTTCATCAAGGACAACACGCCCCAGGTCGGCGGCACCGAAGAGGTCGACACGCAGCCCACACTGGGATTCCAGCGCGTGATTCAGCGTGCCATCATGCATGTGCAATCCACCGGCAGCGGCAAGAAGGAGGTCATGGGCGCCAACGTGCTCGTGGCGATCTTCGGCGAGAAGGATTCGCACGCGGTGTACTACCTTCACCAGCAGGGCATCACCCGCCTGGATGTGGTCAATTTCATCGCCCACGGCATCCGCAAGAGCGATCCGCCAGAGACCTCCAAATCGGCCGAAAACCCCTCCGCCAGCGAGAGCGAGGAGGGGGGGCAGGGCAGCAGCGAGCGCAATGAAAAGGCTTCGCCCCTGGAACAGTACACCAACAACCTCAATCAGGCGGCCAAGGAAGGTAAGATTGATCCACTGATCGGTCGCGAGTACGAAGTCGAGCGAACCATCCAGATCCTGTGCCGCCGCCGCAAGAACAACCCTTTGCTGGTGGGCGAGGCGGGCGTGGGCAAAACGGCCATCGCCGAAGGCCTGGCCTGGCGCATCACCCAGGGCACCGTGCCCGAGATCCTGGCCGAGGCCACGGTGTATTCCCTGGACATGGGGGCCTTGCTGGCCGGCACCAAATACCGTGGTGACTTCGAACAGCGCCTCAAGGGCGTGCTCAAGTCGCTCAAGGACAAGCCCAACGCCATCCTGTTCATCGACGAAATCCACACCCTCATCGGCGCAGGCGCCGCTTCCGGCGGC
>CAYSIY010000106.1:0-7571 GCA_964431215.1 uncultured Limnohabitans sp.
CTTGAGCTTCTTGGTGCCAAACACCATGACCACGATGAGCAGCACGATCAGCCAGTGCCAGATGGAAAAGGAACCCATGAAATTCTCCTGATGAATGCGGACGATTCTAAAGCGATACACCCGGGACCTGCCCTGGCAGGGGATCCCCCGGGACCGCTAGGGACATTGTGCCGGGACTCAACCCTTGAGCCAGGGGCGTGGGCCACCCATCACGTGCATGTGCAGGTGATGGACTTCCTGGCCGCCCTCTGCGCCGGTGTTGAGGACGATGCGGTAGCCCCCTTCGGGATAAGGCTTGCAGCCCTCCTGCAAGGCCAGCCGTGGGGCCAGCGCCATCATGTGGCCCAGCAGCGCCTGGTGCTCAGGCCCCACCTGGGCCATTGAGGGGATGTGCAGTTTGGGAATGATCAGAAAGTGCACCGGCGCCCAGGGGGCGATGTCGTGAAAGGCGAAGACGTGCTCGTCCTCATGCACCTTGCGCGACGGAATCTGGCCCGCCACGATCTTGCAGAAAATGCAGTTGTCGCTCATGGTTGAAAAACTTCAGACAGCAGCCGCTTCAGGCATGGCCTGTGCGCGATGGAGGCGCACCATGCCCAGCACGATGCGGTAGAGGAACCAGACCGAAACGGCCACCCAGGCCAGCCAGCCCGGCAACAGAAACAAAAACCACAGTGGGGACGTCAAGAGGTAGAGCACCGCCGCCCACACCACCGTGCGCAGACGGTAGCCAAAGTGGCTGCGCTGCCAGCCCTGCACATCGCCGCGCTTGACCAGATCGATGACCAAGGCCACCACCAGCAGCAAAGGCCCGATCTGGGCCCCCGGAACCACGGCACTGACCGCCACCACCAGGTGCAGGATGTAACTGACCCAACTGACGGTCAGGTCACTGTCCTGCTGGAAATCTTCTCCGGCATTCATGACGGGCTCACTCACCCAGCCGTTCGCGTTCGACGGCCTTGCGCAGGGCCTTTTCTTCCAGCCCGCTCAGGCCTTCGCGCCGCGCCAGTTCATGGACCACATCGGCCGGACTCAAGCCGTAATGCGCCAGCGCGATCATGCTGTGAAACCACAGGTCGGCCACCTCATAGACCAGCTTGGACGGATCACCGCCATGGTCCACATCCTTGGCGGCCATCACGGTCTCGGTGGCTTCTTCGCCGATTTTCTTGAGAAAGGCGTCCGGCCCCTTGTGCAGCAGACGCGCCACATAGCTCTTTTCGGGGTCGCCGCCATTGGCCGGCTTGCGGCTTTCCACCACTGCGGCAAGGCGATCGAGAATGTCCTGGTTGCTCATCGCGTTCACTTGTAAATTGATTCCGGGTCCTTGAGGACCGGGTCCTGGCTCTGCCATTGCCCATGCTGCAGACTCTGGAAAAAGCAACTGTGCCGACCGGTATGGCAGGCGATGCCCGGCTCGTGCCCCAACTGCGTGACCTTGAGCAAGACCACATCGTTGTCGCAGTCCAGGCGAATGTCGTGCACCTGCTGCACGTGGCCCGACTCTTCGCCCTTGAACCACAGCTTGCCCCGTGAGCGGCTGAAGTAGACCGCCCGGCCCAGCTCTGCGGTTTGCTCCAGCGCCTCACGGTTCATCCAGGCGAACATCAGCACATCGCCACTGGCGTTTTCCTGCGCAATCACCGGCACCAGGCCTTGCGCGTCCCATTTGATCTGATCGAGCCATGACATGCACCCGATCTTAAACCCTGAGCATGACGGCGGCCCGCCGCCAGGCTGAGTAACGCGGCCAGGGGCTTCAGGCCGTCTGGACGGCGCCCACCTTGGCGCGGTCACGCGAGAGGGCTTCGCGGTTGGAAATGCGCCGGAACCACAAGGTGGCCAGGGTCGAGGTCACCATGATGAACAGCGAGTAGAGCACCGGGATCAACAGCACCTGTTGCTGTTGTACCCCGGTGAAGGTAAGCGTGACGATCAGAACGCCCAAGGGGCCGTTCTGAATGCCCGTCTCCAGGGCAATCGTGCGGGCGCGCCGCTTGTCCTGTCGCACCAGCCGGGCAAAGGCATAGCCCACGGCAAAGCCAAACACCCCCAGGCCAATCGCTCCGAAATACACCTGCCAAGGCGTCGTGAGCAAGAGCTGCCAGTTGCGCGGCACCCAGGACACCATCAGGAACAGGATGACCAGCACCCCCAGCACGCCCCCCAGCAGCTCCAGTGTGGCCCCGATGTTGGGATTGAGCTTGCGCAGCGCCATGCCAATGGCGGTGGGCACCAGCAAGACAAACAGCACCTGCGCCACGTTCTCGGGCGGGATCTTCCAGTTGCCGTCAATGCCCATGCTGAAAAAACCCAGGGTCAGGGGCACCATCACCACGGCCAGCAGGGTCGAGACAATGGTCATCAGCAGGGACAGCGAGAGCACGCCCTTGCTGAAGTAGTTGAAGATGTTGCTCGTGGTGCCCCCGGGCAGACAGGCCATGAGGATCAGACCGACCGCATAGGCATACCACTGGGAGGCCTCCTGGGAGGCATTGGGCAACAGCACCAGATGGGCCAGCGTAAAGCCCACGATGGGCGTGAGCAGGTAGGTGGTGACCACGCCAATGCCAATGCCTGCCGGTCGCTTGAGGGCGATCAGGAAGTCCTTGAGGGTCAAGGATGCGCCCATGCCCAGCATGATGATCATCATCATGAGGCCGAGCAGCCTGGTTTCAAAATCACTCACCATGGGGGTGTTCTCCGTCTTGTTGTTATCGGGTCATTGGCGCGGTGCGCCGAGTTCGGCCAGGGCCTCGGCCCGCAGCTCCTTGCGCAGCACCTTGCCAATGGGCGACTTGGGCAGTTCGTCGCGAACGATCACCTGCTTGGGCACCTTGTAGCCAGTCATCTGCTGTTTGCAGTGCGCGATCACCTCTTCGGCGCTCACACCGCCGCTGTGCTCGGGGTTGGGCACCACATAAGCCCGCACCGCCTCGCCGGTGGCCGCATCCGGAATCCCGATCACCGCCACCTCCAGCACCGAAGCCAGTTGCGCGATCACGTCTTCGACCTCGTTGGGGTAGACGTTGAAGCCCGAGACCAGCACCATGTCCTTCTTGCGGTCGACGATGCGGAAAAAGCCCTCGCGGTCCATCACGGCAATGTCGCCGGTCGAGAGCCAGCCGTCGCTCAGCACCTGCGCGGTCTGTTCGGGCTGGTTCCAGTAAGCCTGCATCACCTGCGGCCCCTTGACCTGGATCTCTCCGGGCTCGCCCGTCGGCACGGGCTGCCCCGCATCATTGACCAGACGCACCTGGGTGCCCGGTGCCGGAATGCCGATGCTGCCGCTGCGAGGCGTGCCCGACAGCGGGTTGAAGCTCACCACCGGCGAGGTTTCGGTCAGGCCATAACCTTCGGCAATCGGCGTGCGGGTGACCTGACGCCAGCGCTCGGCCACCGCATGGTGCAGCGAGGTGCCCCCGGCAATCGAGGCCTTGAGGTGCTTGGGCGGGTAGGCCAGGAACCACTCTTCATTGAGCAGGCCGTTGTAGAGCGTGTTGACCCCGGTCATCCAGGTGATGGGGTAGTTTTCAACCGCACGCTGCAGGTTTTGTACCGGGCGCGGGCTGGGCACCAGCACATTGCGCGCGCCCATGACCAGAAAGCCCAGCAGATTGGCCGTGAAGGCGAAGATGTGATAGAGCGGCAAAGCCGTCAGCACACACTCCTGCCCCACCCGCATGTGGCTCGCGCCCATGGCCAGCATCTGATTGACGTTGTGCAGCAGGTTGCTGTGGGTCAGCATGGCCCCCTTGCTCACGCCGGTGGTGCCACCGGTGTACTGCAACGCCGCCAGGTCGTTCGGGCCCACACCCTCCCAGTAGTGGCGTGCCGGGGTTTGCGCCAGCGTGGCCTGGCCGCGCCGCAGGGCGCTGGCCAGCCGTTCATGCGGCACCGTGACCGGCGGCAACACGCGGCTCCAGACCTTTTGCACCGCCCGGACCACGGCACGCGGCACTGCCGGAAAAAACGCCGTCACATCGGCCAGCACCACATGCTTGAGGCCCGTCTGCGCCAGCACCGCCGGCAGCTTGTCGGCAAACATGTCGATGATCACCAGCGCCTGTGCGCCAGAGTCCTTGAGCTGGTGGATCATCTCCTTCTCGGTGTAGAGCGGGTTGGTGTTGACCAGCACGCAACCGGCCTTGAACACGCCAAACGCCACCACCGGATAAGCCAGGCAGTTGGGCAACTGCACCGCCACCCGATCACCCGCCTGGAGCCCCAGCACACCGCGCAGGTAGCCGGCAAAGGCATCGGACAGGGCGTCCACCTGGGCAAAGCGCAGGCTGCCGTTCATGCCGTTGGGCACCACACAGGTAAAAGCCGCCTGCTTGGGGGCCGAATGGGCAAAACGGCTGCAGGCATCGTGCACCAGCGCGGCCAGGCTGGCGTGGGTGGGCGCGGTCAGGTCCGGTTGAATGCCCGCCTTGTCGTAGGCGGCACGCCAGGGCGCGTCATGGGGGGTGGAAATGTCGGGGCGGTTCATGGGGCGCGATTGTCCCTGCAAGCTGCAGACCGCCACCATCTCCCTCTGAATGCTGAGGGGATTCGAGCCCTATCGGTCAGTGTCTAAAGAAAGTCCATCGCAAGCGCCGACCAGCGGGCCAACTCGGCACGCAGCCGGCTGATTTCCATTTGCTCGGCGCTCACCGGCTTGCCGTCCGCACCACTGAGCCGACCTTCACGGCTGGCCTTGACCCAGTTGAACAACGTCTGCTCAACAATGCCCAGACCGCGCGAAACCGCCGCCATGCTCTGCCCCGATTGCACCAGCCGTACCGCTTCCTGCTTGAACTCCAGCGTGTAGCGCGACCTTACCGTCTTCGTCATTCCATCTCTCCTTGCCTGTATTGAAACACTCAGCAAGGGATTCGTTTTCCAGGGGCAAGGTCACATGACTGCAAAGGGCCCACATCCCAAGGCCCCCAATCGATCAGGCTCTTGCCGTCGGGGGCGGACCCCATGCGAAGTTGGCCTCCGCATTGATACTCCTACTTGTTCACCATGGAGGCAACGACCATCTTTCCATCAACAAAGGTGTATGCGACTGCACGGGCACCGCCGATCAAGGTTGCATAGGTCCACACCAGACGAGTCCTGTTCTCAAACTGAACCCGTGAGTAAGGCTTTCCGAGGATCGCAATGACCTCTTCTTCCGTCATTCCTTGCTTCACCTTTTCAGTGTCCTCCCATCGGAAGTTTGTTCCCGCGCAACCGGAGACCGCGGTCATGACTGCGACAACTGTGATGACAGATGGATAGGTGTTCATTTGATCTCTCTGCAATGTCCCTAATTAATCAGGCTATTGCGCTTGAGGGGGAGCCTTCTTGGTCCGTTCTTCACTGACCTGAGTGGCGCGGTCGAGAAGATCTGGATCGATAGCTAGGTTGGTGGCCATGTGTGACTCCTTACGCAGAAGTCTACGGAAACTTGGATCGAGACGCCAGCGCTTCTCGACAGACGGGGGTATCTGCCTCAGCCCGGGCTTACGCTGCCTGCCGTAGCGGGTCCGGTTGAGCGAGGGGTTAGGTCTCACTTAGCTGCGGCTCGAGCCAACCAGGCTGTGTTAGGGGAATCCGGTAAGGCGCATGGCAATGACCTTTGCGGCGACTGACACCAGCAGACCACCGATCAGCTTTAGCGTGCCCCAGAAGATCGCACCGCGATTCCGAGACTTTGCGAGCGCCACTTCGTTCTTGTCGCCATCGGTGATGCACACGTAAGCCAAGTCAGTCCACTCGTCGATTGAGTCCTCGGCAGCACTGCCGAGGTGAAAGGCGAGCTTGTAAGCGCCAAAAATGCAGACACCTGCCACCAAGAGAAACTGTGCTAGGTCTATTACCGACGAGTTCTGCTTAAGGTAGTGTGGCGCAAGACCTACCATGAGTGCGGCAGTGCCAGCTCCGGCCACGTAGCGAGTAATCAGTGGGATCCAGTCGGTGTGCTTGCGAATGAACTTCCAAACGGCCCCGCTTTTCGACTGCGGCAAGGCCATGAACCACCCGTCAATCGTGTTCAGCAATGTTCTGGCTACCGCGTAGTCAACATACTTGACGCTCACGACAGCCGTTCGCGGACCGCCCATCAACCGAAAGATCTTGGGCATCTCGAAGAGGTTGTTGTTCATCTTCCGCTGAATCGCAACCGGCGAGGCGATGCGGACGCTTATCGTGTAGCTCTGCGGCTGCTGGCGCTTGGGAAGGATCAACAGGAAGTTATAGGTAAGAAGGACGCTTTCGACCGAGCTACTTGATCCTGCATTGAACGCCTCAAAGCGGTCGAAGGAACTGAAGGTGTCCTTCGTGTCATTAATGTAGAAGACATTGACAGAGCAGTTGGACGAGCAGACGTTGTATTGCTCGCAAGTCTGTTCGATCCGGAGGTGCAGTTGCCGAAAATCATTGGCGACAACGTGGAACGCCTCGTCGTAGGACTTCGAGACCTCTTCGGACTTGCCCGTAAGTTCGTGGTAGATGCTCTGGAGAACTTGGATGCTGACTGGCATCCGATTCGGCGTGCCTTCGCCGACTACCGCCATGTCGCCGGCTGAACTTTGTGGCTCACTTGCGCTTGATTGGCTCATGCTTGCTCCCTCTTTCTGACTATTGTGAGGCAACGGTTACCTGTGAAACCTAACGTAATGTAGCCTAGCGCCTATCTTGGTAAACCCATGCTAAACAACGGAATAAACTGCCGTAGCAGGACAAGACCGACGGCGTCAAGCTTGCGCTCAATGGCTTGTCAACTTGGTTTGACGCCTGTAATTTGTATAGAAATACAGTATTTAGGTCAACCATGAAACCTGCCTCCTATATTCCTCGATCTCCCCGCTTGCTGGACCAGTTGCGAGAAGTGCTACGGTACAAGCAATATAGCTTACGCACGGAAGAGGCTTACCTGTATTGGGTGAAGTTTTTTGTCCGCTGGCATGGACGTGGTGGGTCGCTGCGCCATCCGCGTGACATGGGCGCCGCAGAGGTTCAGGGGCAGTCTGGTGTTTTGTGGGTTGAGATGGATTCCCGCTTTCGCGGGAATGACGAGGAAGGCGCAAGAATGACGAAAGGGGGGCGGGAATGACGGGGTGCACGGAGCAGTCCAGATGGGTAGCGCTTACAGCCTGACCGTGATGCCCCGCTCACGCATACGCTGTTTGGCCTGCTGCACGGTGTATTCACCGTAGTGGAAGATGCTCGCCGCCAGCACGGCATCGGCACCGCCGAGGCTCACGCCGTCTGCCAGGTGGTCGAGGTTGCCCACGCCGCCAGACGCGATGACGGGCACGCTCACGGCGTCGCTCACAGCGCGGGTGAGCTGCAGGTCAAAGCCGCTTTTGGTGCCGTCACGGTCCATGCTGGTGAGCAAAATTTCGCCTGCGCCGTAGTTGGCCATCTGGCTGGCCCAGGCTACGGCGTCCAGGCCCACATTCTTTCGGCCGCCGTGGCTGTACACGTCCCAGCCGGGGCCGAGGGCCAAGCCGTTGGCACCGATGCGCTGCTCGTCTTCGGGTGTGCGGCGCTTGGCGTCGATGGCCACCACAATGCACTGCGAGCCGTACTTGGCC
>CAYSIY010000107.1:0-7532 GCA_964431215.1 uncultured Limnohabitans sp.
CTGATCCACGAAGAGTTCGGCGACGGCATCATGAGCGCCATCGACTTCAGCATGGACATCGTGCGCCAGCCCGACCCCAAGGGCGACCGGGTGAATGTGGTGTTGTCGGGCAAATTCCTGCCGTACAAGCAGTACTGAGGATCTGAGGCCTGCCCCCGGCAGGCCCGTGCGCTTTGCGGCATGATGCGCGCTCATCAGGAGCCTGCCCCATGACCGACCCGCGCCCGCTCGAACAAGCCCTGCTCGCCCAGCGCACCGCCTGCCGTGCGGTGCCGGTGCCCACCGAGGCCGAACGCCGACGCGACTTGCAGACCCTGCGCCGCTTCGTGCTGGAGCAGCGCCAGGCGATCTGCGAGGCGATTTCACGCGACTTCGGCCACCGCAGCCGCCACGAAACCGAGCTGACCGAGGTCATGCCGGTGCTCAAGGACATCGACCATGCCCTCAAGCACCTGCGTGGCTGGATGCGGGTGCAGCGCCGCCGGGTGGACCGGCTGGCCTTTGGTTTGGCCAGCAACCGCGTCATGCCGCAGCCATTGGGGGTGGTGGGCGTGATCGTGCCCTGGAACTTTCCGCTCAACCTGAGCCTGCTGCCGCTGGTGGCCATCCTGGCGGCCGGCAACCGGGCCATGGTCAAGATGAGCGAGAACTCACGCCATCTGGCGGCCCTGCTGATCGAGAGGATGCCGGCCTACTTTCCGCCCGAGAAGCTGCAGTTCTTTGACGACACCGGCGGCGTCGGCATCGCCTTTTCGCAGCTGCCGTTTGACCATCTGCTGTTCACCGGCTCGACGCAGACCGGGCGCAGCGTGATGCAATCGGCCGCGCAGAACCTGTGCCCCGTCACGCTCGAACTCGGGGGCCGTTCGCCCGCGCTGGTGTGCGATGACTTTGACCTGCGCACCGCCGCCGAGCGCATCCTCTACGTCAAGTGCCTCAATGCCGGGCAGATTTGCACCACGGTCAACCATGTCTACCTGCCACGCGCCAAGGTGGATGACTTTGTGCGGCTGGCGCAGACCATCGTGCCGCAGCGCTACCCGGCACTGGACAGCCCCGATCTGACCTCCATCATCAGTGTGCAGGCCTACCAGCGACTCACGGCAGCGCTGGACGAGGCGGCGGTGCGCGGTGCCACCGTGCTGCCCTTGCTGCCCGGCCCCGCCCGCGATGAGGCGGCCCACCGGCTCGCGCCGCATCTGGTGCTCAACGCCCCGGCCGACTGCGCCCTGATGCAGCGCGAAATTTTTGGCCCCATCCTGCCCGTGTTGCCCTACGACGATGTGCGGGATGTGGTGCGACAGATCCAGGACGGGCCAAGGCCGCTGGCGTTTTACCCGTTTACCCACGACGCCCGGCAACTGGCCTACCTGCTTGACCATGTCATGTCGGGCGGCGTGAGCGTCAACGATGCGCTGTTCCATGTGGCGCAGTCCGACCTGCCCTTTGGCGGCGTGGGTGCTTCGGGCATGGGCCACTACCACGGGCGCGAGGGCTTTGAGACCTTCTCCAAGCTGCGGCCAGTGTTCCACCAGAGTCGCTTCTCGACACTGAGCCTGCTGTATCCGCCTTACGGCCCGAAGATCGAGGCGGTGATGAAGTTTCTGGGCCGCTGAAATCACAACAGCTGATCGCGGAGATCAGCGAACCAAGGAGCCCCTGATGCTCTGCTGCCAAATGTGCCGGTACACCAACTGCGCCACTTCCGCTTTGTCATCGGGTGTGTAAGGCGGCTCGGGCAGTGACAGATACACCTGATCGAGGATGAAGGCCTCCACCTCGGCCTGGGTCTGCTCTTTCTCGGTCCAGCGGTCCAGTGGGGCAATGATGGCCAGCACCCCTTCGAGCAAGTCGCGGCTGGCTTGCTTGATGCGCTCACGCTCGGTCTTGTTCAAATCACCACGCTGCACCAAATCAAACAAGGCCAACTGTTCTTCACTCAAGCCTTCCTGCACGGCGCGTTGTTGCTCCACGTCCAGCGCCGCCAGCACATCGGTCAGCTGGGCAAAGGTGGCCTCAATCGTGGCGCGGTCCTTGTCCTGGTTGTAAGCGGCGATGATTTCCTGGTACTTCTTTTCGTAGTTCATGCGCAGCGGGTTTTGCGCCAGCATCTGGGCCAGCTTTTCTTCCACGATCTGGCGAATGTCTTCAATGGCGGTGGCTTTGCGCTTGACCTTGCTGGCGAATTCGTCGCGCAGTTTCTCCATGTTGATCTGCGACAAATCCACCCGCAAGCCACTGGCCTGGTCGTCACCGGCTGCGTGGGTGGCGATGGCTTCGTTGACGATGCGGTGCAGTTCTTTGAGCAAGGCGCTCACATCGGCCGTGTTGCGCCGCTCGCTCAGTTTTTTGTAAATCGCTTCGATGTTGTCGTGCCGCTCGGCATAGACCAGGGCGGAAGGCTCAACCAGCAGCGCCTTGAAGCGGGCAAACACCACCCGCGCCAGAATTTCGTAGCGGCGTTTGGTTTCGTCGCTGGTGTACACCGCCTCCACCGCATCGGCCAGCAAGCCAATGCGCGTGAACCCCTGGGTGCCGTGCAGACGGCTGGCATCAAAGCCCAAGCTCAGCAAATGCGCCTCGGTCACCGCAATGGCGTCGGCCAATGCCGCCACCCGCTCTTCGATGGGGGCCACGATTTCTGCCTCGCCCCCATCGTCACCCAGTGCGTACTGCGCCAAGGCTTCGCGCAGGCTTTTGAGCATGCCGTTGTAGTCCACGATCAGGCCAAAGTCTTTGCCTGGGTACACCCTGTTGGCACGGGCAATCGCCTGCATGAGCGTGTGCGCCCGCATGGGCTTGTCGATGTAGAGCGTGGACAAACTTTCCACGTCAAAGCCCGTGAGCCACATGGCGCACACCACCGCCACACGAAACGGATGCTTGGCATTCTTGAACGCCGTCTCCACATCCACACGCTGGCCATCGGCGGTTTCAAAACCCAGCTTCATCACTTCGCGGTGCGGAATGATGTCAAAGCCCCAGGCCTTGAAGTCGGCCACCTCGTTCTGGGCCTCACTGATGATCAGCTCGATGATGGTCTCGTCCATCCAGTGGGCCTGAGCCAACAGCCGGTCGCGCTGTGCGTACAACAACTGGCGGGTTTCTTCATCATCACTGGCGGCAATAGCATCGAGCTTGCGCTGTGCCTCGGCTCGTATTTGCGCCGCATGCGCTTTCCACTTCGGGCCAATCAGCTGCAACATGCGGGCGCAAGTGATCTTGTCTACACACACCAGCATGGCCTTGCCGGCCTCCCAGCGGGTGCTGCAATGCGCCACAAAGTCGGTGGCGATGCGTTCCAGCCGCTCATTGGCGGTGATGACCTCGTAGTCCTTGCCCAGCAGCTTTTCCAGCAAGGCGGTCTGGTCTGCGTCCAGATCGGCAGCGTCCACAGCCTCGGCGATCTTGTCGTTCAAATCCAGCCTGGCCAGACCCAGCTTTTCGCCCCGGTTCTCGTACACCAGCTTGACGGTGGCCCCATCTTCTTCGCTGCGCTTGAAGTCGTAGCGCGATACATACTCGCCAAAAATGCGCTTGGTCAGGTGGTCGTGCTTGAACAGTGGCGTGCCTGTGAAGCCAATGAAGGCCGCATTGGGCAGCGCCATGCGCATGTTGCGCGCCAGCTTGCCCCACTGCGTGCGGTGCGCCTCGTCCGACACCACGATGATGTCGTCGCGCGCGCTGTACGGCGCATCGGGCGCAACGTCCTGGTTGAACTTGTGGATCAGGCTGAACACAAAGCGGTGGTTCTCGGACAGCAGTCGCTGCAACTCCCGGCCCGAACTGGCACGCGGCGTTTGCTCGTCGGCCACGCCGCAGCCAATGAAGGTCTTGTAAATCTGGGAGTCCAGATCGTCCCGGTCGGTCATGAACACAAAAGTAAAGTTGCCCGGCACCGTGCGCCGCACCTTCTCGGCAAAAAACGCCATTGAATACGACTTGCCACTGCCCTGCGTGTGCCACACCACGCCCAGGCGGCCCAGGTCCGGGTGCGCCCGCTCGATGATTTGCAGGTATTGCGGCTCTGGCTCAGCGGCCATGGGGTAAAGCGCTTGAGGCTCATTGGCCGCTGTGCTCAGTCTGGCGGGTGGCAGCGTTACCGTGCGGTGCGTCAAGCGCTTGCTCGTTGGAAACTCGCGCTTCAAAGCCTCTTGCCGAATGACCGATTCCACCGCCTGGTTCACGCCCAGGTATTGGTGGTTGCGCGCCACCACCTTGCGCGTGTGGCCCGCCTTGCTGGCGTCAAACAAGATGAAGTTTTCCAGAATGTCCAGCAAACGGTCTTTGGCCAGCATGCCATTGAGCAGCACCTCGGCGGCCACATTGCCCACGTCTTTTTCGCTCAGGCGCTTCCATTCGCCAAAGTGCTCCCAGGTGCTGGTGATCGAGCCAAACCGTGCGTTGTGCCCGTTACTCACCACCAAAAACGCATTGTGGTGAAAGGCGTGCGCCACCACGTTCTCGTCCATGTAGTCGCGCAAATTGCCGTCAAACCCGGCGCGGATGTTTTTGTAAACCGCCTTCAGTTCGATGAACACCAGCGGCAAACCGTTGACGAAACACACCAGGTCCGCCCGGCGGTTGTAGTTGGGTGTGCGCAAGCCGGTGAGCTTGAGTTCGCGCACCACCAGAAAGCGGTTGTTGGCCGGGTTGCGAAAGTCAATCACCCTCGCCTGCGTGTGGCTCAGCTGGCCTTGCGCATTCTTAAAACTCACCGGCACGCCATCGCGCACCAGTTTGTGAAAGGCCTGGTTGTGCTGCAGCAGCGAACGTGAAAAGTCGTGATGCGTCAGCTGCGTGACCGCGTCTTCAATGGCGGGCGGCGGCAGCTGCGGGTTGATCCGCGCCAGCGCCTCGCGCAAATCGCGCACCAGCACCGCCTCGCGCTCGCTGGTGCGCCCCAGCGTGCCGGTGGGGCCAAAGGTTTCCTGGTTCCAGGCGTATACGCTGTCCCAGCCCAGCACCCGCTCCAGGTGATCGGCAAAGGTGGCCTGCACCAGGCGGTCTTCACTGTGAATGTCGGTGTACGCCATAGCGTCTTATCTGCGCCGTCTCGGAATGCTGGCCGGCTTGACGGGCTCATACGCTTTGAGCCCTGCATCTCCCGTCAGGATCTCCACAAAATAGCCCGCCTGCGCGTAATACTCCGCCACATCCTTGATGGTGTGATCGCCAATGGATGTGCCCCCCGCAGCCAAGGCAGGCCAGCTCTCGGCCAGTTGGCGCAAGTTGGGGCTTTCCCACAAAGATGATTGCTCGGTGAAAGCGGCCCATGGCGATTGTGCATCGGCAGCTTCTTGCAAATAGACGGCCAAATCTTTGGCACGCTCGAACCTTTGCTCGGGCGCTTGGGCGATGTGGTTGCCTGTTTCGATCAAGGTGGCAATGGGCAGCACAAAAGTGCTGCCCTGTTGGCGCTCTTTTTCCAGCAGTTGCGCAATGCGTGCATGGTCCCATCGGTCATCCACAGGCCCCGCCTCGTCTTTGCCGGGCACTTGCAACCAGCAGCACAGCACCGTGGTGTCGAGAATCAAAACGCGCTTACTCAAAATGCAGCTCCTCTTGTGCATGCGCAGTCTGCTGGCTGGCTATGCTTTTCTCGATCAGCCCTTGGCTGGACAAACGGCCAATCGGGCCTTGTGCCAGTAATTTAGGCAATTGGGCGATGTCTTCCAACAGTGTCAACACGCTGTGCCCGGTCGCTGGGTCACGGTTGGCCACGGTGATGAAAGGCACCATCTGCGTGCCCATGGCGTCCAGCAAGGCCGGATTGTGCGTGGTCACCAGCACATCCACCCCCCGCTGTGCACCCACGGTTTTGAGCATGTCCAGCAACAACGTCGCTCGTGAGGGGTGCAGGCCGTTGTCCACTTCTTCAATCACCAGCAAGCTGTACTGAGGCCGCGTGAGCAGCGCCGTCAAGATGGCCAGAAATCGCAGCGTGCCGTCCGACATGCCCCGTGCATCCACGGTGGGTGGCGGTCCTGCGTCCAGCCAGTGTTCTTCGCAATACAACATGGCGTCGGACTGGAATTTGCCAACTGTTTCGGCATAGACGCGCCGAATGTCTCGCTCAGGCAGTTGGCTGGCGTATTGCGTCAGCACCGCTTCAATCTCTTTTTGTTTTTCTTTCGGCAACGCAGCCAATACGCCCGCAATATTGGAAGCGTCCGACTCCAGCTTTTCAGACAACGGCGAGAAGCCGCGCATGTGCGAAGGAATTGGGTCCAGGATGAAGATGTCACGCAGACTTGAAATGACCGTCTGAACACCATCCTGAATTTCCTGTCGCAGCTTTTGACCCATCAACTGAAACAGGATGGAATTGGCACGACTCAGTTGGCGTGGCGTTCCCTGCTTTTCGTTGTACAGGCGAGCGATGATGGTGGGTGCATCGTCCGCACAGGCATCGGTGCGCAGCAGCTGAATGTGCCCCGCCTCTGATTTACGGTGGCCGTCTTTGCCCGCCCTGAACTTTGTGCGCGTGAGCTTCTCAGAAAACAGATCGCAGCGACTGTCGGTGATTTTTCCTTCCAGTCGGTACTCGTAGTCTGTGAGTTCATCCGCTTTGCAAACGACACTCAGCGCAAAAATAGAACCCGGCTGCCGTGCCGCCCACTCCACGCCACCGCGCAGAGGGGCTTGTGTACCGTCCCCCTTCAAGGCCGACGTGAGCATGGAGCCCGAAGCCACCCGGTTGAGCAACTGCAATGCATCGAGCGCATTGGATTTGCCGCTGGCATTGGTACCCACCAGAACCGACAAGGGATCAATGTGAATGGAGGCGCTTTCGTAGCTCTTCCAGTTTTCCAGTTTCAACTCGGTGATCATGTGTGCTCCAGTACGCGCCGCTGCGCCAAAGGATAAGCCATGCCGCTGTTGTTGCGGCCAAGCGCAGTTGGCTCGGCAAAGGTGGCCTGCACCAGACGGTCTTCACTGTGGATGTCGGTGTAAGCCATGGCGTCTATTGGCTCGTCATAAAGGACAAATGCCCCGATTGGATTTTATAAAAACCCATATAAATCAATGACTTACTGATTTTTGTTGGCTCAAACAGCGGATTTCTCATGTCGATTGGACGCATTTTGTCCTTTATGCCGATAGGCTCGACAAGCGGTAGCGCCGCCAACGGCGCTCACCCGCGTAACTCACTTGCCCTGCACTGATCAAGTCGTCCAAAGCGCGTTTGAACGTCTTGAGTGGGATTTCAGCGCCAACCCGTTGGTTGATGTCCGCGCTGGAAGAGTCCGGGTAGCGCCGCAAGTCCTCCAGAATCAAGGCCTGCAAGCGATGCGGCTCAATGCGGGCCAGCGTGGTGGGCTGTACCAGCTGGGCACCCTGCAACAAGGCCGGATCGACGAAATAGCGGGTGCCCTGCGTGCGGCCCACGGTTTGCACCAGGGCCAGTGCGGGCAAGCGCCCCAGCCACAGCGCCACATCGTCACCGCCCTCGGTCTCCAGCACGGCTTTGAGTTCACGCGCCGTCATGCCTTCGCTTTGCGCCAGGATGCCCAGCGTGATGCGTTCGC
>CAYSIY010000108.1:0-7479 GCA_964431215.1 uncultured Limnohabitans sp.
TGAAGGGCAGCGGCACCCCCACCACCGGCAGGATGCCGCTGACCATGCCCATGTTGACAAAGGCATACACGAAGAAAATGACAGACATGCTGGCCGCCAGCAATCGACTGAAGAGCGTAGGCGCAACACTGGCAATGTGCAGTCCACGCCAGATCAGGAAGATGAATGCCGCGATCAGCACGAGATTGCCCGCCAGACCAAACTCCTCGCCGTAAGCCGCAAAGATGAAGTCGGTCGTACGTTCGGGGATGAACTCCAGATGGGTCTGCGTTCCCTGCATGAAGCCCTTGCCCCAGAAGCCTCCGGAGCCAATCGCGATCATGCCCTGGATGATGTGAAAGCCCTTGCCCAAGGGGTCGCGGGTCGGGTCGAGCAAAGTGCACACCCTCTGGCGCTGGTACTCGTGCAGAACCTTCCAGTCCACTCCGGGCGCGCACAGGGTGGGCTCCATGAAGACCAGCACGATCAGGCCCACCAGGCCCAGCAGCACCGGCGGCAAGATCCACCGCCATTGGAGCCCGGCAAAGTAGATCACCGACAGGCCGGCGGCCAGGACGAGCAGCGAGGTTCCCAGGTCGGGCTGCTTCATGATGAGGCCCACCGGCACAGCCAGAAGCAAGCCGGCCACGATGAAATCCAGCGGCCTCAACTGGCCCTCGCGCTTCTGGAACCACCAGGCCAGCATCAGTGGCATGGCGATCTTGAGGATCTCGCTGGGCTGGATCACCACCCCCAGATTGATCCAGCGGCGGGCCCCTTTTTTGGTGATGCCGAAAATCGCCACAGCGATCAGCAACAGCACGCCCGCAGTGTAGAGCGGGACGGCCAAACGCATGAGTTTCTGGGGCGGAATCTGGGCCACCACAAACATGATGAAGCCGGCAATCAGCATGTTGCGGCCATGGTCCACGAAACGGGTGCCATGGTCGTAGCCGGAGGAGTACATGGCCGTCATGCCCGTGCAGGCCAACACGAACACAGCAAAAGCCAACGGGCCGTCAAACCCGTCAATCAAGTACAGGAAACGCCGCCAAAGGCTATTTTTCTGAATCACCGCCACCATGCCCGCATTATCCCCCTGCGGCAAAGCAGGCATCGCTTACGATCGGCCCATGCCCTTGCCACCGACTCACCTGCTTTACCTGCACGGCTTTCGCTCCTCGCCGCAGTCGTTCAAGGCCCGGCGCATGGCCCAGTCGGTGGCCGCACGGCCCCACGGGACGCTGTGGTGGTGCCCTCAACTGCCCCCCTCGCCGGCCCAGGCCATGGCCCGGATCCGCCAGGGCATCGCCGACTGGCCCCGGGATCGCATGGCGCTGCTGGGCTCCTCTCTCGGCGGGTTTTATGCCCATGTGCTGGCGCGGCAGATCGGCTGTCCTGTCGTGCTGCTCAACCCCGCCGTGCATCCGGCGCGCGACCTGGCGGGCTACATTGGCGAGCACCCGGCCTGGCACGAACCGGACCAGCGCATCCATTTTGACGCCGGCTTCATTGACGAGCTGCAGGCGCTCGAAGCCACCCCCCATGAATGCCGCCCGCCGACCCTGGCGGTCATCGCCCAGGGCGATGAGGTGCTGGACTGGCGCGAAATGCTGGCCGCCTACGGCGATGACCAGGTCCGGCTGATTCAGGGCAGCGACCACGCCATCAGCGATTTCGACGATCACCTCCCCGAAATCCTGCGATTCCTGCAACTCGACTGAGCGACTGCAGGCGCAGGCGGGCATGGGACAATGAACGCATGTACGTATTATTCGAAGAAGCCGGCAAATTCATGGCCGGAAGGGTCATGCAGGAGGCCGAAGCTTCGGCCCAGGTCGAACTCGAGACCGGCAAACGGGTCAAGCTCAAGGCCGCGCAGATGCTGCTCAAGTTCAACCAGCCCGCGCCTGCCGCCCTGCTGGCCGAGGCAACGGCGCTGGCCCAGACCATCGAGCTCGATCTGGCCTGGGAGTTTGCTCCCGATGAAGAATTCGGTTTTGCCGATCTGGCTGCGGACTACTTCTCTGCCGGACCCACTGCCGTTGAGCAAGCCGCCGCATTGCTGCGCCTGTTTGAGGCGCCCCATTACTTCCGTCGGGCGGGCAAGGGACGGTTTCGAAAGGCCGCCGCCGAGACCGTGCAGCAAGCCCTGGCCGCCATCGAAAAGAAAAAACAGATCCAGGCACAGATTGAGCTTTGGGCACAGGAACTGAGCCAGGGCCGTTGCCCCCAGCCCGTGCGCGAGCAGCTCTACCGGATCCTGTTCAAGCCCGACAAGAACGCGGCCGAATACAAGGCGGTGGTTGAGGCCAGCAAGGCCAGCCAGAAAGCACCGCTGGCGCTGCTGCAGGAGGCCGGTGCGATCGACTCGCCTTGGGACTTCCACTGGCAACGCTTTTTGTTCGAGTGGTTCCCCAAGGGCACGGGCTTTCCGAATCTGCAAGCGCCGACCATCACCGATGCACTGCCACTGGCCCCAGTGCAGGCCTTTTCCATTGACGATTCGCACACCACCGAGATTGACGACGCGCTCTCGTTGCAGGGCCTGGGCAGCGGCACCGTCACCGTTGGCATTCATATTGCCGCGCCAGGCCTGGCCGTGCAGCCGGGCACGCCCATTGATCAGGTGGGCCGTCAGCGCCTGTCCACCGTCTACATGCCGGGCTACAAGATCACCATGCTGCCCGATGCGGTGGTGCAAAACTACACCCTCACAGAGGGCCAGGACTGCCCGGCCGTGTCGCTCTATGTGACCTTCAGCGAGGTCGATCTGCAGATCCAGAAGACCGAGACCCGACTCGAACGCGTGCCGATCCAGGTCAACCTGCGGCACGATCAGCTCGACGACCGCATCACCCAGGCCTGGCTCGAAGGCGAAGACCACACCGACCATGCCGATGTGCCCGTGAGCCGCGCCACACTCGCTTTCTTCTGGCGACTGGCGCAGACGCTCAAGGCACGCCGTGAGCAGGTGCGCGGCAAGCCCGAAACTTTCAACCGCCCCGACTACAGCTTCAAGCTCGATCGCACCAGCAACGACACCCCGCCCAGCGGCGAGGAGATGGTGATCATCGGTACCCGCCAGCGTGGCGCGCCGCTGGACCTGATGGTGGCCGAAGCCATGATCCTGGCCAACAGCACCTGGGGCCAGTGGCTGTCCAGCCTGGGCGTGCCCGGCATTTATCGCAGTCAGGCCAGTCTCGCCCCGGGCGTGAAAGTGCGCATGGGCACCAAAGCGCTACCCCATGCGGGCATTGGCGTGCCCAGTTACGCCTGGAGCACCTCGCCCCTGCGCCGCTACACCGATCTGGTCAACCAGTGGCAGATCATCGCCTGCGCCCGCCATGGGGCCACTGCCGCCCTGGCCGCGCCCTTCAAGCCCAAGGATGCCGAGCTGTTCTCGATCATCAGCGCCTTTGACGCCGCCTACAGCGGCTACAACAGTGTGCAGTCGGGCATGGAGCGCTACTGGACGCTCAAACACCTGCAACAGCAGGACATCACCGAGCTCGACGCCGCCCTGGTCAAGGAGAGCGGCGGCGGTGCCTGGCTGGTGCGCGCCGAAACGCTGCCGCTGGTTTTCACCGTCATGGGCGCGCAAGGTCTGCCACGCGGGGCCAGGGTGCGCGTCAAGCTCGGTGCCATCGACCTCATGGCACTCGATGTGAGTGGCACCGTCACCGCCCATCTGGACAGCGCCATACCCAGTGCCGAAGATGCGTCCGGCGATCCGGAGGAGGACGAGACCGAATCTGCAGGGCCCGTCCGTATTGCGGTGGATCTCGACGAAACCCCTTCCTGAAAACCCTGCCCCCCATGAAAGCGCTGCTGCGATGGTTTGGACTGTGCGCGCTGGCCCTGATGGGCCTGCAACTGTTTTTTCTGTTGCGGGTTCTGACCATGGGCTGGGTCGCCCCCGAATCCACCAGCTTTGAGCGCTCGCAGATCTGGCAGATCCTGCAGCGCCACGGCCAATTGCCCTGGCGGCAAACCTGGGTCGACTTGCCCGACATCTCCAGAAACCTCTCGCGGGCGGTGCTGGCCTCGGAGGACGATGCGTTTGCCCGCCACGACGGCATCCGCTGGGATGCCGTCAAGAACGCCTGGAACAGGAATGCCAAAGCCCAGGCCCGGGCCGAAACACAGGCCACCCAGCGCCCAGGCAAGCCGCCGCCAGCACCCAAAATCGTTGGCGGCTCCACCATCACGCAGCAACTGGCCAAGAACCTTTTCCTGTCGGGCGAACGCACCTTGCTGCGCAAGGGCCAGGAAATGCTGATCACCCTGATGCTGGAGACTTGCCTGCCCAAGCAGCGCATCCTGGAGATCTACCTCAACAGCGTGGAATGGGGCGAAGGCGTATTCGGCGCCGAGGCGGCAGCGCAACACTATTTCCGCAAACCGGCCGCACAGCTCAATGCCTGGGAGGCGGCACGGCTGGCGGTGATGCTGCCGCGCCCCCGGTACTTTGAACGACGGCCCCACTCGTCCTACCTGACCGAGCGCAGCGAGGTCATCATGGGCCGCATGAACAACGTGGTGTTGCCATGAGCGCCACCACACGCATCCTGGGCATCGACCCGGGTCTTCAAACCACCGGCTTCGGGGTGATCGACATGAGTGGCTCGAAGCTGAGTTACGTGGCCAGCGGCGTCATTGAAACGACCCAAGGCGAAATGGGCAACCTGCCCGCCCGCCTCAAAGTCATCTACGAGGGCATTCGCGAAATCCACCTCCGCTACCAGCCCGACGTGGCCTCGGTCGAGATCACCTTCATGAACGTCAACCCGCAGGCTTCACTCATGCTGGGTCAGGCGCGCGGCTGCTGTGTCACGGCCCTCGTGTCCTGCGCGCTGCCGGTGGCCGAATACACCGCGCTGCAGATGAAGCAGGCCGTCACCGGCCACGGGCGTGCGGCCAAGTCGCAGATCCAGGAAATGGTCAAACGCCTGTTGCAGTTGCCCGCCGCACCGCGTCAGGATGCCGCCGATGCTTTGGGCCTGGCCATCACCCATGCCCACGCCAGCCCTTCAATGAACAAGTTGGCCGCGCAGGGCGTGCTCAACCGCAAGACCCACGGCATGTACCGCGGCGGCCGCAGTCACTGACCCTTGAATGTGGGGTCAGGACACGATGTAAGCGGCAGCCCCTGCGGACATCAGCGTGCCATCGGGGCCGCAAAAGTCCATGCGCGAGGTGCCCACCCGAGACCCCACACGCAGGCAATGCGCGTCGATGGTGAAGAACTCGCCAATCCCCGGGCGCAGGTAATCGATGCGCAGATCGATGGTGCCCAACTTGGCAAAGCGCTCAAGGCGCTTGGCCGGCGGCTCGTCCATGTGTTTGGCGGCGGCGGCCGACATCACGGCCGCGCTGCCTATCGCGTCGAGTGCCGCGCTGATCACGCCGCCATGGATGCGGTGGTAGGCAAAGTGGCCCACCAGCGCCTCGCGCATGTCCATGCGCGCCTGCACACGACCCGGCTCGATGCGGGTGAGCTTGAGACCCAGGGTCTGGTTGAAAACGATCTTTTCTTCAAAGATCTGGCGAAAGCCTTCGAGGTACTCGGGCTCGAAAGTCACGGGCGGTGCAGCGCGGTCTGGCATGCAGGCATTGTAGGAGCGGTCACCGACCGCGATGGCACACCCTGTGCAGACATGCATGGCAGCCGCAGTCCGCCGCTGAGAAAACAGCTCAGACTTTGCTGAAGTCCGGCTTGCGCTTTTCGACAAACGCACCGAAAGCCTCGCGGGCGGCAGGCTCGCGCAGCATGCGGCCAAAGCTCTGGCCTTCTTCGGCCATCTTGGCGAGCACCGCCGCTTGCTGGTCGCCTTTCATCAGGCGCTTGGTCTCGACCAAGGAAGACAAGGGCTTGCCCGCCAGCTTTTTGGCCTGCGCCTGGGCATAGCCATTGACTTCAGTCGGCGGCAGCACACGGTTGACCAGGCCCACCTCCTGCGCGGCTTCTGCAAAAAAAGGATCGCCAAGCAACAGGGCCTCTGCGGCGCGGTGGTAGCCGAACATGCGCGGCACCAGCAGGCTCGACGCTGCCTCGGGGCACAGGCCCAGATTCACGAAAGGCATCGAAAAGGCCGCGTTGTCGCCGGCGTAGACCAGATCGCAATGGAACAGCAGCGTGGTGCCGATGCCCACGGCGGGTCCGGCCACGGCAGCGATCAGCGGCTTCTCAAAGGTGGCGATGCCGCGCAGGAAGCGGAACACCGGCGAGTCCTGCGTGGACGGGGGCTGGTTGAGGAAGTCGCCGATGTCATTGCCCGCGCTGAAGATGGTTTCATGGCCCTGGATCACGACCACGCGCACGCTGGCGTCCTCTCGGGCCTGCTCTATGCCATCGGCCAGCTGCGCATACATGGCCGAGGTGATGGAATTTTTCTTGTCCAGCCGGTTGAAGGTCAGGGTCATGACCCCGGCGTCGGTATGCAAAAGAATGTCGGACATGGTGATCTCGGTCAAAAAGCCGCCCTCAGGCGGCGGGTCTATGAAAGGGTCAGGGGGCCTTGACCCAGACCTGGTTGCGCCAGAAGGGACCCAGGAAACCACGAACCTGCAGTTTCGTACCGCCCTCCTGGGGCGTCAGTCGCACGCGGTACAGCTTGCCCTCTTCCGGGTCGAGGATCTCGCCGCCGTCCCAGTGGTCTTCGCCACCGGCCTTTTTCACGCCACGGATGATTTCCATGCCGAGGATGGTCTGGCCCTTGCGGTCGTCACTGCATTTATCGCAACGTGCAGCCGGATCGACCCCCTTGCGCAGCAGCTGGGTCACCCGGCCGCTGAGCACGCCGCCTTTGTCTTCGATGGTGACGAGGCTCTTGACCTCACCGGTCTTGTCATCGATCGTGTGCCAACGGCCCACGGGCGTGCTGGCATGGGCGGCACTGGCCAGACCCAGCAGGGCAACGATCAGGAAATGGCTCAGGAAATGGCGCATGGGAGTTCTCCTTGGGTTGAAGTCAGGCGAGAGCGGCATCGGTGTCGAGCAGCACTTCGCTGCCGGTACGGATGCGGCGCATCAGGCTCGAGGTCTCGGGCATGAGGCGGGTGAAATAAAAACGGGCGGTCTGCAACTTGCCCACATAGAACGGGTCGGGGCGCTGGGCCTCTTCTTCGGCCTGCGCGATCTTCTCGAGCGCCACCTTGGCCATGCGGGCCCAGAAGTAGCCATACACCATGTGGCCCACCACACGCAGGTAGTCGACTGCGGCCGCGCCCACCTCGTCGGCGTTGCTCATGGCCTTCATGCCGATCTCGCCGGTGAGCTGGGTGATCTTGCCGCCCAGATCGGCCAGCGGTTTGACGAACTCGCCCATGGCCTCGTTGCCCATTTCGGCGCGGATGAAGGCTTCGACCTGTGCGCCGAATTTCTTGAGCGTGGCGCCGTTGTTGCCCAGCACCTTGCGGCCCAGCAGGTCGAGCGACTGGATGGTGTTGGTGCCCTCGTAGATCATGTTGATGCGGGCGTCACGCACGAACTGCTCC
>CAYSIY010000109.1:0-7467 GCA_964431215.1 uncultured Limnohabitans sp.
CCGCCCAACAGCTTCGCGCTGGCCCGCACGGTCGAGTACTTCCGCATCCCGCGCAATGTGCTGACGGTGTGCCTGGGCAAGAGCACCTATGCCCGCTGCGGCATCATCGTCAACGTCACGCCCTTCGAGCCCGAGTGGGAAGGCTACGTGACGCTGGAGTTCTCCAACACGACCCCGCTGCCGGCCAAGATTTACGCGGGCGAGGGCTGTGCCCAGGTGCTGTTCTTCGAGAGCGACGAGGTCTGCGAGACCAGCTACAAGGACCGGGGTGGCAAGTACCAGGGGCAGGTGGGTGTGACCTTGCCCAAGACCTGAGTCAGACCTGAGTAACCCCCTGCGCTCAGTGCAGGGTCTTGCCCTCGGACGATTGCTGTTCGCCCACTTCGATGCGGAAGAAGCCTGTGCCACAAGTGCCGCGGCCCACTTCCTCTTCGGTGGCCTCGCGCACACCCTCTACCTTCAGGTGCAGCCGGATGGCAATGCCCGCGAGCGGGTGGTTGCCGTCCAGCACCACATGCTCGGGGTAGATCTCGGTGATGGTGTAGAGCACATTGCGGGGGGCGTCCGGGTTGCAGCCCTGCGGCAGGGCGGTGCCTTCGATGGTCAGGCCCTCTTCGATGTCCTGGGGGAACAGCGCGCGCGGCTCCAGAAACAGCAACTGGTCGTCAAAGTCGCCGAAGGTGTCTTCGGGCTCCAGGTGCAGATCGACCTTGGCACCCGGGCTGTGCCCCTGCAGGGCGGCTTCGATTTTGGGCAACAGGTCTTGCCCGCCCAGCAGGAATTCGACCGGCTCGTCCAGCACGTCCAGCGTTTCACCGAGGGTGTCCTTGAGCGTCCAGGTCAGCGCCACGACGCATTGCTCTTTGATGTCCATGGGACAATTGTCTCACCATGGACATCGACCAACCCCTGACCTTGCTGGGCGGCCTCACGCCAGCCCAGTTCATGAAGCGCCACTGGCACAAGAAACCCCTGCTGGTGCGACAGGCCATCCCCGGTTTCAGGCCTTGCGTGGGCCGTGCGGAGCTGGTCGAGCTGGCCGGGCGTGAGGAGGTGGAGTCGCGTCTGATTGTGCAGGGCGCGAAGGGCTGGAAGATGAAGCACGGCCCACTGCTGCGCCGCAGCCTGCCACCGTTCAGCCAGAAACATTGGACGTTTCTGGTGCAGGGGGTGGACCTGCACCACGACGGTGTGCACCAGTTGATGCAGCAGTTCCGCTTTGTGCCGGACGCCCGGCTGGATGATCTGATGATCAGCTATGCCAGCGACGGTGGCGGTGTCGGGCCTCACTTTGACAGCTATGACGTCTTCCTGCTGCAAGCGCACGGTCAGCGTCGCTGGCGCGTTGGCAGACAGAAGGATCTGACCCTGCAAGAGGGTGTACCGCTGAAAATCCTGCAGCACTTCGAGCCCGAGCAAGAGTGGGTGCTCAACCCCGGCGACATGCTGTACCTGCCGCCCAAATACGCCCACGACGGCATCGCGGTCGGCGAGTGCATGACCTGGTCGATCGGCTTTCGCTCACCCCAGCAAGGCGAGTTGGCCCGGGAAATCCTGCTCGGTCTGGCGGACGAAGCCGCCGAGCGGGCGGGTGATGGGGTCTACCGGGATCCCGCCCAGCCTGCGGTCGCCGAGCCTGCGGCCGTGCCCGAGGCGCTGCTGGACTTTGCCCGGCAGGCCCTGGACAAGGCGCAGGGCGATCCGCATGCATTGGCGCTCTTGCTCGGGGAGTACCTGACCCAACCCAAGGCCCAGGTCTGGTTTGAAGCCGCGCAAGCTCGGCCCTGGCCACCCGTCAATGGCGTCGTTCTGGACCGTCGCACCCGCATGATGTACGACCCGCGCCATGTGTTCATCAACGGCGAGGGTTTTCGGGTGGCGGGGCAGGATGCCCGCTTGCTGCGTGCCCTGGCCAACGAGCGCCGCTTGACCGCCGGGGCTTGCGCACGATTGAGCGCAGCGGCGCAGTCGGCCATGCAGGAGTGGCTTGAGAGTGGGTGGCTGCAGCCTCTGCCCTGATCTGTCCGGCGGCTGACGTCGGTGTTGGAGGCATCAACAGTCGATATTCGGGAAAACGCTATAATCCTGCGCTGAGCCGGGATATCTCGAGTACTTTCGGCTCGGTCAGTCGGTCCATCGGGCTGACATGACAATTTCCGGAAATTGTTTTACTTTCAAGGACATTCAAAATGAACAAGACCCTCGTACTGGCCGCCGTGATCGCTGCTGCTGCCCTCGCTGCTTGCGGCAAGAAAGAAGAAGCTGCTGCTCCTGCCGCTCCCGCTCCTGCTGCTGCACCGGCTCCCGCTGCTGACGCTTCGGCTGCTGCATCGGCTCCTGCTGCTGACGCTTCTGCTGCCGCATCCGCTGCCAAGTGATCGGCGCCAGTGGTGCACCTGAGCGGTGCACCATGGGCACCCACAAAAAAACCCGCCTCGGCGGGTTTTTTTGTGCCCTGCTGGTGGGGTCATCGTATTTCTGCGGCCAGCAATTGCAGGATTTTCTCGGCGTTGTCCGAGGCTGCCGCCTGTCCAGCCTGATCACGTACACGCACCAGGGTTCCGCCATTGGGGCCGGGCTGCAGTGCGATCTGGTAGCGGGTCAATGTCGGCGCTTGGGGTTTCCTGCTCAGAAGGCCTGAGAGGAACCCCGGTTTTTCCTGGCTAACGGCAGGAGGAACATACCTGACAAAGTAGAGGCCTTTGCTGCGGTCGCGGTCTTCGATCGTGAAACCACTGCGGTCCAGTGCCACGCCGGTGCGTCGCCAGGCCTGGTCCAGCGCATCCGGCAGGGGCAGTGCAGGTTGTCCGCCGACCGAGATGATCTTGAGCGAGGTGGGGGTCGTGATGGCAGCGGCCGGGGTGGCGGCAGTGGCCTGCTGGACCTGTTCCCTGGGCGCTCCCAGCCTGACCATCAGGCGACGCAGGAATTCGATTTCCAGCTCCGGATCTGCCGGACGAGGTTTCCAGACGGTCCGGGTTTTCTGTGCATCGGCAAAATCCTCGACCATGCCGCGATGGCTGATGTAAATGTCCACGCCGCCACTGTTGTTGCGCTCGACCCGGGTGCGATAGCGGTCACGCTCGCCGGTCGAATACAAGCCATCGAGCACCTTGCCCAGCGAGCGCCGAATGATGTCCTGCGGGATTTTGGCGCGGTTTTCTGCCCAGTCGGTCTCCAGAATGCCGAGATCGGCGGCGTCGGTGGTCAGCACGAAGCCGTTGCTGGTCCAGAATTCGCGCAGGGTGTCCCAGACCTTGTCGGCCGGGCGGTTGACCACCAGCCAGCGCTGGTTGCCCGAGCGCTCCATGCGCACATCGCCCAGGGTGTTGGCGGCAGTACCGGCATCCCTGACGGTGCTTTGGGCGTTGGCAAACCCGGACGAGGTGGCCGAGGTGCTTTCCAGCGTGTAGCGTGAGTCACGACGAAGCTGGCTCAGATCGGGCGGTACATCCAGGCTGGTGCCCTTGCTGGCGCTCTTGTAGTTGACCTTGTCTTCCTGCAGCATCGTGCAGCCTGGTGCCAGCGTCAGAACGGTCAGACAGGCGGCGGTGGTGGAGATGAGGGATCGTTTCACGGCGTTTCCTTGCGGGGACATCACAACAGGCCCGAGGCCTTCAGTGCGGCCTCCACCACGGGCTGCTGGGCTGGGGACAGCGGCGTCAGGGGCAGACGCAGGGCGTGGCCACACAGGCCCATGCGGGCCATGGCCCATTTGACGGGGATCGGATTGGCTTCGGCAAACAGGTGTTTGTGCACCGGCATCAGCTGGAACTGGATTTTCATTGCCGCAGCGATGTCGCCGCGGATGGCGGCGGCGCACAGCTCGTGCATCAGGCGGGGGGCCACGTTGGCCGTCACGCTGATGTTGCCGGCACCGCCACACAGCATCAGGGCCACGGCGGTCGGGTCGTCACCCGAGTACACCGCAAAGTGCTTGGGGACGTCACGGATCAGCCACTGGGCGCGCTCGATGTTGCCGGTGGCTTCCTTGATGCCGATGATGCCGGGCACCTGCGCCAGGCGCAGCACGGTCTCGTGCTGCAGATCGGCCACGGTACGCCCGGGCACGTTGTAGAGGATGACCGGCAACTTGGGGGTGGCTTCGGCGATGGCCTTGAAGTGCTGGTAGAGACCCTCCTGGGTGGGCTTGTTGTAGTAGGGCACGACCTGCAGTTGCGCGTCGGCACCGATGGACTGGGCGTACCTGGCCAGTTCAATGGCTTCGGCGGTGGAATTGGCACCACAGCCGGCAATGATGGGAATGCGGCTGGCGGCCTGCTCGACCGAGACGCGCAGGATTTCGCGGTGCTCCTGGACATTGACGGTGGGCGACTCGCCCGAGGTGCCGACGATCACCAGCGCATCGGTGCCTTCGGCCACATGCCAGTCGATCAGTTTTCGCAAGGTGGGGTAGTCCACCTCGCCGTTGTCGAGCATGGGGGTGACCAGGGCGGGGATGCTGCCTTGGATGCGGTGCTGGGGGGTCATATCGGTCTTGCTTTGCACGGAAGGATGCATTCTAACGAGGGACACGCCCCGGAGTTGCCCAGACCCGCATCAGCCCAGGGGCCAGCGTGCGGGGACCGTGGACGCGGTTTCGCGCACCGCCGCGAGGCGTTGCACAAAGCGCTCTGGCGAAGCCAGGAAACCGTCTTCGTAGGCGATCACCCGCAGCCCACCCTGTGCCGCCAGTTGCAGCAATTCTCCGGGGGCCAGCAGAAAGTCGGCACGCGAGGGTCGGCCCACGGTTTCCTGCCCCTGGGCAAAAGTCTCGTAGATCAGGACGCCGCCCGGTGCCACCGCGCCCAGTATGCTGGGCCACAGCGGCCGCCAGAGGTAGTTGGTGACGACCACAGCGTCAAATCTGCGGTCTCCGAGTGGCCAGGGTCCGCTCTCGATGTCCGCGTGCAGCGTGGGGCCATAGGCTTGTGCCAGCGCCAGCGCGTCCAGGGACCGGTCCACACCCAGCGGGGTGTGCCCCTGCGCGGCCAGCCATCGCATATGGCGACCGCCGCCACAGGCCAGATCGAGCACCTGCCCGGCCGGACGGATCAGCGGGGTCCAGCGGCAGACCCAGGGGGAGGGGGCTTCGGTGCCGTGCATGCTCACAGTCCGAAGCAGGACCAAAGCTGCTCGGCCAGCACGATGGCCATCTCGGGGCGGGCGTAGAGCCAGGCGGTCAGGGCCAGCGCCGTCACTGCTGCAACGCCCCAGGCCCGGGAGGTATGACGTGTGGCCATGGTTTCAGGCCGGTCGGGTTTGCAGTCGGGCGATGGCATTCTCGCGCACCGGCAGGTTCACCAGTGCGGCAAAAACCCCCAGGGCAATGGCCAGGTACCAGACGATGTCGTAGCTGCCGGTCTTGTCATACAGGTAGCCGCCCAGCCACACGCCCATGAAGGAACCGATCTGGTGGCTGAAAAAGATGAAGCCGCTGAGCATGGACAGGTGCGAGACGCCAAAAATCTGCGCCACCACCGCATTGGTGGGCGGAACGGTGGACAGCCACAGCAGGCCCATGACGGCAGAAAACACGTATACGCTCATGGGGGTGAGCGGCACCAGCAGGAACAGCACGATGGCCACCGAGCGTGCAAAGTAGATGAAGGCCAGGATTCTGGTTTTGGCCAGCTTCTGGCCCAGCGCGCCCGCCGCATAGGTGCCGAACACATTGAACAGGCCGATCAGCGCCAGCGCGTAGCTGGCCACCTGGGGCGACAGACCGGCGTCCTTGAGGTAGCTGGGCATGTGCACGCCGATGAACACCACCTGAAAGCCGCAGACGAAGTAGCCGGCCATCAGCAGCTGAAAGCTGCGGTAGCCAAAGGCTTCGCCCAAAGCCTGGCCGATGGTTTGTTCGCGCCGGGCCGCCGTGGTGCCGGCGAGCCCGGGCTCGCGCAGGCCCCAGGCCAGTGGCGCCATCAGCAGCGCCGCCGCCGCCAGGATCAGCAAGGCGTTCTGCCAGCCGCTGAAGTTGATCAGCAACCCCTCGACCGGCACCATCAGGAACTGGCCAAACGATCCGGCCGCCGCCGCGATGCCCATGGCCCACGAGCGGCGCTCGGCGCTGACGTTGCGCCCGATCACGCCGTAAATCACGGCATAGGTGGTGCCCGCCTGGGCCATGCCGATGATGACCCCGGTGAACAGGGCAAAAGTCCAGGCCGAGGTGGACCAGGCCATGCCCAGCAAGCCGACGGCGTAGAGCAGGGCGCCCATGGCAATCACGCGGAAAGCGCCAAAGCGGTCGGCGATCATGCCGGCAAAAATGCCGAAAAAGCCCCAGGCCAGGTTTTGCACCGCCATGGCAAAGGCAAAGTCGGCACGGCCCCAGCTCTGCGCCTGGGTGATGGGCTGCAGCCACAGGCCAAAGCCGTGGCGAATGCCCATGGACAAGGTGACGATGGCGGCACCGCAGACCAGGACCTGGGTGAGGGAGAGGGGTTTGTGTTGCATGCCAGAACTGTACCCAATCGGGCCATGACCCTGCGGTCCCGTACAGGACGCCGATGATGGACTGTTTATTCATACAGCTTTCTGACGGGTTTCCCTCTACAATCGCCCGCCATGGCAACACAAAGCGCATATTCCGAAGGTTCCATCCGAGTCCTCAAGGGGCTGGAGCCCGTCAAGCAACGGCCGGGCATGTACACCCGCACCGACAATCCGCTGCACATCATTCAGGAAGTGCTGGACAACGCCGCCGACGAGGCGCTGGCGGGCTTTGGCAAGAAGATCAAGGTCACGCTGCACACGGACGGCTCGGTCAGCGTCGAGGACGATGGGCGGGGCATTCCGTTTGGCTTGCACCCTGAAGAAAAGGCACCGGTCATCGAGCTGGTCTTCACCCGCCTGCATGCAGGCGGTAAGTTCGACAAGGGCTCGGGCGGGGCCTACAGCTTTTCGGGCGGCCTGCACGGTGTGGGCGTGAGCGTGACCAACGCGCTGGCCAAGCGGCTCGAAGCCAGCAGCCACCGCGAAGGCCAGGTCGCCACGCTGGTGTTCTCCGGTGGTGATGTGGTCGAGCCACTCAAGGCCCGCGCCCAGGAGTCTGGCGACCGCAAGCAAGGCACCACGGTGCGCGTCTGGCCCGACGCCAAATACTTCGATTCGCCCGCCTTGCCCATGGGCGAGCTGGTGCATCTGCTGCGCAGCAAGGCGGTGCTGATGCCGGGTGTGAGCGTCAGCCTCGTCAATGAAAAAACCAAGGAGACGCAAAACTGGCAGTACAAGGGCGGCCTGGGCGACTACCTGGGGCAGACCCTGAACGCCGACCCGGTGATCCCGCTGTTTGCCGGCGAGGGCTATGCCGACAAAAGCCACGACAGCTTTGCCGAGGGCGAAGGCGCGGCCTGGGCCGTGGCCTTCACCGAAGAGGGCGCACCGGTGCGCGAGAGCTACGTCAACCTGATTCCCACCTCCGCCGGGGGCACGCACGACAGTGGCCTGCGCGACGGCCTGTTC
>CAYSIY010000110.1:0-7466 GCA_964431215.1 uncultured Limnohabitans sp.
GCGGCCAACCTCGGCCGGGTCAAAAGGCAGCAACCAGTGCGCGATGGCGTGCACATGGGCGGGGCGCAGGGCCTCTAGGGTGGCGCGCTCAATGGCTTCTATCTGGTCTGGGGTGGCGGTGGCGGGCATAAGCTAGGCGCGGTGCGGCGGTGGGCGTGCCACGATTGTGGCCCAGCGCTGGCCTACACTTGCCGCCCTATGTCTGCCAACAGCCCTCTTAGCCCATCTGCACCCGCGTCTGTGCCAGCGCCAGCCTCGGAGCGCGGCACACTGGTGCTGGGTTTTGAGTCGTCGTGCGATGAAACCGGCGTGGCACTGGTCAGGCTGCAAGACACCGGCGTGCCCCGCCTGCTGGCCCATGCTCTGTACAGCCAGGTGGAAATGCACCAGGCCTTTGGCGGCGTGGTGCCCGAGCTGGCCAGCCGCGACCACATCCGCCGCGTGCTGCCGCTCACCCGCGAGGTGATGGTGCGCGGCGGCCACACGCTGGCCGAGGTCGATGCAGTGGCCTATACCCGTGGCCCAGGCCTGGCCGGGGCTTTGCTGGTGGGTTCGGGCGTTGCCTGCGCGCTGGCGGCCTCTCTGGGCAAGCCGGTGATCGGCATCCACCACCTCGAAGGCCATCTGCTGTCGCCCTTTTTGAGCGAGGACCCGCCGGAGTTTCCGTTCATTGCCTTGCTGGTTTCCGGAGGACACACCCAGCTGATGCGGGTGGATGGCGTCGGTCGCTATGAACTGCTGGGTGAAACCATTGATGATGCGGCCGGCGAGGCCTTTGACAAGTCGGCCAAGCTCATGGGTCTGCCTTACCCGGGAGGCCCGGGTCTGTCGCGGCTGGCCGAGCAGGGCAATCCGTCGGCCTACAAATTGCCGCGCCCCCTGCTGCACAGCGGCGATCTGGATTTTTCTTTTGCCGGACTGAAGACCGCGGTGCTGACCCAGTGCAAAAAGATCGGTGATGCCGTCCACACCGAGGGCGCCGTTGAACGCGCCGATCTGGCGGCATCGACCCAGGTGGCCATTGTCGAGGTGCTGACCCGAAAGGCCATGATGGCCCTGCAAAAGACTGGCCTTCAGCGGCTGGTGGTCGCCGGCGGGGTGGGGGCCAACCGCGAGTTGCGCCACCAGCTCAATGCCTTGTGCCAGAAGGCGCGCGTGCGCGTGCATTACCCCGAGCTGCACCTGTGCACCGACAACGGTGCCATGATCGCGATGGCAGCGGCCATGCGCATGCAGGCGGGCGTGCAAAGCCCCGAGTCGCGCTACAGCTTTGATGTCAAGCCACGCTGGCCTTTGCAGGAGTTGGGGTAATTGTGGCCATGAGCTTTCGGGGCATGCCGCTCAGCGCCTGAGCAGAAGCCGGAGATCCGGCCCCACCCGGTCCACTGACTCAAAGCGCAGTTGCAGCGCATCACCCAGTTGCGCAAGCGATGGCAGGTGGGCCATGCCCTGCCCCGGACCCAGCCACTGGGGTGCTAGGTAGATCAGCCACTCGTCCACCAGGCCCTCGCGCATGAGGGAGCCGTTGAGTTTGAAGCCCGCTTCCACATGCAGCTCGTTGACTTCGCGCCGGGCCAGATCACGCAGCAGGGCGGGCAGATCGACCTTTTCACCGGGCCCCGGGCAGTCAATCACCTGTGCGCCTTGCGCCGTGAGCGCGGTGCGCTTGTCCTGTTGGTCCCGGGTGGCGGTGTAGACCCAGATCTGCCGTGCCTGTTCGCCGCTGCCCAGGGTGTCCAGCAGTCGGGCGCTCAGGGGAAGATCCAGGCGGCTGTCGACGACCACCAGATGCGGTTGCCGCGGCACCTCCAGACCACGCACATTGAGCTGCGGGTCGTCTTCGAGCACCGTGCCGATGCCGGTGAGAATGGCACAGGCACGGGCGCGCCAGGCGTGGCCATCCGCACGGGCTGGTGCACCTGTGATCCACTGGCTCTGGCCGTTGGCCAGCGCAGTCTGTCCGTCGATCGAGGCGGCGATTTTCATGCGCACCCAGGGCCGTCCGCGCTCCATGCGGCTGAAGAAACCGATGTTGAGTTCGCGCGCCTGTCGGGCCATTGCATCGTCGGCGTTCAGGGTCTGTGCCTGTACGCCTGCGCTTTGCAGACGCGCCATGCCTTGTCCTGCCACCCGGGGGTTGGGGTCGGTCGTGGCCGCCACGACGCGCCCCACGCCTGCCGCCGCCAAAGCATCGCAACAGGGACCGGTGCGCCCCTGGTGGGCGCAAGGCTCGAGTGTGACCCATGCGGTGGCTCCCCTCACATCGTGGCCTTGGGCTGCAGCATCGCGCAGCGCCATGATTTCGGCGTGCGGACCGCCGGCGCGCTGGGTGTGGCCCTCGCCCAGCACGGTGCCATCGGGCGCAGTGATCACGCAACCCACGCGGGGGTTGGGCGAGGTCAGCCACAGCGCCTGGCGGGCCAGCGCCAGGGCACGTTGCATGGGGAAGTCGGACATCGAAGACACAGGGGCAGCCATTCGTGTAGGGGTCGGGCTTGAGGATACGCGAAGTCGCTGACCTCGCTGCGGTACTCGGCCCCGCTCAGGTGTTCACTGCCCGACCCAGCCGGGCAGTGACGAGACGCTGCCGTGCCACACCAGCCGGCCAGACTCAACGCCGGAAGCGGTGGACAGGGGCGAAGCCCATTGCACGGTGACCTGGATGTCCTGCAGCCCTGCACTGCGCGGCGTGACCTTGATCTGGCGTGTGTAGCGCACGCCCTGCACCTCGGTGCTGTATTCGCTGGCACACGCGCTGCCCGATGTCGCGCAGTCCATGCCCTCTTGCGCGAGCAGTTGCGCCACGCCGCGCTGGCGCGTCTCAATCGAAGTCTGCATGGCCTTGAGCGTGAGCTGTGTGGCTCCCAGCAAGCCGATGCCCAGCACGGCCGAGGTCACCAGGGCTTCGATCAGGGCCATGCCCTTCTGCGGAGGTTTCATGGCGCGCCCTCGCTCCAGCTGCCGTTGACACGCTGCACCCGGGTGGCATCCATGCCATCGGGCCAGTCCAGGATGTAGGCGTTGCGTGCGTAGGGCCGAGCCCACAGCGTGACCGAACGCCATTCGGGAATGCCCGATTCGACCACCAGCTGGCCTTCAATCCAGGCCCCTTGCCAGCCGCGCATTTTTTCGTCATCACAGCCCGAATCCAGCACCACGCTGCCATGAATGCGAATCCCCGGTGCCATGCGCGGGCAGCGCAAGGTGCAGGCCTGGCTGGAGAACACCAGCAGGGCCGGGGTTTCGGGCGTTCCCACGCTTTGGTTCCAGTCTGCGGGGCTGTCGATCCAGTAAATGGTCCTGGGCGGTGTGCTCAGTGCGTGCAGGCCGTTGCGCTCCTGTGCGGCAGACCAGGCTTGAAGCTGCCCGGGGCTGATGTCTCCAAGCACGCTGCGCCAGGCGGCGCGGTTGCAGGGACTTCGGGGCAGGGCGTTGTTGGGACCCACTCGGGTGCCACCTGCGGGCAGGCTGGTGCTGGCCAGAGCCATGCAGGCGGCCTTTTCGGCGCTGGAGATGATGCCGTTACGGTTGGTGTCCACCACAAAATGGGTTTGCACGGCCGGGGCGCTGGCCGTGCCGCTGCAAGCCTGACCGTTGCGACTCAAGGGGCATACCCGCAAGCTGGCACCGGTGGCCTCGCTCAGGCAGCCATTGAGCACCAGCGCCGCTTGAGGCGCATCACCGGGTGCGGGGGCGAGTACCGGCATGAACAGACTCTCGCGGACCTGCCCCTGGCTGCTTTGACCGGGCAAAGCCGCTTGTGCGTACAGCGACCATACATGGGGGACCATGACCAGATCCCTCACGACGGTCACGCTGGACTGAGCCTGAGGCAAGGCGGTGTGGGCCGGTACGGCCAGGTCCGCGCATTGCCACTGCAGCCCTTGTGCGTCGGCCGGACAAGGGGTCGGGTTGGCGAAGATGGTATCGAAGGGGGGGCTGAGGCTGGCGATGTCCGCTTGTGCCCAGGCCAGGGCCGCGTCTGCCGCCAGGCGCGATTGTGCTGCGCTCGCATGGTTTTGCCCTGCCAGCTGGTCCATCAGCACGCTGCGGCTGCTGTAGAAGCTCGCCAGCGATGCCAGCATGACCAGACCGATGGCCACCAGCAAGGTGATGGCACCGTTTTGTGCCCGATCCACTGAGCATCGCGTCATGGGCAATACAGCGCCTGGGCGCTGGTCGGCAGGTCGTTGCGCAGATGCACGGTTTGCGTCAGGCTGACCGATCGGCTTGCATCGCCCGGCCACTGGCCGGTCAGCGTGATGCGCACCGTGCGGTGCAGCCAGCCCTGGCGCAGCTCGCACTGCAGTTGCCAGCTCAGCGCCGTCACCTCCAGGCTGGCCCGATCGGTCAGGGGCAGCCAGTTGCCTGAGCCGCTGCAGGTTCTGCGGGCCATCAGCGCTTTTTGCGACAGTCGAAACCCCATGCATTCGTCGTCGTCCTGCATGCCGTCACGGTTGCGGTCGCGGCTGAAATCGATCCAGTCATCTGCGATGCTGAAGTCTTCAGGGCCATCGCAGAAAGGATCGTCGCAAGCGCCGGGTGAGCGTGTTTGCCAGGCCCCTGCCACGTATTGGGCCTGGCGCAGTTCGCGCGTGATCCAGTCCATGCTCGTGTGCAGGTCGTGCTGCAGATGGCTGGCCTGAAGGTTCATGCGGTGACCGCGCAGGTGCTGTGCCAGCATCTGGGTGCCGCCCGCCAGTACAACCAGGCCGACGCTCAGGCCCACCAGCAGGCCGGTCAGGGTTTCGCCGCGTTCCGGAGCGGGGCGCATGGATTTATGGCCGCCAGCAGCGCTCGGGGTCGCTGTCGGTGAACTCGCCTGCACTCAGTGTGGTGCTGGCACTGCCCCGCCAGGTCAGCCGCAGCGGGACGCAGGCCTTGTCTGCCGCCTGGCTGCCCCAGGGCCAGGCTTCGAGGGTGTAGCCCTTGGCGTCGGCCTGCGAGATACGGATCTGGTAATGACCTCCCGGAGATCGGTCGCTGCGCCAGCCCAGAGCCGTCAGGGTGTCCGCGTAGCTGTTGTGCTCGCCGCGCCAGCGTGCCTGGTCCATTTGCAATTGCTGCAACGCCACCTGTGCGTCGCTGCGCCGCGCCTGGCGCTGCTGTTGCAGGTAGGCGGGGACGGCCAGTGATGCCAGTGTGCCCATCAGTGCCACACAGATGAGCAGTTCGGTCAGCGTCCAGCCTTTGTCATGAAAAGGCCATGCCCCGAAGTGGCGTTGTTCAGGCTTGTTCATGCCTGTCTCCTCCCTGTTTTTTCGCCATTCTGGCCATCCGGATGGCCCTTGTACAGAGCGCCCCGACCCTTGGCAGCCGCGGCCGCCTCGATTAGGCTGCCAAGATCAGGGAGACAAACATGCAAAAGATGCCACGCAAAGCATCGGGGGGGCCAGGCTTTACCTTGCTCGAAGCCCTGGTGGTCATGGCCTTGATCGGGCTGATGGTGTCACTGGCCGCTCCCGGTCTGTGGGCGCTGCGCCAGCAGCACCAGCTTCAAGCCCAGGCCGAGGCTTTGTGGAGCAGCCTGGTGCTGGCACGCAGCGAGGCCTTGCGACGTCAACAGCGCGTGACGGTGTGCGCGAGGATGGCCTACGCGCAAGGCAAGGCTTGTGATCCCGGTGGGGTCTGGCAGCAGGGCTGGCTGGTGTTCGCCGATGCCAACGACAATGCCCAGCTCGATGCGGGTGAAGCACTCATCGAGGTGTACAACGCTGTGCCGACCCCCTTGCGCCTGACGGTAACCAGCACCGTGAAAGCCTATTTTTCCTATAACCCGCAGGGGCGCAGCGCCACGGTTCATGGCGCCTTCATGGCCGGGACCTGGCGCTTTTGCCGACCCGGCTCGGACTCGGGCTGGCAGGTGGTGAGCAATGCCCTGGGTCGGCCACGCCTTGAAAAAGCCAGTTCGGCAGGCTGTGTGTGAGGGTCAGCGGACCTCGTCCACCAGTGTTTTGAATTCGTCGATGTCTTCGAAGTTGCGGTAGACGCTGGCAAAGCGCACATAGGCGACCTTGTCGAGCTTCTTGAGCTCGCGCATGACCAGCTCGCCAATGCGCTTGGAGGCCACCTCGCGGGCTGCAGAGGCCAGCAGTTTTTCCTCAATCCGCTCGATCACGGCGTCCACCTGTTCGGTCTGGATGGGCCGTTTGCGCAAGGCCAGATTCAGGCTGGCGCGCAATTTGTCTCTCTGGTAGTCGATGCGCCGACCGTCTTTCTTGACGATGGCCGGAAAGGTGACCTCGGGCTTTTCGTAGGTGGTGAAGCGTTTTTCACAGGCGCCGCACTGGCGACGCCTGCGAATGAAGCCCCCGTCTTCGGCCAGCCGCGTCTCCACCACCTGGGTTTCGAGGTGACCGCAGAAAGGGCATTTCATGGCTCAGGCCTTACTTGTAGACAGGAAAGCGTGCGGTCAGGGCGTTGACCTTGGCGCGCACGGCGGCGATGTTGGCTTCGTCCTTCGGATTGTCCAGCACGTCGGCGATCAGGTTGGCCGTGATGCGGGCTTCCTCGTCCTTGAAACCACGGGTGGTCATGGCGGGCGTGCCGATGCGCACCCCGCTCGTCACGAACGGCTTTTCAGGGTCGTTCGGGATCGCGTTCTTGTTGATCGTCATGTGGGCGGCGCCCAGGGCCGCTTCGGCTTCCTTGCCGGTGATGCCCTTGGCTCGAAGGTCCACCAGCATGACGTGGCTCTGGGTGCCGCCGCTCACGATGCGCAGGCCGCGCTGGGTCAGCGTCTCGGCGATGATCTGTGCGTTCTTGATCACTTGGGCCTGGTACGCCTTGAATTCGGGCTGCAGCGCTTCCTTGAAAGCCACGGCCTTGGCGGCGATGACGTGCATCAGCGGGCCGCCCTGCAGGCCGGGGAAGATGGCGCTGTTGATGGCCTTCTCGTGTTCGGCCTTCATGAGGATGATGCCGCCGCGCGGGCCGCGCAGGCTTTTGTGGGTGGTGGAGGTCACCACGTCGGCGTGCGGCACGGGATTGGGGTACACGCCCGCGGCGATCAGACCCGCGTAGTGCGCCATGTCGACCATGAAGATCGCACCGACTTCCTTGGCCACCTGGGCAAAGCGGGCCCAATCGATGTGCAGGGAGTAGGCCGAAGCGCCGGCGATGATGAGCTTGGGCTTGTGCTCACGGGCCTTGGCCTGCATCGCGTCGTAATCAATGGCCTCGTTCTTGTCCAGCCCATAGGACACGACGTTGAACCACTTGCCTGACATGTTCAGTGGCATGCCGTGGGTGAGGTGACCGCCTTCGGCCAGGCTCATGCCCATGATGGTGTCACCGGGCTTGAGGAAAGCCAGGAACACGGCCTCGTTGGCCGATGCGCCGCAATGTGGCTGCACGTTGGCCGCTTCGGCACCAAAGAGCTGCTTGACGCGGTCGATCGCCAGCTGCTCGGCGATGTCCACGCATTCGCAACCGCCGTAGTAGCGCTTGCCAGGGTAGCCCTCGGC